>NZ_JBIUCS010000099.1:0-388 GCF_044538485.1 Acinetobacter sp. ABJ_C5_2 | reverse complement strand
AGATCATTGCCTACTCTTAAGAACTGGGCATCGGCAAAGTTCGCACCTTCAAATTTCACATCATTGAAGTACTGTAAACTGGTCCAGTCATAGCTTTTATCATTGATAATGTCCTGCCCATGACCTGTCTGGAAGATATAAATATCTTTCTCGTAATCACCACCAGTCAGCACATCATTACCACTGCCACCAATCAAGGTATCCAGTCCAGCACCACCGTTTAGCGTGTCATTGCCAGCACCGCCATTCAATGTGTCATTACCGTTATCACCATTCAGTACATCATTGCCTGAACCTGTAATCAACGTGTCATTGCCATCACCACCGTTTAAGATGTTCTTACCTTCTCCACCATCTAACAGGTCATCACCTGCATAACCTGTCAGTG
>NZ_JBIUCS010000098.1:0-397 GCF_044538485.1 Acinetobacter sp. ABJ_C5_2 | reverse complement strand
CTTCTGTGATTTAAGTATCACGGTATTAAGCATGACCTGACGAAGGCGTGTTTATTCATTAACAGATTGGCAAAATTGAGTCTGAAATAAATTGTTCACTCAAGAGTTTAGATTAAGCAATTAATCTGAATGAATTGAGAACTAGCAAATTAACTGAATCAAGCGTTTTGGTATATGAATTTAGATTGAAGCTGTACAGTGTTTAAGTACACAGACAACAGATGGTAGCGATGAAGAATCGCACGGACAACACTCACTTGTAGGTGTTGACGACTGTTTGGGGTTGTATAGTCAAGTAATTAAGTGCATGTGGTGGATGCCTTGGCAGTCAGAGGCGATGAAAGACGTGATAGCCTGCGAAAAGCTCCGGGGAGGCGGCAAATATCCTTTGATCCGG
>NZ_JBIUCS010000097.1:0-435 GCF_044538485.1 Acinetobacter sp. ABJ_C5_2 | reverse complement strand
TAGGCACAGACGGCAGCTTTGATGCCCGTGTTGCGTTAGGTCCGGATGCAGTGGTAGGCACAGTCGTGACAGTTAACGGCACTGACTACACTGTCAATGCGACTGACCTGGGCAATGGCTATATCACCGCAGCGATTCCTGTGACTGCAGATGGCCCAATCACCATCCATGCGCAAGCAGTGGATTCACAAGGTCATATCAGCAGCCCAACAGATGTCATCGTGACTGTCGATACGGCAGCGCCAAGTGCACCAGTAATTGATCCGATCAATGCGACTAATCCAGTGACAGGTACAGCAGAAGCGGGTTCAACCGTGACTGTAAGCTTCCCTGATGGCACAACAGCAACTGTGGTTGCAGGCCCAGATGGTCAATGGACAGCGCCAAACCCAGGTAACTTGCTTGATGGTCAAACTGTTACAGCAACAGCAACTG
>NZ_JBIUCS010000096.1:0-524 GCF_044538485.1 Acinetobacter sp. ABJ_C5_2 | reverse complement strand
GGTAATGTGGGTACAACAGGTGCAGTGGTGACTATCGATACCACAGCACCAAATGCACCGGTTCTTGATCCAATCAATGCCACTGATCCAGTGACAGGTACAGCAGAAGCGGGATCAACCGTGACTGTGAGCTTCCCTGATGGCACAACAGCAACTGTAGTTGCAGGTCCTGATGGTAAATGGACAGTGCCAAACCCAGGTGACTTGACTGATGGTCAAACAGTAACTGCGACAGCAACCGACCCTGCAGGCAATACCTCATTGCCAGGTTCAGGTACAGTCTCTGCAGACATTACGGCACCTGTGGTTGCGCTAGATGATGTGTTGACGAATGACAGCACACCTGCGCTGACCGGTACAGTGAATGATCCGACTGCGACTGTGGTGGTGACTGTAGATGGCACAGACTATCCAGCAGTCAATAACGGCAACGGTACCTGGACCCTTGCAGACAATACGCTTCCAGTGTTGACCGATGGACCACATACGGTAACTGTGACAGCGACCGACCCTGCAGGTAATGT
>NZ_JBIUCS010000095.1:0-668 GCF_044538485.1 Acinetobacter sp. ABJ_C5_2 | reverse complement strand
CCGGATCAAAGGATATTTGCCGCCTCCCCGGAGCTTTTCGCAGGCTATCACGTCTTTCATCGCCTCTGACTGCCAAGGCATCCACCACATGCACTTAATTACTTGACTATACAACCCCAAACAGTCGATGTTACCTACAAGTTAGTAACTTCAACATTTCAGTTTAGAGTACTGTGTACTTAAACACTGTACAGCTTCAATCTAAATTCATATACCAAAACGCTTGATTCAGTTAATTTGCTAGTTCTCAATTCATCTAGATTAATTGCTTAATCTAAACTCTTGAGTGAACAATTTATTTCAGACTCAATTTTGCCAATCTGTTAATGAATAAACACGCCTTCGTCAGGTCATGCTTAATACCGTGATACTTAAATCACAGAAGTTAATAAACCAAGATCTAAATCTCTATTTACTAATTTCTGTAATCCGAACTTATCTTAAGTTCTGGTGGAGACTAGGAGAGTCGAACTCCTGACCTCCTGCGTGCAAAGCAGGCGCTCTACCAACTAAGCTAAGTCCCCAGCTTACATCATCAGTCATGTATCTTTTATCTATAACTTCAACCAGTCAAAGTCATGGTGGGTCTGACAAGACTTGAACTTGTGACCCCACGCTTATCAAGCGTGTGCTCTAACCAACTGAGCTACAGACCCTCAGATACATCT
>NZ_JBIUCS010000094.1:0-713 GCF_044538485.1 Acinetobacter sp. ABJ_C5_2 | reverse complement strand
ATTTATAGTAGTATCCTACAGAATTTTCATAAAAAAGAGTTGTTCGGCTAAATATATTATAAGTTTAAAATATAAATTTAGTAACTATTGTTCTCTCCATACATCTTCATAACCCTGTTTATCTATTACAAATCTAAAACCTTCTTCTAATGCCAAATAAGAAATAACTTCGGGAAGATAATTTTTTAAATGAGATATATGCATTGGGTTAAAGAAATTATCATCTGCTGAAAACTCTCCACAATAGAAAAACCATGAGATATTTTCACCATCTTCAAGTATATTACGTATTCCTGTAATTGGTATTTTTCCCAATGAATTTAACGCTATAGCAACCATTTCATTTTTCGAAGGTTTCACAAACTTAGAATGAAATTTTTTACATATGTTTTTTTGTATTTCAATTACAGACATATCTACACTTAAAACTCTAATTTTTGTTCATTACCATAGAAAACATGAGACTTTACCATTTTAACTTAAGAAAAGCATAACAATATGAATATAAGCTCTAAATTACACCTGAATTATTTATCAAAATTTTCATCTAAATACGCTATCTGCCAACCTTTAAAGACTATATTATATAGAATAAAACTATTTAATAAACAAAAATTAAAATTTTATCTTTATCAATATAATTTTTTAATGAAAAATCATCGACAGCATGATTTAATATATTACTTAACTTCTCATGCTTAGTTCTTAAAAAC
>NZ_JBIUCS010000093.1:0-721 GCF_044538485.1 Acinetobacter sp. ABJ_C5_2 | reverse complement strand
AAATAATATGTATATTAATTTGTTTGGCGCTTTGAAAGATGATTTAATTATCAGTGATTATCTAATTGAAAAGAAGGTGGTATTATCTAATACAATAAAAATATAAAATTCTTACTTGGATTCGGGAGGAAATTATTTTAATAATTGACAAAAATAGTATGGGAAAGATTTAGTCTAAAAAGACTTACATAGGTATAATTTAAGATATTATTTTTTGGAAAATGATATGAAAAGTGCTTTATTAAATAGATTGAATGAGTTCTATAAAATTAAACCTGAAATGAAAGGAATTCCTTTAACCGTAAATGATATTAATTATGTACAAACTAGCTTGAAAATAAAACTTTCGGATGACTATAAGTTGTTTATTAGTACATATGGAGGTTCATATGCAGGATTAGGGATATATGACTTAAAAAATGCTGAGATGTTAGGTGAAGAGAATGTTATTAATTTAACTAATAGAGGAAGAAAGCTTTTAGATGATTTAAAGGTTGATAATTACATTTTAGAATCAATAGTTGTTTCGGATGATGGGGCTGGAAATCCTATTTTTATAAATGAAAAGGGTAAGATATATATTTATTATATTGATAATGATGAGTATAAGAAGTTAGGAAATTCTTTAGGAGAGGTAATAGAAGAAAATTTTAATGAGTGGTAATTATTTAAATATTCATATTTTATTAATTTGAGAATATTTAAATGTAAAATACTATAT
>NZ_JBIUCS010000092.1:0-773 GCF_044538485.1 Acinetobacter sp. ABJ_C5_2 | reverse complement strand
CAAGTTATACAGAGCAATTTTAGTCAAAATGATTGGCGGGAGCTATCAAAACTCCTCATAAAAAAGCCAACTCATGTCAAAAACGGAATTTTTCTTTTTATAGTAAATAAAAATTTTAAGAATTTGATTTAAATCATTTTTTTAAATATAATTTTCAAATCACGCCCATTATGTTAAGTGGAGTCGATTTTTTGATTGAATAATATATCAGCTATATATTTAATCAGTCTCTTGTCGAAGTACCTGATCATCATTCTAGTAATTTCATAAACATTAGAACTGTTCAAATTTTAACTTTTGCAAGAAGCCTAAAGTTATGCAAGAAAACAATACATTTTTGATAAATTTCAAAGGGGATAACATGTCACACCAATCAGATTATTCAATTTCATTATTTACTGATAAAAATCGAGAAAATTTACACAAAAAATTCAATATCAGCATTCATAATGACCAAATTAGGGGCGAAATAAAATACGCATATAGTAAAATAACAAAAGAAAATAACATTAATCTTGATCTTATTAAATTTATTACAGAAGATTTAAGTACAAAAAATTGTGATGATTTAATACGTGAAATTTTTTATTGTAAAGGTTTCAAAGATATCCAAATTACAAAAATTAGTGACTTATTAGAAAAAGGAAAAATTGATAATAGTGATCCTGATTTTGAGTTTATTTATCCTGAACAATTTAAAATATATAATCATATAAAAATTGAATCAGAACAAAATCTAGCCCTGCTTGGAGACCAATTAGACATATTAATAC
>NZ_JBIUCS010000091.1:0-816 GCF_044538485.1 Acinetobacter sp. ABJ_C5_2 | reverse complement strand
CTATTAACTTAATTCTTCTATCCATTTCGATAATTTCATCTTCATTAAATCTTTTTTCAAAATTAAAATAATTAATGGCACCACTAAATAAAGATCTTAAAAAATCTATTGAGTTAAAGTCTTTATTCAAATAAATAACTTCTTCTGATGAAATTTTAAGATTAATTAGATTTATTTTAAGTTTCATTATAGTAAAACGTATTGGCTGAGAAGGAAAATAGATATCATAATTTCCATTTTTAAAAAATTCTTCAAAACCATCTGCAATGAATCCCCAGAACCAATTTATATCATCTACAACATTTGATCCAAAAATTTCTTTTTCATAATAAAAAATTACTATTTTTCCTTCAACATACTCCCAATCAACATTTTTTACTTGATAAGAAAAAGCAATGTCATTTATATCAATAAAATCATCATTAATTTTAATAAGTGTCTTAAATTTAATCATGCGACCTCTTAATAAAATTATTCCATCCATCCACAACTTAACCCAAATAATTAAAAAGATATGATCACAATAATAGAACCGTACCTCATATTCTATTTTAGAAATCCATAAAACCAATGATTTTATTTAATCTTATTTTCAACTATAAGGATTTCTTCTTTAAAATTAATCCACCTTCATTATCTAGTAATAAAAGCATGTTTTTATCATTTTTCGGAATAACAAATATACTTCTAGAGTCATTCTCTCGAATAATCTTTAAAAGATAATCTATTAAATTCTCTTTCGATGAAACCACCATAACCCCTTTATATATACACACTTTTCCCTTTTTAATAAAAAAATTACTACCAACATAATAC
>NZ_JBIUCS010000090.1:0-849 GCF_044538485.1 Acinetobacter sp. ABJ_C5_2 | reverse complement strand
ATTAAATTAAGGAAATTTAATAACTTTAATCAAGTTGTGAGTAAACTTTTAGAGAGAGAGAAATATGAAAAAATGGTGAGTTTTTAGATGATCAAATAGATGAAATAATAAAATTAGATATTAAAGAAATTGAAAATATCTAGTACTTTATACCTCATTAGTAGGAGATGTCGAATCTTTAGCAAGATTTAATAAATTATTTAATAAGGCAGTATCTATAGGGAAAATTAATTAAACTGATTTAAAAAAATATGACGAATTATCACTATCTAATACATAGTTATAGCTTCTATAAAATTTTATAATAAAGCCTAAACTATAATGGGATTAATTCACTTGGCTTAAGAAGGAGTTGTTCATCAAGGGCTTTGGATTCTTTTATAGTGCTTTTTAGGCAAAGTATCGCTAAGAATCAGACCGGTGAGTAGACTATTATTTTATGAAATGCAAATTTCCTAAAAATGGACATTAGCTTATAGAAGGTTAGCTACTTTTAAATTAGCAAGAAATATCTGCTAATTACATGAGCTATTTCTCAAGAGTGGACCGAAAATATAGAAAATATTGCGTAAAATAGTGCGAGAAAAAAGGTTGAAGTTAGATAATCGGTAATCTTCAGTGAGAAAATAAAGAATAAATTTAATAAAAACTCAAAAATTACTGATAAATAAGATTTTGGAATCTGTACAAATGTTAATTAATGATCTATCAATGAATCAATAGGAGAAAGATAATTTAGTTGATTATCTTGAAGGTATTAACATTTGGGTAGATGATATAGAGTGATATTTTGAATATATAAAAGATTATGATGTTTAGACAAAATAAATAAAATCAATGAGACTGGAA
>NZ_JBIUCS010000009.1:0-105856 GCF_044538485.1 Acinetobacter sp. ABJ_C5_2 | reverse complement strand
ACATTAATTACATTGCACAATGGATTTATGGGTGAAGTGTGGATTATGTTGTTTTTTGATTTGCTTCAATGTTTACATAATTAAATTTTTGTATATTTCATATGAATAATTTAGGCCTTACTTATCAATATATTTCAGAATATTAAAAGCCTCTAAATGTCTGATTTTACTTTTCGAAATTTAATTTTTATATTGATTTTAAAGGATATTTAAAATTGATATTAATATATAATCTTGCAAAAGTTGGCTGTGGACATGCATATGAAGTTACAAAATAAAATTTTATTGATTACAGGTTGGGGAGTAGGGATAGAACCTTTGCAATCACTTAAATTGCATTTGGAAAAAGCTGGTTTCGAAACACAACTAATTAATATTTTTGATATTTTAGAGAGTAACTTTCAAGCACAGCTTGATTTAGTGGCTGAAATTGATGTGGTGATAGGCTGGTCTTTAGGCGGACAGTTAGCAACTCATCTCGTTGACTTTTTTTATAAACAAACTGGGCAAACTAAAACGTTAATTACGCTCGCGTCGAATCCATGTTTTGTTGCTAACGATAATTGGCAAACAGCAATGCCTACTGATGTATTTAGTCAATTTAAAGCGTCTTTTTTACAGAATCCGCAAGCCACTTTAAAGCGTTTTTATTATTTGATTACACTTGGCTCATCTCAAGCGAAACAAGATTGGATGAGTGTACAAAACATCGCAAATCCACCCGCACAGGAAATACTGTTAGACGGTTTAAAAATGCTTGAACAGTTAAATCTGGTAGATAATTTGAAAAACTATCCAGGTCTACAGCTTCATCTGTTTGCTGAGCAAGACAATGTCATTCCTTGCAAAATTATGGAGAATTTTAAGGATTTCGCTACAGAAAACATGACTTATAAGTTGCTAAAAGATGCTACACATGCTTTTCCCTACCTACAGTTCGAAAGAATAATTGAAGAAATCTGCCAGTTTTTAACAATTCATCAGCAAAGTTAATAAGCTTTGATTGATATCGCAATTCTCTTTCATTCTTAACAGGTTTAACATGTGCTAAATGAAAGATTTGATTGCTGTAAAAGGGTATAGAGGATGACCGATAATTTTGATTTGGAACATATTTGGCATCCATATACTTCAATGACCCAACCGTTACCAACATTTAAAGTGAAACGTGCTTATGGTGCAACGATTGAACTCGATGATGGTAGAACTTTAATTGATGGCATGTCCTCTTGGTGGTGTGCAATTCATGGCTATAACCACCCTGAACTTAATCAGGCAGTGACCGATCAATTACAGAACATGTCACATATCATGTTTGGTGGGTTAACTCATGATCCTGCGATTCAGCTTGGAAAAATTCTTTTAAAAATTACACCGCCAAGTCTCGAAAAAATTTTCTATGCAGATTCAGGTTCGGTCGCTGTTGAGGTTGCTTTAAAAATGGCTGTGCAATTCTGGACCGCACAGGGCCAACCGCAAAAAACAAATTTTATTACTACGCGTTCTGGTTACCACGGTGATACATGGAATGCGATGTCTGTGTGTGATCCTGTTACAGGCATGCACCAAATTTTTGGTACCAGCTTACCAAACCGCTTTTTTGTGGCAGCACCACAAATTAAATTTCATGAAGAATGGAACCCTCAAGATATTGCCGAGCTAGAACAGTCTATTCAGCAAAATCATGAAACCCTTGCTGCACTCATTATTGAACCAATTGTTCAAGGTGCAGGGGGCATGCGTTTTTATCATCCTGAATATTTACGTCAGGCTAAAGCGCTTTGCGAGAAGTATCATCTGTTATTAATTTTTGATGAAATTGCGACTGGCTTTGGCCGTACGGGTAAGCTTTTTGCGTGGGAACATGCTCAAGTCGAGCCGGATATTATGTGCCTAGGTAAAGGGTTAACAGGCGGGTATATGACGTTATCTGCGACCTTAACAACAAAGCATGTTGCAGAAACCATTAGTCGTGGTGAGGCTGGAGTATTTATGCACGGCCCAACCTTTATGGCCAATCCACTTGCTTGCGCTGTTGCCTTGAAAAGTACGCAACTGTTAATTGAGCAAGATTGGCAAGCCAATATTAAGCGAATTGAGCAACAACTTAGCCAATATTTAACGCCTTTAAGTCAGCTTGATTATGTTGCTGACGTAAGAGTGTTGGGTGCAATTGGTGTAGTAGAACTCACCTTTAATGTTGATATGAAAACTTTACAGCAACAATTTGTAGACCGTGGAATCTGGATTCGCCCTTTTGGCAAACTGGTTTATGTGATGCCACCTTATGTCATTACTCAACAAGAGCTAAGCGATTTGCTTGAACAATTAGTTGAAGTTGTTAAAACATTGCAGGGAGCGCATTAAGATGTCATTGCTTGATCATTTTGCTACAGAGTTAGATGAGTTAAAACAACAAGGTAACTTTAGACAATTTACCCAAAATGTACAGCATGGCCGTTTTATTACTATTCAAAATAAAACAATGCTCAACTTAGCTTCAAATGACTATCTTGGACTTGCGGCTGATCTTAATCTTCGCCAAGAGTTTTTAGATAGCTTACCTTTAGAGCGCAGCTATTTTAGTTCTTCATCGGCCCGTTTATTGACGGGTAACTTTGATGAATATGAGCAGTTTGAAAATAGCCTAAGCAAAGCATTTGGTGGTCGGTCGGCTCTGTTATTTAATAGTGGCTATCACATGAATATTGGTATTTTGCCAGCTGTTTCTGATAACAAAACTTTAATTTTGGCTGATAAGTTAGTTCATGCGAGCATGATTGACGGTATACGTTTATCTGGTGCGCAGTATGTGCGTTATCGACATAATGATTTACAGCACTTAGAACAACTTCTGCAAAAATATCATGATGATGACAATATTGAACGAATCATTGTGGTCACAGAAAGTATTTTTAGTATGGATGGTGATGAAACGGACTTAGCTGCATTAGTCCAGCTTAAAAAACGTTTTGCTAAAACCATGCTGTATGTCGATGAAGCACACTCAATTGGTGTACGTGGTCAGCAAGGCTTAGGATGTGCTGAACAATATAATGTCATTCAGGAAATTGATTTTCTAGTTGGTACTTTCGGTAAAGCATTGGCAGCAGTCGGTGGTTACATTATTTGCGATCCAATTATTAAAGACTATCTTATTAATAAAATGCGCCCGCTTATTTTTACAACCTCTCAACCTCCGATTATTGTAGCCTGGGTAAACTTTATATTCCAAAAAGTATTGGTTGCTCAACCTCAGCGTGAACACTTAAAGAATATTAGCCAATATCTTCAACAAGCTGTTGTACAAAAGGGTTATGTAAGTCCGTCGACTAGTCATATTGTTCCAATTATTGTGGGAGAGAGTCAGGCTGCGATCGATAAGGCGAAACATGTTCAAGAAAGCGGCTTTTATGCCATGCCTGTACGCCCACCAACAGTACCTAAAAATAGTGCACGTTTGCGTATTTCTTTAACGTCAATGGTTGAACAACACGAGCTTGAAGCACTGGTGAGTTTTCTGTGAGTCTGAATAAAAATTTAGTTGCCGAGCGTTTTGCTAAAGCAGGGCAAAGCTATTCAGAGCATGCTGTTGTTCAAAAACAAATTTGCCAAAATTTAATGGGTTTACTAAAGCAGTTTTGCCCAAGTACGATGTCACGTGTTTTTGAAATCGGTTGTGGTTCTGGCAACTTAACTCGTCTGCTTGTTGAAGCTTTTCAAATTGAAGATTTAATTTTGAATGATCTGTATGCAGAGGTGCAGCAGCCCTTTAATCATCAAGAACATTTGAAATGGTTAATTGGAGATGTTGAAACGTTAGAACTCCCTCAACAGCTCGATATGATTGTTTCAGGTTCTGCTTTGCAATGGATGCAAGATTTACTGCGTTTGCTTAAGCGTTGTAATGAAGCTTTAACTGACAGCGGTTGGTTATGCTTTTCAACATTTGGAGCTAAGAACTTAATTGAAATTAAAGAGCTAACTGGACAAGGCCTAAGTTACTGGTCGCTTGAAAATTGGACCAGTGCCTTAACTCAGGCTGGTTTTGAGATTTTGCATTTGTCAGAGTCACAAACTCAGCTCTATTTCGATTCACCTAAAGCCGTGTTGCAGCATTTAAAAGCAACAGGTGTAACTGCTACAGCTCAGCATCGTTGGACCAAGCAAAGTTTACAGCAGTTTTATCAAGATTATGAGCGGTTTAAGCATGCTGAGGGATATGCCTTAACATATCATCCAATTTATTGTATTGCCCGGAGAATGAAGTAAATGAGTGGTCAGGTCTATTTTGTGAGTGGGATTGATACCGAAATTGGTAAAACCTACGCGACAGGCTTTTTAGCAAAATTATGGACTGAGCAGGGTAAAAAAGTAATTACCCAAAAACTCATTCAAACAGGTAATGCTGATATTTCTGAAGATATCGAGAAGCATCGTGAAATTATGGGGCAAGGTTGGTTTCAGGAAGATCACGATAAGCTGACTATGCCTGAAATCTTTAGCTATCCTGCTTCACCTCATTTAGCAACACGACTTGATAATCGAGAAATCGACTTTCAAAAAATTGAAAATGCGACTCAAACATTGGCTGAGCGTTTTGAAATTGTATTGTTAGAAGGTGCAGGGGGCTTAATGGTGCCCTTAACCAGCAGTCTACTCACCATTGACTATGTAGCTCAGCATCAGTTTCCCGTTATTTTAGTGACTTCTGGTCGTCTAGGAAGTATTAACCATACTTTGCTTAGTCTTGAGGCACTTAAGTCACGCGGCCTGAAATTAAAAGCTTTGGTTTATAACTTAAAAGATGAATCAAAAGATCCATTAATTTCGCAAGATACTTCAAATTATTTGAAGGACTATTTAGCCATTCATTTCCCTGAAGCTGAGTGGATTGAATTAGCAAAAATGAATTAAGTGCAAACCAGCAATAAAAAACCGCTCTAATGTGAGCGGTTTTTTTGATTTAAAAGCTTTACTTAGAACTTTTTAAATCCACGGTTAAAACTAGTCGATTTACGCTGATTGCCTGTGTTAGCTGGCGCTTCTTTTTCATCATCACGACGTTGTTGACGTAAATAACCACCACGACGTGCTGCCATTGGCTTTTCAGTCATACGGTCAGTACGACGTTTTGCCATACCAAATAAACCTGTACCTTGACGTGGCTTTAATTCAACAGATTTTGCCAAGTTGTCGATGTCAGTTTTGTCTAACTCCATCCAGCGACCAGTACGTAGTTCACGTGGTAAAATCACAGTACCGTAGCGAGTACGTAATAAGCGGCTTACTTTAAGGCCTTGTGATTCGAAAATACGGCGAACCTCACGGTTACGGCCTTCTTTCACTACAACTTGATACCAGCGGTTAATACCTTCACCACCAATTTCAGAGAAAGATTCGAACTTGGCTGGACCATCTTCAAGCTCTACACCATTGACCATGTTTTGACGTAATTGTGGGGTTACTTCACCCATTACACGTACAGCGTATTCACGTTCAATTTCATTAGATGGGTGCATTAAGCGGTTAGCAAGCTCACCATCATTTGTGAATAGTAATAAACCTGTACTGTTAATATCCAGACGACCTACCATTACCCAACGGTCATTTGCAATTTGTGGCAAATGATCAAATACGGTTGGGCGTTTTTCTGGGTCATTACGTGAACAGATCTCACCCTCAGGTTTATAATAAATCAGTACACGACGACGAATTTCGTCCTCGATTTGGAACTGAACTTTACGGCCATCAATGCGTAATTCATCGCCTGGTTCAATGCGCTCACCCACTTGGGCAACGCTGCCGTTTACACTCACGCGTCCTGCGGCAATAACCTCTTCCATATATCGACGGGAACCTAATCCGATTCGCGCTAATACTTTTTGCAATTTTTCACTCATGACAGCACAACCTTAGACATAATGATCAACAGTCCACCTCTTTATGATTTCGGTGCATTCGCATCGAGAGCCATAAATGCTTCCTTGGCGTTCTGTAGGGGAGGCAATTGGCCTAAAGAGGCTAGACCAAAAGCATTCAGAAATTGAGGCGTTGTAATTAGCAACGCAGGTCTTCCGGGTAAATCTCTAAAACCAGCTTCTTTAATCCAGTTCCAGTCAAATAGCGTTCTGAGAATCTGACTATTATTAGATACACCACGAATTTGTTCAATATCAGCACGCGTGACTGGTTGATGATACGCAATGACGGCCAACGTTTCTAGTAAAGATGGCGACAGTTTTGTTGGTCGCTCTGGCCAAATCTGCGCAATAATATTGCGATATTTGGATCTTACCTGAAAACGGAAGCCTTGCGCGGTTTCAATCAACTCAATAGAGCGGCCATGTTGTAAGAGGGCAAGCTGTTGTAAAAGCTGACGAAGCTGTTGTTTGTTATATTGATTATTAAAAGCTTCTTTTAAACGAGCAATTGAAACAGGTGCTTCACTGGCAAAAATAATCGCTTCAAGTTGCAATAAAACTTCGTGATGAATGTCAGCTAATGACAAATCGGTATTATTTTGTTCAAAACTCATGCCGCAGACCCTTGAATAGCCAATGGAGCTTCAACACCTGTCGCAATAATTTTAATCTTTTGTTGTCGGGTCAATTCTAAAACAGCCATAAAAGTTACAACCATTCCCATACGGCCTTGTTGGGGGTTCAGTAATTCTTTAAAACTTAACACGTCGCCTGACTCTAATTTCTCTTCAATATAAGCAATACGTTCTTCTAACAGTACAGGCTCTTGTGCAATTGTGTGCGTTATAGGTTCTGGACGATTAAATACGCAAAACAAAGCATCGTGTAATGCTGAAACATCATAACCTTCATAAACAGGTGCAATATGTCCTAAGCTTACATTGGCACTAAATGTATCACGGTCAAGAACTGGCATTTGACCTAAACGCTCAGCAGCTTGCTTAATGCGTAAATAAGTTTCTAGTCGATTAATAAGATCCTGCTTCGGATCTTTTTCAATACTAACAACAGTTGGCTTAGGTAAAAGTAAGCGAGACTTCAAATCAGCCAATAAAGCAGCCATCACCATATAGTCGGCAGTCAGCTCAATATTTAAGGATTTCATGCTATCCATATAAGCTAAATATTGAGTGGCAATAGGGGCGATATCGAGCTGAACTAAATCAAAACCGTTTTTCTGAATCAGATAAATTAAAAAGTCGAGTGGTCCTTCAAACTGTTCGAGTAAAATCTCAAAGGCAGCCGGAGGAATATAAAGATCTTCAGGAATCGTGTCGTGCCACTCATCTAAAACACGGATGTGTGGAACGTCTTCCATGGATTGATGAAGTGATTGGTTCATTACGATTATAAGCCACGCGAATTTTCAAAAGCATGAGACTTGTTTTCAAGTCAATAAGAGCTGTAGCAGAAGAACAGCAGATAGTGAAAAACATTCTAAAGGAATTGTGACTTTTAATAAATTGCTTAACGACTAAAGTGTAAAAAAAATCCAAACTAAATAAAGAGTATTTTTTTTCTTGATAATACTTTTTTTTTAACTGTTGGTAAAAAGGAGAATAAGTGCTTATTCGAAAGCACTTACATCTCCAGCACCATGACGGATAATTTCTGGATGTTCACACGATAAGTCAACAATACTAGTGGTAGTTAAAGTACCGAACCCACCATCGATAAAGACATCAATACGTTTAGCCAACTGATTTTCAATATCATAAGGATCATCAAGTGGGTCTTCTTGCCCTGGCAAAATCAATGTACTTGTCAGTAAAGGTTCACCAAGTTCTTTTAATAAAGCCTGACAAATCGGATTACTCGGAATACGTAAACCAATTGTTTTCTTTTTAGGATGCATTAACCTGCGTGGAACTTCGCTGGTTGCAGGTAAAATGAAAGTCGTAATGGCAGGTGTATTTGCCTTTAATAATCTATAAGTCGCATTATCAACTTTTGCATAAGTGGCAATATCTGATAAATCGCAACACATAATTGCATATTGATGTTTAGGACCTAAATCACGAATTTGGGCAATACGTTCCATCGCATTTTTATTACCAATCTGGCATCCGATTGCATAGGCAGCATCGGTAGGGTAGACCACAACATCTCCTGCACGAATACGCTCAACCGCTTGGTCAATGAGGCGTTGCTGTGGATTTTCAGGATGTACATGTAAATGCAGCATATTTTAGAGACTCCATCACGCCAGTATTAAAATAGTATTAGACTTTTCAAACTTGGGAAGCAAGTAACTTACGTAGTTTTTTTGTCATTTAATCAAGGAGTTCACGTTTAAATTCATTTAATTGTAACGCTGCACCTGCTCGCGTACATTGGCAAATACATTCAATGAATCTTGCTGCATCGACGGGTAGTTTAGCTTCACCAGAAAAGTAACGTTGTACTTGGGCATAAACATTATCTTTAAACTTTTTGCCATCTCCGCTATCACCTGTCAGGTTATCTAGAGATACTCTAAATTTTCGGCCAAAAGACTGAGCAAATAGCCATTCAATGGCTTGAGGTTTGACTTCTACTTGTTCAAATAAATCCTGCTGTTCTTTAGTTCGGCCATCGGGCGCATACCAATAACCTAAATCGGGTAGTAGGCGACGTTTTGCACCCGCAATTGTCCAATGGCTAATTTCATGCAAGGCGCTATTGAAAAAACCATGGGCAAATTGAATTTTAGCTGGCTCATGTTCATTCGCTGGGAAATATTCTGGTTCAAATTCTCCACGAACTAATGTCACATTATGGTGGGAAAACCAGTGATTAAAGTGTAAAATAAGCCAATCAACTTGCTCAGACTCTAATTTTGAGCTTGGCCATGGTGAGAGTTGCACCACGTCAGGTAAAAGAGTGTTTTGGTGAGTTGAATGGGTGCAAACGAGTAATGAAGTGTTAACTTCAGGTTGCGGCTGCAACAGGTGCATTGCTTAATTTACCCCGAGTTCTGTCTAAAGAAGTACAAAATTGTATCTTAATCTTTGACAGAGTACCGATGAATTTGTAGAATTGCCGCCTTAATTATGTCAGCAAATACCTTTCCGGCACAGATTGAGCCGTTTAAATGGGCTGAACAAGGCTTTACATGGTCAGGTCAACTGCCATTGTCTCGTCTTGCTCGTATTGCTCGTGAAGCTGTTGGGTCAATTGATAACCAATTGATCAACATAGACTGTAAGCTATCAATGGATGCCTATCATCGCATTGTGTGGTTAGATGGTCATATGGAAACAAAAGTTCCGATGGAGTGCCAACGTTGTTTGGAACCTGTTGAAATGCCAATTGTTTCTGACTTTCATATTGCACTTGTAGATGATGAGTCACTGATAGAGCGCTTGGATGAGGATGCTGATTTCATCGTTTTAGGTGAAAGTGAGTCTTCGACAAAAGGTGATTTTGATACACCTGCTTCGATCAACTTACTCGCATTACTAGAAGATGAACTGTTATTGTTGATGCCTTTATCTCCCAAGCATGATGCTTGTGAACATAAACATCAACCTACCATTCAGAACGTTGTCGAAGAGAAACGGGATAACCCGTTTGATGTTTTGGCAGGTTTGAAGGGTAAACTTAACTCATAATTTGTGTTATGATTATGAGATAAGACAACTGAATTTGTTCTGATCCATTTTTTCGATCTTTGTAAGGAGCCATCATGGCCGTTCAGCAAAACCGTAAAAGTCGCTCTCGCCGTGACATGCGCCGTTCACATGACGCTTTAACCGAGAATGCATTAACAGTAGACCAAGCAACTGGTGAAACTCATCGTCGTCACCACGTGACTAAAGACGGTTTCTACCGTGGTCGCCAATTATTCGCTAAAGCAGCTGATGCTGAATAATTGCATGATATGCATTAAGCGTGATGCTTAAGTATAGAAAAAATGGGAGCGAAAGCTCCCTTTTTTTGTTGTTTTTCGCAATTATAAATATACAAATTAAATGTTAAATTTCCGCTCCAGAGAAATGAGTGAAAACCCAAAAAGGATTTCTTATGTCTGCTAAACGTCTTGAACAAGTAGCTTTAGCCACAAAAACTGCATTTGTGTTTCCGGGTCAAGGTTCACAAAAAGTTGGTATGCTCGCTGAACTCGCAGAACAGTTTAGTGGAGTTGGGCAAACTTTTGCTGAAGCTTCAGACGCGCTAGGATTTGATCTTTGGCACATTGCGCAAAGTGGTGAAGGTTTAGACCAAACAGAAAACACCCAACCTGTATTATTAACTGCCAGCATCGCTTTATGGCGTCTATGGTTAGATTTAGGTGGTTTAGCCCCTAAATACCTTGCAGGGCACTCTTTAGGTGAATACAGCGCTTTAGTTGCAGCGGGTTCAATGAGTTTGGCAGATGCAGTTAAATTAGTTAATTTGCGTGGAAAACTCATGCAAAGTGCTGTTCCTCAAGGGGAAGGTGCTATGGCTGCAATTCTTGGTTTGGCCGATGATAAAGTAGTTGAATTGTGCCAAAGCGTGACTGCATCGGGTCAAGGTTCAGTTGAAGCTGCAAATTATAATTCACAAGGTCAGGTTGTAATTGCGGGTAGTACTGCATCTGTACAGCAAGTTATGGCATTGGCAAAAGAACAATCTGCTAAGGCAATTGCTTTACCAGTTTCTGTACCTTCGCATTGTTCATTGATGAAACCTGCTGCAGAGAAATTTGCAGAAGCTTTGGAACAAACTGCCATTGAGCTACCTACCATTCCTGTAATACAAAATGTCAACGCGGGAATTGCTACCGATGTTGCTCAATTACGTCAGGCTTTAACGGCACAATTGTACCAGTCTGTACAATGGACTCGTACCATGCAGTCTCTACAAGACCAAGGTATTCAGTACATTGTTGAGTGTGGTCCAGGTACAGTATTGAGTAATCTCGCAAAGCGTTTACCAAATATTGAAAAAGCTTTTTCTATTGATAGTAAGAGCAAAATGGAAGATGCCCTAAATGCTGTTTTAGTGGCAGAAGGAAAAATTGCATGACACAAGAACGCAAAGTTGCATTAGTAACGGGCGCGAGTCGGGGCATTGGCGCTGCAATTGCCCAGCAACTTATTCAAGACGGTTATTTTGTCGTAGGTACTGCGACTTCTGAATCTGGTGCACAAAAGCTAACTGATAGCTTTGGTGAACAAGGTGCAGGTTTGGCGCTCGACGTGCGTAATCTCGATGAGATTGAAGCAGTCGTGTCTCATATTGAACAGAGCTATGGTCCTGTACTTGTTCTTGTTAACAATGCAGGTATTACGAAAGATAATTTGTTGCTTCGTATGTCTGAAGATGATTGGGATGACATTCTCAATATCCACCTTAAAGCCGTTTATCGTTTATCTAAACGCGTACTTAAAGGTATGACGAAAGCACGTTTTGGTCGAATTATTAATATCAGTTCTGTTGTTGCTCATTTTGCAAACCCAGGCCAAGCAAACTACTCTGCTGCTAAAGCAGGTATTGAAGCATTTAGCCGTAGCCTTGCAAAAGAGATGGGTAGCCGCCAAATTACTGTAAACAGTGTGGCACCAGGTTTTATTGCAACAGAAATGACAGATGCACTTAGTGAAGACATTCGCAAAAAAATGAGTGATCAAGTGGCTTTAAATCGCTTAGGTGAGCCACAAGATATCGCAAATGCGGTGAGTTTCCTTGCAAGTGATAAAGCAGGTTACATTACCGGTACGGTATTACATGTAAATGGTGGTTTATACATGGCCTAACGCCGATGTATAAACTTTTAAAAATTTTTATATTCAATTAAACTAGTGGCAAATCAAACGCCACAAGCAATGAGGAGAATTCCTGTGAGCGATATCGAACAACGCGTTAAACAAGCGGTTGCAGAACAACTTGGTCTTAAAGCTGAAGAGATTAAAAACGAAGCATCTTTCATGGATGACTTGGGTGCTGACTCTTTAGATTTAGTTGAACTTGTTATGTCTTTCGAAAATGACTTCGACATCACTATCCCTGATGAAGATTCAAACGAAATCACTACAGTTCAATCTGCAATTGACTATGTAACTAAAAAACTTGGTTAATTCGCATATTGCTGATTAAAAAGAAGGCCACCGTAAGGTGGCTTTTTTTATTTGAGTAAAATAATTGAGAGAGATACATATTTTTACAAGATCAACCTTAATTGATAGCAGAGGTGTCTCTTTTTTCAAGTATAACAATAAGGGTCAGTTTAATGACTTTACTATAAACAATAAGATGAGGACTAAAAATGGGTCTTTTTGATTTTGTAAAAGGTATTGGTAAAAAAAATACCGCACCAGCAGAACCACAACCAGCTCCAGCAACGCCGGCAGAACCTTCTGCACAAGAAGTGGCAAATAAATTATTAGGATTAATTAAAAGTTTAGGCCTTGGGGTGGAAGGCTTATCTGTAACATATGATGGTTCAACTGATACTGCGACTATTAATGGTCAAGTACAAAGCCAGGCGGATAAAGAAAAGATTATTCTTATTGTTGGTAACATCGATCATGTTGCACACGTAGATGACCAGATGACTGTTGTGACTCCAGAGCCGGAAAGCAAATTTTATACAGTAAAATCTGGTGATAATCTTTCAAAAATTGCGAAAGAATTTTATGGTGATGCAAACCAGTATCCGAAAATCTTTGAAGCAAATAAACCAATGTTGAAAGATCCAGATGAGATTTTCCCTGGACAAGTTTTACGTATTCCACAGTAATTGGAATAAATAAAAAGGCGCTTTAAGCGCCTTTTTATTTGGTTGTTAAAATCGTTTTGGAATCTTTTGTCCATTAAGTACAGGTGTTTCGGCATTTTTTAAAACACCAAATAACCATGTTTCTGCATGTTGTACTGCAATTTTTAGAGAATCACCTAAAGCTAAGCGACCTGCAATAAAACTCGCTAATGAACAACCTGATCCATGATATTCCCCTTCAAGGCGAGGACAACTACTACTCGCCGCAAGTTCACCATCGATATATAAACTATTTTTAATGAAGTCGGGAGTATCTTCGTGTCCACCTTTTACTAATACAGCTTTAGCACCCATTTCAAATAACTTTTGTGTTGCTTGCTCTAAGTCATCTGTACCTGTTAATGCTCGTAATTCAACTGTATTTGGGGTAATAAGAGTCGCTAGGGGAATCAGTTCAACAAATGCTTTAACTAAAGTTGCTTGGTCTCCTAACGAACCGCCACTGTTTGCAACTAAAACAGGATCAAGTACATATTGATAGTCAGGATGAGCACGTAAAAATTCAGCGAGTGCAGCAATATTATCTGTGGTGCCCAGCATACCTGATTTAACGCATCTAATTGGTAAGTCACCTACCACAGCATTAGCTTGAGCTAGTAATAGTTCTTTTGAGGTTGCTTCAAAGCCAAATACTTGTTGTGAGTTTTGAATGGTAAGAGCTGTACATGCAATTGCTGCATGGGCGCCACTTTGTCCAATCGCTTCAATATCGGCTTGTAAACCTGCACCACCTGAAGGGTCTAAACCCGAGAAACAAAGTACGGTTGGACGCACGGTTATTTCCTTTTCAATTTAAATTTACGTTAGTATAAGAGAGTTTGATTAAACTCTCGACCAATTGAATTAAATACTTTACTGGGTTAATGATTGAATGGCTATAAAACATATTTTGATTGATTTAGATGGAACCTTAACAGACCCAAAAGTTGGTATCCATACTTCAATTCGCTATGCAATGGAAAAACTAGGCTATCCATTGGCTGCCGATTTAGATATTGACTGGACAATTGGTCCACCATTAAAGCCATCACTTGCAAAATTATTAGCTACTCAAGATGATGATTTAGCTGAACAAGCTTTAATGGCTTATCGTGAGCGTTTCTCGGTCATTGGTTTATTTGAAAATGAAGTATATCCATCTGTTGCAAAAACGCTTAGCGCTTTAAAAAAAGAAGGATATCGTTTATTTGTTGCTACTGCTAAACCAACAATTTATGCGAAACGAATTTTAGATCATTTTGAATTAAGCCAATATTTTGTACATATTTATGGCAGTGAATTGACGGGTGAGCGGACTAATAAAGCTGAACTCATTCGTTATATTCTTGAGCATGAGCAATTAAACCCAGAAGAGTGTTTAATGGTAGGTGACCGTCAATATGATGTTTTAGGTGCTCGCCACAATGGTATTGAGGCGGTAGCTGTGACTTACGGTTATGGAACAGCAGAGGAACTTGCTCAAGCACAGCCAAAAGCAATGATTAATCAGTTCTCTGAACTTTTGGACTATGTTGAAGAACTGGCAGCACAAAAGAAAGTTTCTTAAATATAAATAAGTTTTAATTTATAGGTTTGGCTTTGTCGTAAAGCCAAACCTTTTTTATTTAAATACCGTGTTGTTGACGGTATTGAACAAGTTCTTCAATCGTAATCACAGTTAAGTGATGAGTTTGCGCATATGCTAAAACTTGAATGCCTGATGCCATAGTGCCATCTGGATTAGTCAATTCACATAACACACCAGCAGGTTTTAGACCGGCTAATCTTGCTAAATCAATTGTTCCCTCAGTATGACCACGTCGAGTAAGCACACCACCATTACGTGCACGTAATGGGAAAACGTGACCAGGACGATTTAAGTCACTTGCAACAGCACCATCTTTAATAGCAGTTTTAATCGTTGTTACACGGTCTTTAGCAGAGACACCAGTGGTAACGCCTTGAGCAGCTTCAATGGTTACTGTAAATGCAGTATGAAACTGACTTGAGTTTTGAGAAACCATTGGAGGGAGTTCAAGGTGATCGGCTAATTCTTCTGTCAGGCATAAACATACAATACCTGAGCCGTCACGAATCATACGTGCCATGGTCTCAACAGTTAGAGTTTCTGCTGCAACAATTAAATCTGCTTCATTTTCACGGTCAAAGTCATCCATAACCAAGACAGGTTTGCCTTGACGGATATCTTCTAATGCTTGTTGAATACGCTGCTCAGCAGGAGAGAGGGCTGAGAAAAAAAGTTCTGGTTGAATTAAGCTAGACATAATGAAACGCTCTCGTAAAAATACGGTTGAACATTTCAGGACTGATGTAAAAACAGGCTGGCACTGAAATAAAACGGATTTATCCCAGTTCGTCGTCTTCTTTCATCCGGACTATACCGTCGGCTTTGGAGTTTCACCAAATCTGCTCAAATTACACAATTTAAGCTCGTGGGCTTGTTAATCTATTCATAAAATTAACTTTACCACCGGTGGGGAATTACACCCCGCCCTGAAGCGATGGGTTTTATTATAGCGCGCTTGGCAAAATTGGCTAGATGCTTTTGTAGAATGCTAAGTCTCATTATGAATAAGTATTTTCATAAACAGAATTAAGCTTTTTAACAAGAGCTTACTTGTTGATATGAAAATGGAATGCTATGTTTTTTATAGAAAATTATAAATAAAACAGGTTTTTCATGCAGATTAGAGACGATTATCCCTTTAAGAATACTTTATTTATTCAGCATCTCCATATTTTCAGTTATGTATTTATGGCGCTCAGTATTCTGTATTTAATTGCTGCTAACTGGTTGATGCTTCCTGATAGCATTCAGCTCATCATTCCACCTGTTATATTACTTGTCACAGCTTGGGTGAGCGTAAAAGATACCTTAAGTGAGGGGGTTCGGCAGACCTTACATAGCATTTGTGGCTTGATGGTCGGTTTGAGTCTGGCTGTAATAGGACAAGTTTATCAAACAGGTGCAGACAGTTATTTACTTTTCTTGATTTGGACTTTGCTTTTATTGCCGTGGCTATATCGACCAAATATTGGAATCTTTGCTTTAATTTGTATTACAAGCCAACTCGCCCTATTTTTATTTTTTAAACAGACTTTCTGGGCAGAAAAGTTTCCTTATCTTTATCTTTTTGCTCTAAATTTATTAAGTCTTGTACAGTTCTGGATCTGTCAAAAGAAATATACAGCCTTACGTTTTGTTTTTATTGCTTGGTTTGCTGTTATTTCAATAACAGGGATGATTCAATTCTTATCAAGTGAAAATTTACCTTATCTGATCTCGGCGTTCTTACTAGGAATTATTGCTTTCTACTATTTCTTTAAAAAGAATGATCAGCTATGTGCCAGTTTAATGGCTGCTGTTCTCGGTGTGACCGCAACAATATGGCTTGTAGATGGTATTAATCATTTATTTAAAGATTCTAATGAGTTCATTTTTTTATTGATTGCCGGCATTATTTTTACTTGGTTTGCACTTATTAGCTACTTCTTAATAAGAATTTTTCGCCAAAGCCGTTTTTATGTCATTCCGTTAGCAATTGGTGCTTGGCTGGCTGGTTTAGCACTTGCAGCATTTACACTCGTATTTTGGGAGACTATTTCTTTAATTATTGGAATCATCTTTGTTGCTATAGCTATAACTTTACTAACAAAATCTCAAAGCTATTTCATTCGGCAATTTGCATATTGTTTATTTGTGAGTGGGCAGACTGCTTTTTTATTCCATCTTGGTTCTAAAACAGATCAAATTTTATGGGTATTGATTGCCCAGATCTTTATTTTATGTATTAGTTATTTTCTTAAGCCTCACTGGTTCTTTATTTTAATTCAAATGCTTGCAACTTATGGTATAGCAGTAATCTATCTACTACAAATGGATCATTCATTATGGTCCTTAAACTCTACTCAGACTTATTTAAATTTAGTCTTACTTAACTATTTGGTTTTTAGCTCGGTACTACTGATAGGAAGTAAAGCGGTCGTATCGTATAAGCGGAGTATCTTCTTATGTACGCTCGTTGTAATTTGGGTGAGTTCATTCTTTGATACCTTTATAGGATTAGCACTTGTTGATTCGGCTGATCAGTCACTATGGTTCCTTTATGCATTGCCGTGCGTATGGTTATTATGCTTTAGTTTTTTCTATCTCTATCGGCAACTTCACGGTATAACTTTTTTTGCCTTTTTAGTTTTTGGCATATTACTTATTGCACTCGGCTATTTTGAAGTATTCATCTTATTTGTTATTTTGACATGGGCTTTAAAAAATAAAGATCGCATTGTTTATGGTGTTACGCTCGTAGTATTTGCCTTTGTGCTTTGGCAACTTTATTACAGTTTACAATTAAGTTTTTTAGCTAAAAGTGCATCAATTTTGGTGTCGGGCATTATATTGCTGGCTCTATATGGGCTACTTATGAAAGAAGCTAAAAGCAATTTTATTGAGGGGGAAAAGTAATGAAAAAGTATTTCTCCCTTATGCTTGCAGTAGCCACTGTATTATTTTTTGCAGGTTTGGTTGCGAAAAATGAATGGCACCTGCATCAGAGTAAAAGTATTTTTATTAAGCTTAAGCCGGTTGACCCTCGCTCTATTTTACAGGGGGACTATATGGCGCTCGCATATGAATTAAATTTACAATCTCTCAAAGTGCTTTCGGGAAGTGAAAGTGAGGCTTTAGATCAAGTGATTTTTAATCATGCTTCTGTTCCAGCAAAAGTTATTTTAGATTCACAAAATCGAGTAGTTCGTACCATTTTAGATACTCACAATTCATTTACTGGGCAGCGTTTAATTTTAAAAAATCCTGAAAATCGTTTACAGGCTTTATATCCAGCTTCTCGAAGCTTCTTATTTGCCGAAGGTCTAGCTCAATGCTATGAGAAAGCAAAATATGCTGAATTTAAGGTAAATACAAAAGGAGAGGCGATTTTATTTGATTTACGTGGAGAAGAGCTACAGCCTTTAAACTGTAAGCAACAGCACAGTTGGTGGAAGGGGACTGCTAGAAGTTTATAAAGGCGTATAAAAAAGCCCGTATTTACGGGCTTTTTTACTTTTAAATCTTTAATTAGGCAACTTGAACAGGAATGCAGTTCGCTGTGTGGTTGACTGTATTGTCTGGGTTTGCATATACCAAACGTGGTTTGTGAGCATTTGCTTCAGCTTCGGTGAAATCACCAAAAGTAGCAATAATTACAAGATCGCCAACATCTGCTTGGTGAGCAGCACCACCATTTACTGAAATAATGCCAGAGTTATCTTCACCACGAATCGCGTAAGTTGTGAAGCGCTTGCCATTAGTTACGTTCCAAACGTGGATTTCTTCGTATTCACGAATACCAGCTAAATCCATTAATACGCCATCAATTGCACAAGAACCTTCATAGTGAAGTTCAGCATGGGTTACAACTGCACGGTGAATTTTGCATTTTAATAAACGAGATAGCATGGCTAGCGTCTCCTGAGTAGACCTAAGAAGATCTTATAGTGAAATCTTTTGCCTTTGCCGTTCTGGCAATGTGGCTGATGCGCATTTTGCTCCTAAAAAAGCAAGATAGCAAGCTTGATTGTTCAACAATTTAAGTTGGTTTATACGCATTAATTTGGTTCATGGCCTGTGATACTTGTCCTTGAACAAGTAACTTCACTTTAGAAAGAGCGTGATCAATTGCTCCATCCATCAGGCTTTGTTCACTACTTGGCGCTTTTCCGAGTACATGCCCAGAAACTCTTTCTTTTGAACCTGGATGTCCAATACCAATTCGTAAACGATGAAAATTTGGACCAATATGTGGGACAATATCACGTAAACCGTTATGACCGCCGTGTCCACCGCCTGTTTTTAGACGAATTACACCAGGGTTCATATCAAGTTCATCGTGAGCAATCAGAATTGCTTCTGGAGCAATTTGATAGAATTTTGAGAAAGGAACAACACTTTGTCCGGAACGATTCATATAAGTCGTTGGTAGAAGTAAGCGAACATCGTGTCCTTCTATATTACCACGACCACTGATTCCGTGAAATTTTGGATCATTTTTTAATGTAATGCCATATTTATCTGCAAGCTGTTCAACGAACCAGAAGCCTGCATTATGGCGGGTTTGGGCATATTCTGAACCAGGATTGCCCAAACCAACAATTAGCGAAATATTTGACACTAATTTACGCCTTTAAACACTTATGCGCGTTTGAAGTCAGCGTGCATAGGAGTGTTTTTAGATGGGTGACGTTGTAACGCTTGGATTTTAACGTTTTCAACTTTGTCGCCCACTTTGATTTCTACAACTTCTTCAAAGAAAGCATTGTTTTCTAAAGCTTTTACAAGCTCACGAAGTTCTAAAGTAACAGTTACAGGCTCAGCGTTACCACCGTAGATGATAGCTGGAACTAAAGATTCGCGACGAAGGCGGCGGCTCGCACCTTTCCCTTGTTTGTCTTCAGCACGCGCTTGAGCGTTGAATACGAAGTTTGCCATGAGATAAATCCTCATTAAAGATTAAATAAACTAAACTTGCGACCAGTTTAGTGATAGAAAACCCCAGCCAAAGCCAGGGTTAAGAAAAAGCTGCAATATTATAAACTATCGAACATCGCGCTGATAGACTCTTCGTTATTAATACGACGAATCGTTTCAGCAACCATGCTAGCAACAGAAACTTGACGGATTTTGCCCAAGGTCAATGCTTCTTCAGAAAGAGGAATTGTGTCAGTTACAACTAACTCATCAATGACTGAGTTGCGTAAGTTCTCAATTGCTTTACCTGAAAGTACAGGGTGAGTTGCATAAGCAACAACACGACGTGCACCAAATTGCTTAAGTGCATCAGCTGCTTTACACAATGTACCGGCTGTATCAACCATGTCATCTACAATAACGCAATCACGATCTTTTACATCACCAATCAAGTGCATAACTTGCGACTCATTGGCTTTTTGACGACGTTTGTCGATGATTGCTAAATCGATGTCACCCATCTGTTTGGCAACAGCACGTGCACGTACTACACCACCAACGTCAGGAGAAACCACCATAAGGTTATCATGTTGTTGTTGACGTAAGTCAGCAAGCAAAGCAGGAGTACCGTAGATGTTGTCGACTGGAATATCGAAGAAACCTTGGATTTGGTCAGCATGTAAGTCAATCATTACGACACGGTCAATACCAACAGTGGTAAGCATGTCTGCAACAACTTTAGCTGTAATCGGCACACGTGCAGAACGTGGACGACGGTCTTGGCGAGCATAACCAAAATAAGGAATAACAGCGGTAATACGACCAGCACTTGCACGACGCAAAGCATCTGCCATTACCAAGATTTCCATAAGGTTATCATTGGTAGGCGCACAAGTAGGCTGAACGATAAATACGTCTTTACCACGAACATTTTCAGTAATTTCTACTGAAATTTCTCCATCAGAAAAGTGACCGACTGATGCAGCACCTAGAGGGATATGTAAGTGACTTACGACTTTTTGAGCGAACTGTGGATGAGCATTTCCACTAAAAACGACAAGATTGGGCATGAAGCACCCTTGGCGGTTGGTATGTAATGAAATAGATGGCAGGGGCGGCTGGATTCGAACCAACGGATGCCGAGATCAAAACCCGGTGCCTTACCACTTGGCGACGCCCCTAATGCGGCAGAACTTTAATATTTTTGCAATGCAATGTCAAGAATAATCAACAAAAAGCAAGGCAATTAAGTCTGTCTTTAAAATAAGAGAATGGCAGGGGCGGCTGGATTCGAACCAACGGATGCCGAGATCAAAACCCGGTGCCTTACCACTTGGCGACGCCCCTAAATTCGATGATATATATGATGGCAGGGGCGGCTGGATTCGAACCAACGGATGGCGAGATCAAAACCCGCTGCCTTACCACTTGGCGACGCCCCTAATATAATCATCATTACAGGTGAAATTGGCAGGGGCGGCTGGATTCGAACCAACGGATGGCGAGATCAAAACCCGCTGCCTTACCACTTGGCGACGCCCCTAACTTGCAACTTTAAAATGGTGTAAAGGAGATTCTTTTAAACTATGTACCAAGTAAGCTTTACATGGTGCATGTTTAAGAATGTCATCAACATTCATTTCATCGGTTACTTCAGTGAAAACACAAGCACCTGTACCTGTAAGCTTTGCATGACCAAATTGATCAAGATATTGCATCGCTTCTTCAACTTCGGGGTATAACTTTCTAGCCAAAGGCTCAAAGTTATTTCCAAAATTAGAAGGTTCTAACTGATAGGCGCAAAATTTAGTGGTCTTAGTGTCTCTTGTCAATGTTTTTTGTGAAAAAAGCAATTGAGTGCTGATAAAACAATCAGGTTTTAAAATAATGAACTGTTTTTGATCTAAGTCTATGAATGTTAAATGTTCACCAATACCTTCAGCCCATGCATTTTTACCATAAATAAAAATAGGAACATCGGCACCAAGTTTTACACCATAGTCTGCAAGCTCTGCCTGAGTCAGGCCACATTCCCATAATTGATTTAAAACGATAAGTGTTGTGGCAGCGTTCGAAGAACCTCCGCCTAGACCTGCACCCATTGGAATATTTTTTTCAATTTTGATGTGTAGACCACAGAGCTTTTTTGCATGCGGTTTTAGTATTTGAGCAGCCCGATAAATTAGGTTCTGCTCAAGTTGAACCTCACCTAAACCTTCAATTTGGATTTCATCTTTCTCAATAGGATAAAAAGTCATCCAGTCATATAAATCAATGAGTTGAAAAATGGTCTGTAGTTCATGGTAACCATTTTCACGACGTCCCGTTATATGTAAAAACAGGTTGAGCTTGGCTGGGGAAGGAACTCGAATCATAGATTTATAAAGTTAGGTTTAACGGTTTTGGATAACCATTGTAATACGGTTTTCTTTATCTTCAGCAAGAGGTTGCTTTAAAACCAATTTATTTGGCAAAGTTTGTTCGCCATCATAACTAAAATTAACCGTCCAGCCATCTTCGATGAGTTGGCTCACACGATTTGCATTATCTTTGCTAATTTGGGCATTTAAAGTTGCTGGCTTTGCTAAAATCCAACTGGTTAAATGAGTAATCGGCGCTTGCCAACCAGTAGCACGTTCTAAAAGTTCTTCAGGGGATGCCGCTGTAATAACGCCAGTTTTAGCACTGTTTAAAGTGACTTCACCCGGTTTTCCCTGAATTTGTGTTTTTCCAACACCTAAAATGCCACTTAACTCGATATCGAAATTATCTTGCTGTTGAACCCATGTGAAGAAGGCACTACCACTTTGTTGCGGAGTGCGTACGCCAATTTTACCTTGCAAATTGAAGTGTTTTTCGTCTTGCACTTGGTGGGTAACTGCGGGTTTAGGCTGAGTAAAATGCTGACAACCGGTTAAAAATAACACACTTGATCCACAGATCGCTGTGCACAGTTGGGCAAGTTTGCTCATAAATTTAACTCTTTTTTGCAGATGTAGGTAAAATTAACGCATCAAGCTGGTGTAATTGTGGATCATTCGCGTGTTTTTGTTTCAGTTGTTGTAACACAGCACTAAATTCAGTTAATGATCCTTGCATATACAGTGCCTTAGCGTAACGAATCCCAATATTTATGTTATGACTAAGCTCATAAGCTTTGCCTAAAGCTTCTGCTGCGCCCTCATAATCATTTTGTAAAAATGCGATATAACCTAGCGTATCCAAAATGGAAGCTTGTTCTGGTGCATATTCCAATGCTTGTTCAGCATATTGTCGTGCTTCTTTTAACCTGCGGTTTTGCAAAGCCAGCGTATACGCATAAGCATTCAGATAGGTCGGGCTATTGGGTTCTAACTGCAATAATTGCTTGAGTGTTTTATCGAGTTTATCGCGGTCAGTATAAGGGTCTAATAATAAGACTTCTGCATAGATGAGTTCTGGGTCATCTGGTAAATTTTTGATTGCTTCATCTAATAAATTTAAAGCAGCCTTTTTATTGCCCATTTTCTTTAAAATTTCGGCTTGAGCCTGATAGAGAAAACTTGCATGCTGCGGATAATTAACTCGCTCTTGAGTTAAAAACCGTAAAGCATCGTGTAAATTTTCTTGTTTATCATAGATTGCAATCAAATTACGCCTTGAAACAATATAGAGACTACCATCTACTAAACGGTAATAGGCTTTGGCGGTTTCATAATGCTGTTTCCGTTCAGCATTAATGGCTAAGTAGTAATACGCTTCATTTTGATACTTTGCAGAGTTGCGTAAATCAACCAAATATTGTTCAGCTTTATCATATTGCTTAAGGTCAATACTGGTTAAACCTGCAATGAACAGCGCCTCTTCTGCACGAGGATTACTTTCAATAATTTTTTCTAATTTTTCAAGAGCAAGCTGAGGCTGATTAATCTGAATGAGATAACGTACTTCAGCTAATCGAATATCTAGATTTTTCTTATATTTACGACTGGATTTTGCATACCATTTTAAAGCGCCTTCTTGATCACTTAGGGCAATCAATAGGTTTGCTTTCATCAAGATAAAGCTGGTTACTTTAGGGCGACGGCGTAGTGCACGGTTAATGGTATTTAAAGCAGGTTCTAATTGCCCATTTTGTGCTTCTAGGTTCGCGATAAGCGCTAAAATAGAAGGATTTTCCTTCTCTGCACTTGAACGTAAAGCAGTTAATAAAACTTCTCGATCTTGTGCATTTTCAGGTGCGATACTTGCCAAAATTTGTTCAAGATCGGCAGTTGGATCAATTTTTAAAATTTTATCTAAAGTTTCGGCAGCAAGCTGATATTCATGTGTTTTTAACGCAATATGCGATAAATAAAACAAAGCAGGGACGTCTTTAGGCTCTTGAACCACCCAATGTGTTGCAATATTCAGTGCAGCTTGTAAGTCGTTATATTCAAGTGCAACGTCTAAGGCGCGCTGCTTAATTGTTGTTGAGTTGCTTCTAATCGCAAGCACGGTGTAATTGTGTAGTGCTGTAGGAATATCGTCGTAAGCTAAGGCAAATTCAGCGACCATACTCTGTTGTAGAGCCTGATCAAATGAATGCACGGCATAGGTCTCTTGCAACGGACGTGCATAGACATATGAGGACATGCTACCTAACAATAAGAATGTGGTAGAATACTGTCTTATCGAAGCACCGTTAAAATTTATACGGCTATTCATTTGACGCAATTTTTATTGATCCAAAGTAATGCTTTTTATGACACCGATGTTGCACAATAGCATAAATTTAGCGAAATGATGATCTGATATGTCTTTCTTTGCATTGGGTGTCAACCATCAAACAGCTTCTGTAGAACTCCGCGAGCAAATTGCTTTCAATGCAGAGCGATTAAGTACTTTGCTTGCTGAGCAACGTTATCACGAGTCTTTAAAAGACTTGGTGGTTGTCTCAACCTGTAACCGTACAGAAGTCTACGCCATGGCGGAAGATGCCGAAAGCCTTCTGAAATGGTTAGCCGATGCCAATAATATTGATGTAAAGCAGTTAATTCATCATGTTTATCGTTACGAAAATGCTCAAGCCATCACACATTTAATGCGTGTCGCAAGTGGTTTGGATTCACTCATGTTGGGTGAGCCTCAAATTTTAGGGCAGGTGAAAAGTGCTCTAGCATTGTCTAAAGAGGCGCAAACGGTTTCTCCTGAATTAAATAGTGTATTTGAGTATGCTTTTTATGCGGCTAAGCGTGTGCGTTCAGAAACAGCTGTAGGTAGCCATGCGGTTTCAATGGGTTATGCGGTTGCACAATTGGCTTTACAGGTTTTTAGTAAACCTGAAAGACTCACAGTGATGGTGGTTGCAGCAGGTGAAATGAACAGTCTGGTTGCCAAACACTTAGCGGAAATGGGTGTGGCCAAGATTATTATCTGTAACCGTAGCCGTGAGCGTGCTGATCAGTTAGCACAAGAAATTGCCCATCGTGTTGAAGTTGAGATTATTGATTTTTCAGCGTTATCAGAAAATTTATATCGTGCTGATGTTGTTTCAAGCTGTACGGGGAGTTTGCATCAAGTTATTGCATATGCAGATGTCAAAAGTGCATTAAAAAAACGCCGTTATCAACAAATGTTGATGGTTGATTTGGCTGTACCGCGTGATATTGACCCTAAAGTGGAATCACTTGATGGGGTGTATTTATACGGTGTAGATGATCTACAAAGTGTAATTGATGAAAACTTGGCTCAACGTCGTCAAGCAGCTGTTGAAGCGGAAGTGATGGTGAATCAGTTAGCCACTCAACTGATCACACATCAAAAAGTCAAAGAAGCGGGTAGCACCATTCATGCTTATCGCCAACATAGTGAAGAAATTAGTCAACACGAGCTTGCTCATGCGTTAGAAGCTTTGCATCACGGTGGAGATCCAGAGCAAGTTCTACAGCAGTTAGCCCATCGTTTGACACAAAAGTTAATGCATCCAACATCTATGTTGCTACGTGAAGCTGCTAAAGCAGAAAACCCTGATCATTTCGAATGGCTACAACAGCATTTACAGGATGTATTTGATCATGAGCGAAAACCAAAACGTTAAGACAGTAGTCTTAAACTGATTTGTTTGGTGAGCTCATTGAGTTGTTGCCTTAAGTTTCTTGACTCAACTAATGAAATTTTAGATTTCAGTTTTTGACGTAAATATCTTTCTTGTAAGCCTAACGCATATTCTTTAGCGAGTTTATCGGCCACTTCAGGCGCTTGAGTTAATGCCTGAATATTGGTTCTTTGCATAATATCTGCAATTTCATGGCAATAACTGCTGCACGCACCTAAAACATAATAAGTCGCTAGCTCTTGGTCATCAGGCAACTCATCAAATATACGGTTTAAAATTGCTAATATTTTAGCCAATAATTCATCTTGCGGAATATAGGCACGTAATCCTTCAAAATGAATATAAAGAAATGGATGGTGCATCAAAATTGCCACAGCAAAGTCTTCATCTTTCGTTTGAATATTAAAGGATAACGATGCATCGTGACTAACTTGTGGGGTAAAACGCTTACCTAAACCTAATTTTTCACGGAAAGATTGGGTTAATAGATAACGGAAGGAACCTTGTTTAGGCAATAATTCGGTGAGTTCCCTTAACTCACCCATGACAAGACTTTTGCCTTCAGGTGTACTAATGTCATGTTGACCCGTAAGATGGGCAAAAACAAAATCAGAGAGCAGGGGAGCTTGATCTAACAGCCTTTGGAAGTTTTCGAGACCTTCACGTCGGATTAGGGAGTCTGGGTCGTGGTCATTTGGCAATACAAAGAACTTAAGCTCACGGCCATCATTTAAGAGAGGTAATGCTATTTCTAAAGTTCGACGTGCTGCTTTTTGACCTGCGATATCGCCATCAAAGGCAATGGTAATTCGATTATTTTGCTTAAATAAAATATTAAGGTGTTCAGTATTACTCGCCGTTCCCAAAGTCGCGACAGCACCTGTAATGCCATATTGCTGTAAAGCAATGACATCCATATATCCTTCAACCATTAACCAGTCATTAGACTTTAATTTTCGACCTTCATAGAGGCCATAAAGTAATTGGTTTTTATGGAAAACTTCCGAGTCTGGCGAGTTAATGTACTTAGGTTTAATTTCGTCATTGAGTGCACGACCACCAAAGCCAACTACACGGCCCTTAGGGTCTCGAATTGGAAAAATGACACGGTCACGTAAAAGGTCAAAGTCACGACCACTGTCACTTGAACGGATGAGTCCAAGTTGTTTTAAACCATCAATGTCGTAAGGGAAAGCTTTTTCTAAATGTTGCCAGTCTTCTGGAGCATACCCTAAACGCCAGAATTGAATCGTCTGGTCAGTTAAACCACGCTGTTTGAAGTAATTTTTAGCTTTCTGACTTGTTGGTAATTGATGTTCATAAAACTGAGCAACATTTTCGAGAAGGTCATATAAATTACCTTCTTGTACAGGTTCATCAAAACTAAATGGCTGTTCAAACTGTGCAAATGGATCATCAAAATATACTGGTTCAAGCGTATTGTACTGATCATCTATAGGTGCTTGGGTACTTGGTTCTACAACCGTTTTTTGTGGAACGGGTGGCTTAGTAACTTGGCGGGTATAAGACAGTTTTTTATTATCAGTATTATCTTTGGGTAATTCGATACCCGCATTACTCGATAACTCTTTCATTACATCGATAAAATTTCGGTTATCAATATCCATTAAGAAGCGGATAGCATTTCCGTTTGCCTGACAACCGAAGCAGTGATAGTACTGTTTATCGCGATAAACATGGAAAGAGGGGGTTTTCTCTTGATGAAAAGGGCAACAACCAGAATATGTTCGTCCGGTCTTTTTCAATTTCACACGTTGACCAATCAGATCGACAATATCTGTCCGATCTAGAATCTGATCAATCGTATGCTGTGGAATTGCCATAATTCAGATAACCGTGTTTAAACTAATGATGCGATAGGTCAGATTATTCTGACATGATGAACCGAGATATGCCCGATAAATATTTTACTATTTTATAAAAACAAACAGGCAAGTGATATCACTTGCCTGTTTGTTGGTTATTTTTAAGCTGTTATCGCTTATTGAGCAGCGTCATCTGGTTCAGACGAAGATGCTGCAGGTGCAGTGGTTGCACCTTCTGCTGCTTTTTCTGGTTTATCAAGTAAACCGAAGCTTAAACGGTTAGTCCAACTACGTTTAGTTTTTGGAGTCTCAACAGGTGCTTTTGTTGTTTCTTGAGTTTCTTCTTTGCCAGAATTACCAATTAAACCAAAGCTTACACGGTTAAGTAGACTACGTTTAGGTTCTGTTTCAGTAGTCGTAGTATCTGGTGTTGTAGACTTAGATTCACGGCCGAGAATACCCAAGGTAGCGCGGTTAATCCAGTTGCCTTCTTTACGGGCAGCACGCATGTTTACTGTGCCATTTTTATTAACCAGACTAGGATAATTAAGCTTTAAAACTTCGATGTATTGTTGTGAAGTTGCCTTGTCACCCAACTGGTCATAGCTGTATGCCAAAGTTGCTAGTGCTTCTGGTACTTGAGGTGTTTGTGGATAGTGTTCAATTACCCATTGTGAACGCTCAGCCGCTGCAACCCATGCTTTACGCTTAACGTTAAAACGTGCCGTATTCATTTCACTTTCAGCAAGCTCTTGACCAATAAACTTCATACGCTGTGCTGCATCGACAGAGTATTGGCTACTTGGGAAGCGACGAATCAAATCAACGAAGTTTTGATAAGCAAGTTTTAAATAACTGATGTCACGGTGTGATTGTTGCAAAGACGTGTAACGCAATAAGCTGTCGTAGTTCATCTCCATATTAGATACGCCACGTACATAGTAGGCATAATCTACATTTGGATGCTGAGGATTTAAACGAATAAAGCGTTCAGCTAGAGCAATCGCCCCTTCATAATCTTTTTGTTTAAATTTTGAATAGAGAAGTTCAAGTTGTGCTTGTTGTGCGTATTGTCCAGTTGGATAATAGGTATCAATCGCCTCTAAAGATTTGGCAGCGTCAAGATATTGACCACGATCAAGAGATTTTTGGGCCTTTTCAAAATATGCCTGTTCGCTAGATTGAGGTCCAGTATCGACCACTTCTTTTTTACTTGGATTGCTGCTACAGCCCACAAATGCAGACGCTACACCTAGAGATAAGGCAAGCATCGTAATTTTATAACGTGGTAGCGACATAAAAACTCCTCTGTTATGTTGGGCAATGAGCTACAATTGCGCTATTAAACCACTTTTATCTCAATGATCAAATGACTTCAGCACAATCTTCAAACACAAACTTCTCTGAAACCGACTTCAATTTACTTGAAGATTCTGAGGATGCAGATAACCATACTTCTGATACAACTGCAACACGTTTATCGTTGCAAGTTCAGCTAGATGAAAGCTACTTAGGGCAACGCATCGACCAAGTTGCAGCTATGGTGTGGAGTGAGTTTTCGCGTGAAAAGCTCAAGCAATGGTTGAAGGATGGCCATCTGTTGGTGAATGGTAACATTGTCAAACCTAAGCACCGTTGTGAAGGCACAGAGCTGCTTACACTCGAAGTTGAGCTTGAAGCTCAGACGACGAGTCAACCTGAAAACATTCCACTCAACATTGTTTATGAAGATGACGATATTTTAGTCATTAATAAACCAGTAGGGATGGTAGTACATCCAGGAGCAGGTAATACTTCTGGAACTTTAGTAAATGCGTTGCTTTACCATTCTCCAAAATTGGCGGAACTTTCTCGTGCTGGTTTAGTGCATCGTATCGATAAAGACACCAGCGGTTTATTGGTTGTTGCTAAAACGTTAGAAGCGCAATTTTCTTTAAGTAAACAATTGGCAAATAAGTCGGTTTATCGTGTATATGACTTAGTTGTTTATGGAAATATTATTGCTGGCGGTACGATTGATGAGCCAATTAAACGCCACCCAGTTGACCGTGTAAAAATGGCAATTTTGCCGGGCGGGCGTGATGCGGTGACTCACTACAATGTAAAAGAGCGTTTTAAAGATTTTACTCGTGTGCAAGCGCGTCTAGAAACAGGCCGAACTCATCAGATTCGTGTGCATTTTAGTTATATTGGCTACGGCTTAATTGGTGATCAGGTTTATATGAACCGTGTACGTGTGCCTGCAGGTGCATCTGAATTACTGATTGAAACTTTACGTGGTTTTAAACGCCAAGCATTGCACGCAGCTAAGTTGGGCTTAAAACATCCGCGTACTGGTGAAGAAATGTTATTTGAAGCACCATGGCCTGAAGATTTTACTCAGTTGGTTAATGTGTTACGTTCAGAAAACGCTGCATATTAAGGACATGTATATGGAATTTGTTCAAGGTTTACCTCAAGGCGTATTTGTAGGGCAGACACGTGTTCAACATCCTTTGGCTTTGCCAACGGATCAAACCGAATTAACAGGTTTTAATCTTGCTTTACATGTTAACGATGAAGCTGGTCGCGTTCAGCAGCATCGAATGATGCTGTTAGAAGAGTTTGCTCAGTTTGGCGTTAAGAAAATGACGTGGATGACTCAAACGCATAGTACCATTTGTCATACGGTAAATGAACAAATTCCCTTTAACGCTTTAATCGGCGATGGCTTGGTTACTCAAACCAAAGGTCATGCGCTAATGATGATGACTGCCGACTGTTTACCTGTGGTACTTGGTAATGCTGAGGGTACTGAAGTTGCTAACCTACATGCAGGGTGGCGAGGTTTGGCGGGTGGTATTATTGAAAATACAGTTGCTGCGATGCAGAGCCCTCCAACTTGGGCATGGTTAGGAGCTGCGATTAGTCAACCTTGTTTTGAAATTGGAGCCGAAGTAAAAACCGCCTTTTGTGATAAATATCCTGAATTGGAAACTGCATTTATTGACGGAGCGGCTCCAAATAAATTTCACGCAGATTTATATGCGATTGCTCGTTTTATTTTACAAAGATTGGGTGTTAAGCAAGTTTTAGGTGGCGATCAATGCTCATATCAACAGGGTGATGAGTACTTCTCTTATCGCCGTGATGCTAAAACGGGACGTATGGCAACTTTTGTTTTTATTTAGTTTATAAAAATCGTATTTCATTTTAGAAGTACGATTGTTGTGTTATCACTCTCTTATGTTATTTAGATTTTAAAATGACATAAGAGAGTTTTTTATTTTTGTATTTTCAGTACTTACTAAAATAATTCATTAAAAAGCTGGTCTTTGATATTTATAGATCATGGTTTAGCAAGTTTTAATAAAATGATAAAATACAAAAAATCGCTCAAAAAATTAAGCTTATGTCTTTGCCTGAAAAACATCTCTCAATTGTCTATCACAGCCCCTATGGTCATACCGCAAAGGTAGCATATGCTATTGCTGCTGGTGCAGAGGTGATGGGTGTTAAAGTACATGTGATGAATATTGAGCACATTGACTGGAATGTTTTAGATGCTTCACAGGGTATTATTTTTGGCTCGCCAACGTATATGGGAAGCGTAACTGCCGATTTTAAAAAGTTTATGGACAGTACCTCCAAACGCTGGAAAAATCGTTTATGGCAAGGAAAATTGGCAGCAGGTTTTGCAAATTCGGGTGGTTTGAGCGGTGATAAACTGGCGGTTTTGCAACAGCTTAATATTTTTGCGATGCAGCACGGCATGCTGTGGTCTGGTTTGCCTTTAATGACAACAGGTCATACCGAAACTGATTTAAACCGTTTATCAAGCTGTTTAGGTTTAATGACTCAGTCAGATAATGCACCTGTTGAAATCACACCGCCGCAAGGTGATTTAGATACCGCTAAATGGTTCGGTGAGTATATTGCCGGGCTTTTATATAGATTAAATTAAATAAATCATGCGATATAAAAAAAGCCTCTAACAGAGGCTTTTTTTATTAAATTATTTATGAAATATACGAGCTTTATCACGTTGCCAGTCACGATCTTTTTCAGTCGCACGTTTGTCATGAAGCTGTTTACCTTTCACAAGCGCAATTTCAAGTTTAACCAGATGACCTTTCCAGTAACATGCTAATGGAACGCATGAATAACCTTTTTGGTTTACTGAACCTGTTAGCTTTTCAAGTTCACGGCGAGATAATAATAATTTACGTGTACGTGTAGCTTCCGGCACGATATGTGTAGATGCAGAAAGGAGCGGTTGAATTTGTGCACCAAATAAGAATGCTTCACCGTTTTTAAAAATGACATAACTTTCTGTCAAACTCATACGACCAGCACGTAAAGACTTTACTTCCCAGCCGAGTAAAGACATGCCAGCTTCAAATTTTTCTTCGATAAAATAATCATGACGGGCACGTTTATTTTGTGCGATGGTTCCGCCATTATGTTTTTTAACTACTGTTGCTTTCGCCATAATTCAAACTTCCACAATTGTCCCTATTGTGCCGTAAACTGATGCCAAGGTGAAGTTTTTTCCCACATATCAATATTTCGCCTCATGTATAACTTTTGCTAAAATAGGCGCACAATACAATTAGAGTACTAGCGGATGTCTAAAACGCGTGTAATTTATCCTGGAACATTTGACCCTATCACAAATGGGCACGTTGATTTAGTTACTAGAGCATCAAGAATGTTTGATGAGGTCGTAGTAGCTATTGCAATTGGACATCATAAGAACCCTTTGTTCAGTCTAGAAGAAAGAGTTGCACTGGCACAATCATCATTAGGCCATCTATCAAATGTTGAGTTTGTAGGTTTTGATGGTTTATTGGTTAATTTTTTCAAAGAGCAAAAGGCTACAGCAGTACTTCGCGGTTTAAGAGCAGTATCTGATTTTGAATATGAGTTTCAATTGGCTAATATGAATCGCCAGTTGGACCCACATTTTGAAGCGGTGTTTTTAACACCATCTGAGCAGTATTCATTTATTTCTTCGACATTGATTCGAGAAATTGCACGCTTAAAAGGTGATGTAACCAAGTTTGTTCCGCAAGCTGTGGTTGAAGCTTTTGAACGTAAACATCAACAAGGTTGGTAAAGTGTCGTTATATATCACCGATGAGTGCATAAACTGTGATGTTTGTGAACCAGTTTGCCCAAATGAAGCTATTTTTATGGGTGAAGTGATTTATGAAATTCATCCAGATTTATGTACAGAGTGCGTTGGTCACCATGATCAGCCACAATGTCAATTATTTTGTCCAGTAGACTGTATTCCTAAAGATCCGCAGCATGAGGAAACGGAAGAACAGCTATTAGACAAATATAAAAGATTAATTGCTCAAAAAAGCACAAGCAATTAGTGAATAAATTTGTTAATATGCGCCCCTGAAGTGAGCTGGATGGTCGCTGCTGTGGAGGTCTCCGTGACTGAAGCAGGAGAGGAAAGTCCGGGCTTCATAGGGCAGGGTGCCAGGTAACGCCTGGGCGGTGAAAGCCGACGGAAAGTGCAGCAGAGAGTAGACCGCCTCATTCGTGAGGTAAGGGTGAAAGGGTGCGGTAAGAGCGCACCGCGTGTCTGGTAACAGTTCACGGCATGGCAAACCCCACCAGAAGCAAGACCAAATAGGAATCCTAGGTACGGCCCGTACTGGATTCGGGTAGGTCGCTTGAGCGTATGAGTGATTGTACGCCTAGAGGAATGACCATCCTCGACAGAACCCGGCTTATAGGCTCACTTCACCTCATTTTATTTAAAATTTTTCTTGACGCGCGGTAAAGAAGCTAAGATAATGCGCGCACAGTTTACGGCTATGTAGCTCAGTTGGTTAGAGCACCGCACTCATAATGCGGGGGTCACAAGTTCAAGTCTCGTCATAGCCACCATTTTACAGACCACGCTCCTGCGTGGTCTTTTTTTATGCTTATTTTTTGATTAAACACAGTTTGTAAAGACCGACTTTATAGTTCCGGCATTGTTTGTCTAACTCAATTTCTTCATGTTCTTATAACACTTAACAAGGATGTTGAAGACATGAAAAGGTCATTATTATTTTTAGGAATTTTGAGTTTAACTGCTGGAGCACAAGTCTCTGCGGCTGATTTGAGTTGGGGAGATCCAACTTTAGATTCGGGTCAATTTAAAGTATCTGGTGCAGTACGTTCTCGTTATTTGCATAAGGATTATGTGGTTGGGGCGAATGAAGGTTCTCAAAATGATGACTGGCGACTCACAGACATTAAATTAGTTTTGGGTTATGAAAATCCAGATTGGATTGCAGGTCTAGATGCCCGTTGTTATCAATACAATCGTTTGTGTGATGCAATTTTCCTAAAAAAAGCATGGGCAGGCTATAAGCTATCTGATCAGCAAAGAATTACGGTAGGTTTGCAGCCTGTTGATTTTGGCTTTGGCGAATTTTGGGGAAGTAGTTATTACGAGACGCTTTTAAATACCGTTGGTTTAGAAGATATTGATAATTTAGGTATTAAATATAAATTTGCAGATGACAAATACAATTTGACCTTAGGTTTTTATCCATCTGATGGCGGAAATTATAAGGGTACTTCAAAGGACTCAAGCCGATATAGTGGTAATTTTGTCGAAGCGGATGATTTAAGTACAGGCACCAATATTGAAGAAAAAAATATGTGGATTGCTCGAGCATCTAGAAAATTTGAACTGGATAAATCTCAAAACTTTTCGATTGAGCTAGGTGGGTCAGTTTGGTACTCCGATTTAGAAAATAAAAGAACAAACGAAGATGGACATCGTAAGTCATGGAACGTTTTTGCTCAAACGCAATATCAAGCATGGCAATGGATGTTCTTGGCAGGTAAGCAAGATGTCACCAATGGGGATGATTTATTTCCAAATAGTTCAACGATTGGTGCATTCGACTATCCGTATCAAGTCGCCAATAAAGGTAAATATTTAGTAAATGAAATTAATTACACCTTTGCTCAGCCATTTCACAAACTTGAAAATATTAAACCTTATATCTCTCATAGCCGCTTTTTTAAAGATGAGGATGGCTATAAAGACTCTGAACGCTTAATAGCAGGAGTTTATTTTAATTACAAAGCCATTGGTATTCAGGGTGAATATATTATGAGTAAAAATGACCCAATGGTAGGTGGTGGGGCAAATGGCCTTGCACAAGGCAGCGGTAATGACTGGGATAAATTGTTTTATCTTTCAATTGGATATTACTTCTAAAATTTGAAAGCAAACTACTGCCCTAAGTGAATAGGCTCACTTAGGGCTTTTTTTATAGAAAGACTTTTTCAGGCGGTGGTTCTCTATTGACGGCTGGTGAAATGAGTTGTCCACGGCTTAGGTTTTGCACATGTTGCAAGCGATTAAGTAATTCATTTTGAATAAACAAAATGCAAGTTTGTAATTTAGACGAACTTTTGAGTCGTGATGGATAAACTGCCCAGACGTCTGCATCTTGCCAGTACTCAGGCAAAATGTGCTGGAGTTGGCCTGTAATCAATTCATCTGCAACATCCCAAATTGACCGGAAAATAATACCATGGCCTTCTATGGCAAGCTGATGAATAATTTCGCCGTTATTAGAAACAAAGCGTGGTTTGACATGAACCGAGACATCTTCAGAAGCATGTCTAAATTTCCATAATACAGACGATTGATCACGCTCACTAATCGTCAAACAATCATGTGTTTGCAAATCTTCAATGCTGTCTGGTACGCCGTGTTTAAGTAAATAACTCGGCGCCGCACACAAAATACGAAAGTTAGAAGCCAGCTTCTTCGCAATCATGTTTGGCGCAATTTCATTACCAATTCTGATGTCTAAATCAATGCTGTGTTGAATCAGGTCTTTAGTATTGTCGATGGTGTCAAAATGTATTTGAAGCTTTGGATAAAGCATCATTAATTTAGACAAAATTGGTGCGATATGTTTTCTGCCAAAACCAAAGCTACTAATAATATCCATACGACCCGTAGGTGTACTGAGCGGGTTATTGACCAGTTCACAAACTTCATCAAATTCCTCAAGAATATTTGAAACTCTCTCAAGAATAAGTTTGCCATCTTCCGTCAGGCTAACGTGACGTGTACTGCGATGAAAAAGTTTGCAGCTTAAGGTGTTTTCTAAAATATTAATTCGCTTGCTAATAAAAGCTGGCGATGTCCCAAGTTCCTCAGCAGATTCGACAAAACTTTTTAGTTTGGCGACTGTGCAAAAAACCTTTAAATCCGATAGGTTAGGTAGATTATTCACGATCCGTGTCCATTGGAGTGATAGTTCCGTTATTGATCATTTTTGCTTAAAACATCATGTTTAAGCCATACAAGGATATTAGTCGAAGGTGTGAAGGAAGCTTATGGCAAAAAGATATAAAGTTGCCACGATTGCAGGCGATGGCATTGGTTTAGAAGTTCTACCAGAAGGCATTAAGGTTGTAAAGGTAGCGGCAGAGAAGCATGGTATTGAGCTTCAATTCGATGCTTTTGATTGGGCAAGCTGCGATTACTATCTTGAGCACGGCAAAATGATGCCAGATGACTGGTTTGAAACCTTGCAAGGTTACGATGCGATCTATTTTGGCGCTGTAGGCTGGCCAGATAAAGTGCCCGACCATATTTCACTTTGGGGTTCGCTACTTCAGTTCCGTCGTCGCTTTGACCAATATGTGAATTTACGTCCAGTGCGCTTAATGCCGGGTGTGAAATGTCCATTGGTAGGTAAAAAACCGGGCGACATCGATTTTTACGTGGTTCGTGAAAACAGTGAAGGTGAATACTCAGCCATTGGTGGTAAAGCTTTTGAAGGGACAGACCGAGAGTTTGTTTTACAAGAAGCCGTATTTACACGCTATGGTGTAGATCGAATTTTGCGTTATGCATTTGAGTTTGCAAATCAGCGTGACGCGAAAAAAATTACAGCAGCGACCAAATCAAATGGTATTGCCGTCAGCATGCCGTATTGGGATGAACGCGTTGATGCGATGGCAAAACAATATCCACAAATTCAGGCCGATAAACAGCACGTTGATATTTTAGCAGCTCGTTTTGTTTTACAACCTGAACGCTTTGATGTGGTTGTTGCATCGAATTTATTTGGCGACATTCTTTCCGATTTAGGCCCTGCATGTACAGGAACTATTGGTTTGGCTGCTTCGGCAAATTTAAACCCAGAAAGAAAATTCCCATCATTGTTTGAACCTGTACATGGTTCAGCACCAGATATTTACGGTAAACAAATTGCCAATCCAATCGCTGCGATTTGGTCGGGTGCCATGATGTTCGAATTCTTTGGTGAAGAAGACGAGCGTTGCATTCAAGCAGGTCAGGACGTGATGCAGGCGATTGAGCATGTATTAATTAATGGGCCAAAGACAGCCGATATCGGCGGTCAGGCAAAAACTTATGAGGTAGGAGATGCAATTGCATCGTGTGTAGCCCAAATTAAAATGGACGTGTTCGCTATGGAATAACGCCATCCAAAAATGGATGTATGGATATGGATAATCAAAACACAAAAATTTATACGGATAAAGTTCTTGCCGTAACCAGTTTACTGTTTGTATTTATTTCAGTTGCTGGTTTGGCGATTTATTCGCAAGAGTCGATCAAGATCGCTGCAACATGGATGCAGTGGACGACATCGGTATTTACCACCCCAGTATTACTGTTTGCTTTTTTAGCCATTATTTTTACTTTTGGTCTAGCCTTTAGTAAATACGGCAAAATCAAACTAGGTGAAGGTAAACCTCAATACACCACGATGTCATGGATTTTTATGTTCATCTTGTCAGGGATTGGGTCTTCTACACTGTACTGGGGCTTTTTAGACTGGGCCTACTATTATCAAACTCCAGGTTTGAGCTTACCGCCTGAGTCGGCAGAAGCTTTGAAATATAGCGTGGCTTATTCATTTTTTCACTCAGGTTTAAGTGCATGGGCAATTTATGCTTTGGCATCAATTTCTTTGTGCTACAGCTACCACGTAAGAAAAAACAAAGGATTAAGTTTGGCTTCAGTGATTGAGGCTGTGACAGGCTTTAAATCAACCGGCGTGGTTGGGCGTTTAGTCGACCTAATGTTCTTGCTTTGTATGTTTGGCGCATTGACGATTTCATTGGTACTCACTGCCGTGACATTTACCAATATTTTGTCTCAGCTCACGGGTATTCCAAATACCTTTATGACCAAAGTCATCATTATTTTGGGTGTTTCGGTTCTGTTCGCACTAAGTTCGTATGTAGGTATGGACAAGGGCATGCAACGTTTAAGTCACATGGTGTGCTTAGGTGTAGTGTTATTTGCGATTTATGTACTTTGCTTTGGTCCAACTCAGTTCATTTTGAATAACTCATTGATGAGTTTTGGGTTAATGGCAACCAACTTTGTTGATATGAGCTTGTTTACCGACCCAATGGGTGATGGCAAGTTTACTCGTGAGTGGACTGTATTTTACTGGTTGTGGTGGATTTCATATGCACCGGGTGTGGCACTGTTCGTAACGCGTGTTTCTAAAGGCCGTACCATTAAAGAAGTGATCTTTGCCATGGTGATTGGCGGCAGTGTTGGTCTTTGGTTCATCTTCGGTGTGTTTGAAAACTACAGTGTTTATAGCTTTATTCATGGAGCTGTAAATGTGCCACAAATCTTAAGTCAACAAGGTGGTGAGGTTGCAATTGGTCAATTACTCAGCCTGTTACCTGCCGGAAAACTCATGATGTGGATTTTCCTAGGCATCATGGTGGTGTTCTTGGCAGCACATATGGATGCGGTCGGATATGCGGTTTCAGCAACATGTACACGAGGTTTAAGTGAAGGGCAAGATCCATCACCAAATGCCCGTTTGTTCTGGTGTGTCATGCTGACTTTGGTTCCAATTGCCATGATCTTTAGTAAAGCACCGTTAGACACCATGAAAACAGCAACCATTGTTACAGCTTTACCATTCATTGTGATTATTCTGATTCAAACCTATGGCTTAGTGAAATGGCTGATTCAGGATTATGCCAAAGTTCCATCGCATTTGATTGAACAACAAGGTTATGATGATGCGGAAATTGGTTTAAACCAGTCTCAAGATGAACATGCAAAACGGATGCAGCTTGAGCTTGCAAGCTCAATCAAACTGGATAGAAAAACCAGCTAGAGGGAACGGTAATGACTACATGTGAACAGACTACTTATGTCTTAAGTGAAGAAATGCAAAGCCTAGTGTACTGGAGCAGCATTTATTCCCCAGCAGATGCAGATATTGACTCAATTCGTGCAGCATATGACGCGATGTGCCGACACTACACTTTGCCTCGTGATGGCAAGATCGAAGTAGAAGATCGAGTTGTTGCAAATGCAGAGCATCTTGTACCTGTTCGCATCTATTCACCAAAAACTAATCAACCTGAAGCTGGTTGGCCATGTGTGTTGTATTTACATGGCGGTGGTTGGATGGTCGGTGGACTCGATTCACATGAGTTTATTACCAGTTATTTGTGTCAGGACTTAAATGCAGTTGTCATTGGTGTGGATTACCGCATGGCACCAGAGTATCGCTTTCCAGCAGCTTTTGAAGATTGTTTAGGAGTCTATCAATGGCTTAAACAGCATGGTTTTGATTGGCAAATAGATAGTGAAAATATCATTCTAGCAGGCGATAGCGCTGGGGGTAATTTAGCAGCAGCCCTTGCAGTGCATCTACAGCATAGTGGTTTGCAAGCTCAAGGTCTGGCTTTGGTTTATCCGTGTTTAACTACAGCGCTTGATACACCAGCCACACAAAAGCATGCACATGCGCCGTTACTTACAACGGAAGATATGCATTTTTATTTAAAGGAATATGCACCTAACTCACGAGATTGGCAGGATGTTCGTCTAGCACCTTTATTGGCAACTGATTTTTCAGATATGCCTACAAGTTTTGTGGCAGTTGCAGAATATGACCCTTTAAGTGATGACGGATATCTATTTACCCAAAAATTGCAACAAGCAGGTATCCCGAGCGAATTCCATTTAGGTAAAGGTTTATTACATGGCAGTTTACGTCTGATGCGTGACTGTCCGGAAGTTCAACATTTATATCAAAACATGCTAAGTGCAATAAGCCGCATGTTGAGTAGTGCCGAAAAGACATCAATTTAATATCGAGTCATTTGGACGAAAAGAATTTAATGGAGTAAAAACATGAGTGCAGTTGAAAAATTACCTGAAGATTTTTGCGCAAACCCAGATGTTGCATGGACTTTCCCTAAAGTTTTCTATACTTCATCTCAAGTTTATGAACATGAAAAAGAATCAATCTTTGCTAAAAGCTGGATTTGTGTTGCACATGGCAGTGAGTTGGCTCAGCCAAATGACTATATTACCCGTAAAGTAATTGGTGAAAATATTGTCATCATTCGCGGTAAAGATAGTGTTTTACGTGCGTTTTATAATGTGTGTCCACACCGAGGCCATGAGCTTTTAAGTGGCAGTGGTAAAGCAAAAAATGTCATTACTTGCCCATATCATGCATGGACTTTCAAGCTAGACGGTAGCTTGGCATTGGCACGTAATTGTGACCATGTTGAATCTTTCGATAAAGAAAACTCAAGTATGGTTCCTTTAAAAGTCGAGGAATATGCTGGTTTTGTTTTCATTAATATGGATGAAAATGCGACTTGTGTAGAAGACCAACTTCCGGAATTTGCTGAACGTTTAAATCAAGCATGTAGCGTAATTAAAGATTTGAAACTGGCAGCACGTTTCGTGACAGAAACGCCAGCAAACTGGAAAGTGATTGTTGATAACTATCTAGAATGTTACCACTGTGGACCTGCACATCCTGGCTTTGCTGACTCAGTACAAGTCGACAAATATTGGCATACAACACATCAAAACTGGACATTACAGTACGGTTTTGCTCGTTCATCAGAGAAATCATTCAAGCTTGATCCATCAGTAACAGATCCTGAATTTCATGGGTTCTGGACTTGGCCTTGTACCATGTTCAACGTACCACCGGGCAGCAATTTCATGACGGTGATCTATGAGTTTCCAGTAGATGCAGAAACGACTTTGCAGCATTACGATATTTACTTCACCAACGAAGAACTTACTCAAGATCAAAAAGATTTGATTGAGTGGTATCGCAATGTATTCCGTCCTGAAGATTTGAACTTGGTAGAAAGCGTACAACGTGGTTTGAAATCACGTGGTTATCGTGGTCAGGGTCGTATTATGACTGACAAACAACGCTCAGGAATTAGTGAGCATGGTATTGCTTACTTCCAGCATCTTGTGGCGCAGCATCACAAATAAAACAAATGGATTTATTCAGGTGTAAAGATGACTTACACCTGATTCTTCAGTTAGGAAGATGATATGTCGAGTTTACAAAGCACAGAATTATTTCAGCAACAAGCCTATATTAACGGGCAATGGCTAGCTGCACAGTCAAATGCAACGGTTCCAGTGACTAACCCAGCAACAGGTGAAGAAATTGGCACAATTCCGAATATGGGAGCGGCCGAGGCTACGCAAGCGGTTGAGGCTGCCTATATTGCTTTACAAAGCTGGAAAGCTTTAACTGCCCAAAATCGTGCGGATATTTTATTGGCTTGGTACAAACTGGTTCTCGATCATACCGATGAACTTGCTTTAATTATGACCATTGAACAAGGCAAACCTTTGGCAGAAGCGAAAGGTGAGGTGCGTTATGCTGCGTCATTTATTCAATGGTTTGCCGAAGAAGGTAAGCGTATTTATGGTGATGTGATTCCAACCGTAAATAACCAGCAGCGTTTTATTATTAGTAAAGAACCTGTGGGTGTCGTGGCCGCCATTACGCCGTGGAATTTCCCAATTGCCATGATTACGCGTAAAGCAGCTCCTGCTTTAGCAGCAGGATGTACGGTTGTCATTAAGCCAGCGAATGAAACACCTTATTGTGCTTTAGCGATTGCTAAACTTGCCCAGAAAGCAGGTATTCCAGCTGGTGTGATTAATGTTGTTACTGGTAAATCTCAAGAAATTGGCTCGGTATTTACTTCACATGAAAAAGTGAAAAAGTTGACTTTCACTGGTTCAACACCAGTGGGCCGTTTATTGATGCAGCAGTGTTCAAGCACCATAAAAAAATTGGCGCTTGAGTTAGGTGGTAATGCTCCTCTGATTGTCTTTGATGATGCCGATTTAGATAAAGCTGTACAAGGTGCGATTTTTGCAAAGTTCCGTAATGCGGGCCAGACCTGTGTTTGTGCTAACCGTATTTATGTCCATGACAATATTTATCAAGCTTTTGCCGAGAAGTTTGTACAAGAAGTACAAAAGTTTAAAGTCGGAAATGGACTTGAAGATGGCGTGCAAATTGGCCCATTAATTAATGAAAAGGCTGTTTTGAAAGCACAGCAGTTGATTGATGATGCAGTTAGTAAAGGCGCTAAGGTCGCTTGTGGTGGCAAACAGCATGCTTTAGGGCAAACCTTTTATGAACCATCTGTTTTAACTAACGTTGACCGGACCATGGAAATTGTCCAAGAAGAAATTTTTGGTCCAGTTGCGCCACTCATTCGCTTTACAGATGAAGCAGACGTCGTTTCTCAAGCAAATGACACTATCTTCGGTTTAGCTGCTTATGTGTATAGCGAAAATATTTCACGTTTATGGCGAGTGTCAGAACAGCTTGAATATGGAATGGTCGGCATGAATGCCACAGCAATTTCAAATGAAGTTGTACCATTTGGTGGTGTAAAGCAATCAGGTGTTGGGCGCGAAGGCTCAAAGTATGGTCTTGAAGAATTTATGACCATTAAATACATGTGTTTAGGGCTTTAAGGATAAGCCCTAACAACAAGAATATGCGGTAAAAGAAGGATTCTAATATGGCTAATCATTATGAAATGTTCCCAGCGGTTGTTACTCGTGTGGAACAGCTAACCCCTTTAATCAAACGGTTTACGTTCAAACGTCAAGATGGGCAGAACTTTCCTCGATTTAGTGGGGGAAGCCATATTATTGTCAAAATGAATGAACAGCTTTCAAATGCATATTCATTGATGAGTTGTACACAAGACCTATCGACTTACCAAGTCTGCGTTCGTAAAGATGTGGAAGGTAAGGGGGGGTCAGTGTTTATGCATGATCAGTGTAATGAAGGCTGTGAAATTCAGATTTCAGAACCTAAAAATTTATTTCCATTAGCTGAAACAGGCAATAAACATATTTTAATTGCAGGTGGAATTGGCATTACACCATTCTTACCTCAAATGGATGAGCTTGCAGCACGTGGTGCAGATTTTGAGCTACATTATGCTTACCGCTCACCTGAACATGCGGCTTTGTTAGATGAGTTAAAGCAGAAACATGCAGAACATGTGTTTAGTTATGTTGACTCAGAAGGTTGCTCATTAAAGCTGGATGAATTGATTTCATCACAACCTAAAGGCACACATGTGTATGTTTGTGAGCCGAAACCCATGATTGATGCTGTGATTGATTGCTGTAATAAGCACCGTTACCGCGATGAATACATTCACTGGGAACAATTTGCCTCAACAGTTCCTGAAGATGGTGAAGCATTTACAGTGGTACTTGCCAAATCTAATCAAGAAATTGAAGTACAAAGTAATCAGACGATTTTACAAGCTATTGAAACATTAAATATTGATGTGGAATGTCTATGCCGAGAAGGGGTTTGTGGTACATGTGAAACTGCTATTTTAGAAGGCGAAGCAGATCACTTTGATCAATACTTAAGTGATGCAGAAAAGGCTTCACAAAAGAGCATGATGATTTGTGTGTCGAGAGCTAAAGGTAAAAAACTAGTATTAGATCTTTAATATATTTCTGTGGCTGATCGATTGTTTAAAGCAAAAAAATGCTAAAAAAAAGAACAAATAATGATGATCTGAATCTTATTTGTTCAATTGATGGGCGTTAAGGGTTTTTACCTATTGACCTGCTATACAGAACTATAGATAATGCGCACACAGTTTACGGCTATGTAGCTCAGTTGGTTAGAGCACCGCACTCATAATGCGGGGGTCACAAGTTCAAGTCTCGTCATAGCCACCATTTTAAAAACCACGCTCCTGCGTGGTTTCTTTTTATCTATTTTTTACTCATTAAAATGTTTTTCAATCATATCGAGTGTTTTTGAGCTTTGATAAAAGGGAGCTAAAAGCGCTTGAAGTAAAGGTTCTAAAATACCGTGTTCATTAAAGGCATCCATAACCTTCGGATAAAAACGTAAAGCTTCTGTTTGTAAGTCGCTTTCGGTTAATCCAATCTCACTTAATACTTCAAATAAACTTTGGTCTTTATAAAAATCATAAAAAACTTCAACGCCATACAAAATCAGGTCTTGCATAAATTGTGACTGGCGTAATTCTTTCCAGTATTCGTAAATTAAAACAAAAAACTCTTCAACATCGAGAGGAGTGAGCTGTTTCATAAATTCATACATTTTTTTATGTCTAATATCTTCCCAAACATGACGTACTAGACTTTCTAAATCTTCACTCGATAAAAGACTTAATTCTGTAAGTTGCTCATGAATAAAACTGGCAATCCAAGTTTCAAGTTTATGCTCGAGGCGTTGTTGTTGTAAAAAAGAGAATTTTTTGAGCTTATGTTGCCATTCAAAATGGTAGTCATCTATTCTAGATGCAGTTAGAAGTTTTGGTAATTTTTGTTCTAGAGTTGAGGTTGCAATATATTGGCAAAGCTGTTGTACAGAAGGGCTAGTTCTTAAAAACTGATTGAGATAATGAGGAATATGCTCCATTTCTAAAAATTTAGAAAGCCACATTTCAAATTGGTGGTCAGAGACCAAGTCTTGTAACTGAATTGGAGACTTCATAGCAGATAAATAAATACGCTGCGCGATTTCCCCAATAAACTCAAGTAAACCGGCACCTAGCTGCATTTCAAAAGCATAGCGTTTCACAACGGCTTGTAGTTGTTCTAAATCAACAACCTCATGTAGCTTGATTTCGTCAGCATGTTGCATAAATAACTGAATGAACTGCTGGAAATAAATAGGTGAGTTTTCTATAGATAATTGTTTTTTGAAAAATTCCACCTGCTCAAGCAAAAGTGCTTGAGCAAGTGCTGTAGTTTTTGATGAGTTTTTCTGCTCAGTCATTCGCTGTCCAACCGTTGACAATCGGATAACGTCGTTCACGACTAAATGCACGAGAAGTAATTCTCGGGCCAATCGCACCTTGACGACGTTTATATTCATTACGATCAACTAAACGGATGACTTTTTCAACAACTTCTTTATCAAAACCTTTGGCAATAATATCGGCCTGACCTAAATCTTCTTCAATGTATGCATAAAGGATAGCATCCAATACATCATATGCTGGTAAAGAGTCTTGATCTTTTTGATCTGGGCGAAGTTCTGCTGAAGGTGGACGAGTAATGACACGCTCAGGAATAACAGGTGTTTCACTTAAGCTATTACGGTATTTTGCTAATTCAAAAACGATAGTTTTATAAACATCTTTTAGAACAGCAAAGCCACCCACCATGTCACCGTAAAGTGTGCAGTAGCCAACTGAAAGTTCAGATTTGTTGCCAGTAGCGAGTACTAAATTACCAAACTTGTTAGATAAGCCCATAAGCAATGTGCCACGAGCACGTGCTTGTAAATTTTCTTCAGTTGCATCGGCTGGTGAATTACCAAAGAACGGATAGAGCGTTTGCATGAAGCTATTTACGATTGAGTGAATTTCAGCAATACCAAAAGTTACACCCATACGACGAGCTTGTTCAGCCGCATCTTCTACACTAATTTGAGAAGTGTAAGTATATGGCATCATTACAGCTTGTACTTTTTCCGCACCAATTGCATCTACAGCAATAGCAAGTGTAAGGGCAGAGTCAATACCACCAGAAAGACCTAAGATCACACCAGGGAAACCTGAACGTTCTACATAGTCACGCGTTGCCATAACTAAGCCTTGATAGATCTCTGCAAAAGTTTCTAATGCAGGCGCAGACTCGGTAACTTTATAGAGTTTTGTGTCACGGTCAAACTCAGCAATATAAAGGTCTTCTTTAAAGCTTGGAGCTTGTAAAGCAATTTCACCATTTTGGTTGCTGACAAAACTTGTACCATCAAAAATTAAATCATCTTGTCCACCGACTTGGTTGACATAAACAATGTTTAAATGAAGCTGTTTTGCAAGTTCACTTAATGTTTGAATACGATGCTGTGGTTTGCCCACTTCATATGGCGATGAATTAAGCACAAGTACAGTATCAACATTTAATTGGCTTAATTGTTTAACTGTATTTATTGACCAGATATCTTCACAAATAAGTACACCAAACTTATGGCCTAAGTATTCAAACACCAAGTGCTGATGGCCTTTTTGGAAATAACGTTTTTCATCAAAAACGCCATAGTTTGGCAAGTTATGCTTATTGAAGACACCTAAAACCTGACCGTCTTTCATGACAGCAGCTGAATTATAACGTTCGCCGTCTTCTGTTTGGTTTACGAAGCCGAAAACCATCACAATATCTTTAACTTCACTAAGTTGAGCAAAAGCTTTTTGCATACGTTTATTTAAATTTGGACGTAACAATAAGTCTTCAGCTGGATAACCAATCACAGAAAGCTCAGGAAAAATAATCAGGTCAGCGTCTTGTTTTTTCGCCTGATTTGCTTGCTCAATCATCTTTTGGGTGTTTGAGTCAATATTGCCAATATGCGGAGAAAACTGAGCAAGGGCAACTTTAAAACTTTTCATTCAAACCTAATCCTAGATCATAACGAATATAAATACACATAGTGTTGATTTTTATGAATATAATTTTTCAACGATGTGTATAGCACGATAATAAACAAGTAAAATAGTAAACAAAAATGTCAAGATCAATAATATATACCAATCACATATTTTCTGCGTAAAAATAACGAGATTTTCTGTATACAATAGAAACAAGCTTCATTATTTTTATTGTTTGTATACTGCCTTAACACTCCAAAATTTGGAATAAGTTTTTATACTTATTTTCAATAATTTGACATTAATAAAATTAGATCTCAACTTTATTTTCATATTTTTTTGTTTATAAATTTTCTACCAGTAAGTTAGCAAAAAAATTACGTAGAAGACGATCTTGATTATTTAGTTACAAATCAAAGTGAGGTGAACAAATAATATTTGGCAGTTTACCTGAGCAGATATCTCTAGCAATTTCTCCTTGCTGTTCAATATTGTAAGAGCTAAATGCTTTCTGAGGATGATAAGTGTATTTATAAGGATTGTAATATTTAAGGCTCAGATAGTAGGCAGATTGCAGTAATGCGCCTTTTAGTAGTACATGAATACCTCTTTGGTATTGCATGACATGAGCCAACTCATGAATAAAAATACCCTGAATGAATTTAGACTCTAGCGCGTAATTACTACTGTAGTCAGAAATATTGACGTAAATATTTCCATTTGGAGCCATCAAAATTCCATGAGATTGCCAAGGTAAGTAACGAGTAGCAATAATTTTAGGTCGTTCACAATCTATCAAATCCCCAAAAACCCTTTGCGCCAAAACCTTTTCTTCAGGCGTAAGAAATCGAATTGGATAGCTTTTTAAGTGACGAAAAATAAAAAGGGTGAAAATAATAAATTGTCGATATATGACAAGTTTAAAAGCGTTGAGAGTGAACATAGTTTTGCTAGTAAATAAGTTCATCTATTGATTTGTAGCATAACATACATCAACTATGTTGAAAGACAGACGCAAATAACTGTATTCGTTTTTCATACAGTAGTTAGGCTGTTTTACTTGGCAAATCTTCCATTTTTAATATCATCATAGGCTTGTAAAATCTCATCATAAGTATTCATTACAAATGGGCCATGACCATTAATCGGCTCTGTGATGGGTTGTCCTGTCAGAATAAGTAATTTGCAACTTTGCAGGGCAGTAATAGAGAAATGCTCTCCTTGGTTTGACATGACTGCTAGGCCTTGCTCCTCTAAAACATCTTCATCTTTTTGAAATTGTGCCCGACCTGAACGTAAATAAATTAAAGCTGTTTCACCAGATTGAGTAGGGAAGGTGGCTTGCTGACCTGCATGGAGCTCTACATCCAAAACAGTAATAGGAGTGTGGGTAAGTGCGGGGCCCATAACATGGTTAAACTGCCCTGCAATAATACGTACAAATCCAGCTTCATTGTCCAGTTTTACCACTGGTATTTCAGCTTTCTTTAAACTTTGATAGCGAGGAGAGTTCATTTTATCTGCTGCTGGTAAATTGACCCAAAGCTGAATCATTTCAAAAGCACCACCAGATCGAGAAAACTCTTCACTAAACAGTTCTCGATGAATCACACCAGAAGCTGCAGTCATCCATTGCACATCGCCAGCACTTATAAACCCACCTCCACCAGATGAATCTTTGTGTTCCAGTTCACCTGTATAAACAAGTGTTACCGTTTCAAATCCACGATGAGGATGATCATTAACTCCTCTACGTTTTATAGAGGGTGCAATTTTTCCGGGACCCAAATGGTCGAGTAGTAAGAAGGGTGAGAGGGTGTTGCCTAACTCATGGTAGGAAAAAATAGAAAGAACTGGATAAAAATCACCGACCGCAAAGCGAGTATCGTTACGATGAATAAAAGCCAGACTTTTCATGCTTTATCCTTTCTGTTGATTGAATTTATAAAAAAGATCAGATGTTTTTATAAGAATGTATTAAGGCTGGTGTAAAAGTCTTTTGCTCTGAATAATAAATTATGAATAGGTTGGGTCAGTAAAATGCATAAGAGAAGGAGGTGAGAGTCCTAGATAATAAAAAACCCCAGTTAAAACTGAGGTTTTACAACAACTAAAATCACAACAGCAAATAAAATTAAGGTTGGCATTTCATTGAAGAAGCGCCAGAACTTATGTGATTTATAGTGAGCATTTCCAATAAGCTTTTTGCGATAGTAACCACAAACAAAATGGTAAACCACTAATAAAGCCACTAATCCAACTTTTAGATAAAACCAAGTGGCTTCATGGTAATGTCGAGTTGCATCGCCCCACTCTACAAGAAAGTGTGCGGTAATTAATGTGGCAATCATAGACGGCCACATAATACCTCGATACAACTTACGTTCCATCACTTCAAAGCGTTGATGACTTGCCGCATCATCACTCATTGCATGGTAAACATAAAGACGTGGTAAGTAGAACAAAGCAGCGAACCAACAAACCACAGCAATAATATGTAATGCTTTTACCCACAAAAAAGCATCAGAAGGTGCATCCATTGTTAATCCTAGGTGGGATTATGCATCCCACTTCTTGAAAATTAGGCAAGCGTTTACACCGCCAAAGCCAAAACTGTTACTCATTACAGTATTCAATTTTGCATCACGTTTTTCAAGCACAATATCAAAGCCTTCAGTACCTTCATCAAGCTCAGTCACGTTAATGTTTGGAGCAATAAAGTCATTTTGAAGCATTAATACAGAGTAAATTGCTTCATGAACACCAGCAGCACCCAAGCTGTGACCAGTCATAGATTTAGTTGAGCTTAAAGGTGGAACTTTACCTTCACCAAAAGCACGTTCCATTGCTTTAAGTTCAGTCACGTCACCAGCTGGTGTAGAAGTACCATGTGTATTTACATAGTCAATTTTTTCTACGCCGTGTTGTTTAGCTTCTTCAAGAGCCATCAAGATACAACGAGTCGCACCTTCACCGCTTGGAGCAACCATGTCTGCACCGTCACTGTTCGCAGCATAGGCAACAACTTCAGCAAGAATTTTTGCACCACGTGCTTGAGCGTGTTCAAGAGATTCAAGAACAACGAAACCGCCACCACCAGCAATAACGAAACCGTCACGGTCTTTTGAATATGGACGAGATGCAGTTTCAGGTGTGTCGTTGTATTTAGAACATAAAGCACCCATAGCATCAAACAATAAGCTTTGAGACCAATGATCTTCTTCACCACCACCAGCAAGCATAAGATCTTGTTTGCCTAATGCGATAAGGTTATATGCATAACCAATTGCATCTGCAGAAGTTGCACAAGCACTTGCGATTGAGTGAGCAATACCTTGAAGTTTAAATGCAACACCAACGTTTGCAGTAATTGTGTTCGTCATGTTACGCGGAACGAAGAAAGGACCAACTTTACGAGCGCCTTTAGTTTCTAAAAGCTCAGTCATTTCTACAACAGAAGCAGTTGAACCACCACCTGAACCGCCAGCAATACCATAACGTGGATTATCTGCTAAATCTTCTGCTTTTAAGCCAGCATGTTCAACAGCGGCAACAGCAGAGTTATAAGCGTACATTGCACATACGCCCATGAATCGTTTTAATTTACGATCAATATTGTCAAAATCTTGTTCTGCAGCAGCGCTGACATGACTCTTAAAATTGAGTTCAGCATAAGTTGGGTTAAAACGTGTCCCGGAGATTCCATTTTGAAGTGAGTGAGTAACTGCTTCTAAAGAGTTACCGATACATGAGTTAATACCCATACCAGTGATTACAACACGTTTCATCTACAGGTCCCTTTATGGTGATATTTAAAGTCTATGAACATGAGCAGCTATTAAATGATAGGAGAATATAGCTGTAAGAACATTAGACATATGTTTTCGTTGTTACCATGATAGCAGAAAGGTTTTTTATTTCTTATGGCAAATCTTTATGTCAATTTTGCATTTAAAAAAAATAACCAAATACATAGTATGTTGCATTTAGGGTTAACTAAAATACACACATTCAAGTTGAGATAAATCCACATTCCACCTAGTATTTATCTCTAATTAGATAAATTAAAAAATCGAGGTACTGGATGACAAAATTTAATAATAATCAATCTGACAATTTGTTTTCTCAGGTCTTCGGAGTGGCTAAAAAGCTCAGTTCTACTGGTTTAAACATCTTGCAGCAAAGCCAAATAGGTGAGGTTAGTAAGTTAGTTGAGCCACTTGCAAGTGGTAAAACAGTAGAAGGTAATGCTAGAAGTAAAAGTCCGTTTGAAGTGGAACAGTATGAAAGTCCACAACAAATGTTACGTGAACATTTACCTAAAGTTACTCGTCAGGTGTTTGGCCGTCATTTTAGAAAGGTCAATGGTATTGCGACATTTATTTCGCCTGACTGGAATGAAAAAATATCGAGCTATTTATTTGATTGGCTGAATGACTTTAGTTCAAAAAGTACGCTGACTGAAAAAATCTTAGAAGAAGCGGGTGCAAAAGATCTATTTGAGCTGACTAAAGATACTTCACGTTCACAACGTTTAAGTCAGGCTTTAATTGAACAAAATAAACTAATCGCAAGTATTCAAGGCGCGATTACTGGTGTATCGGGTATGGTTGGTGCAGCCGTAGATATTCCAGTTTCTTTAGTATTAGTTTTAAGAACAATTTATCAAACAGGCAGATCACACGGTTTTGATTTAACTGAAGCCACTGATCAAGATGTTGTTGAATTTATTTTTAAAGAAGTTGATATCAGTCTGATTGCAGAGAAGCAGACGGTGCTTTTAGCACTTAAAGCTTTACGTAATATGTTAGAGACCCAAGACATTCAACAGTTTCAGCAAGTACTTGGGTCTTCAAATGATATTGAGACTTTAAAAAGCTGGTTAGTCGATGAAAATGGTGAGTTCAAATGGAGCTGGTTAAATAAAGTTCCTCAACTTGCTGCGGTGGGTAAGTTTACTCCAGTGGCAGGTGCAGTACTTAGTGCTGTTTATAGCTGGAAGTTACAAGAAGATGTAGGCCATAAAGCTCAAGCTATTTTTGGTGCAGCGCGTCATTATTTAAATGAGCACCCAAGTGAACATTTATCACCATTACAAGCTTACTATGCTGCAGTAACTCTCATTCAAAAGGCGAGTCCTCGTCTGTTAAATGTTGGAGAAAATGGCAGTGTTCATGCAGCACAACATCATAAAATTGAAAATCATGATGTAATTTCAAAAGTATCTATTGTGGTTAAGTCGAATGCTTCTGAAAAAAGTGAAGAAAAAGTGCAAGAAAATGTTCATCAAGGCATCGAACAGCTTGCAGAAAAACATGTCGTCGAGCATGAGCACAGTGAACAAAAACCAGCATTAGAAATTGAAAATGATGATGTTGTAGAGGATCAGAAGTACTCTTAACAATACAATTACAAAGATAGGGTTTGAAAATTAAATTTCACCCTTATTTAAATTTGTAAATCATCCTGTCAAACATTGATATGGTCAACATTTGGTAAGTATTGCCATGTTGACCATTTTTGCATCTTGGCTTACAATTATGTGCCCTTAAAAAGAGGTGTTTTCTTTTTAAGGTTTTTTAATAACGGGAGAATTGCCATATGGCAACAACGAATCAGTTGATCCGTAAGGGTCGTACGACTTTGGTTGAAAAATCCAAAGTTCCTGCGTTGAAGGCTTGTCCACAACGTCGTGGTGTTTGTACACGTGTTTATACAACTACACCTAAAAAACCTAACTCAGCTATGCGTAAGGTTTGCCGTGTTCGCTTAACTTCAGGTTTTGAAGTATCTAGCTACATCGGTGGTGAAGGTCATAACTTACAAGAGCACAGTGTTGTTCTTATCCGTGGTGGTCGTGTTAAAGACTTACCAGGTGTACGTTACCATACCGTTCGTGGTTCTTTGGACTGTGCTGGCGTTAAAGATCGTAATCAATCACGTTCTAAATACGGTACTAAGCGTCCTAAGAAGTAATTCTAGGAAACTAGTCTAAAAGCCCTTTAGCGTTTCGCTTGTTTGAATTCTTCATAGATTTGTAATTCAAGCGACGTATAGTAAGGCCAGCGTCGTGTACATGACACTTGTACAAACTGCTGGATTATCCTGAAGTGTCATATTATTAGGTGTATTAAAATGCCAAGACGTCGCGTAGTCGCTGCTCGTGAGATCCTTCCAGATCCAAAATTTAGCAGCCAAACAATCGCTAAATTCATGAACCACGTAATGCAAGATGGTAAAAAATCTATTGCTGAAAGTATCGTTTACGGTGCTTTAGAACGCGTTCAAGAAAAAAACAAAGTAGACCCAGTTGAATTTTTCGAGACTACTCTTGAGAAAGTTCGTCCTATGGTCGAAGTAAAAGCACGCCGTGTTGGTGGTGCTACTTATCAAGTACCTATGGAAGTACGCCCATCCCGTCGTACTGCCTTAGCAATGCGTTGGTTAGTAGATGCTGCTGCTAAGCGTTCTGAAAAAACTATGGCTTTACGTCTTGCTGGCGAGTTGCTTGATGCAGCTGAAGGCAAAGGTGCCGCGATCAAAAAACGTGAAGACGTGCATCGTATGGCAGAAGCTAACAAAGCCTTCTCTCACTACCGTTTCTAAGCGGATAAAACAGTCCCTAATCAGGAGAATACTCATGCATACAGTAGCTAGATTCAACATTGCTCTCTACCAAAGTGGGGGCTTTGCGGGTATTTAAGTTGCCCCGTTTGAGTATTCGTGCGCATCAATTTAATTGATGCGTCCTGTTTTAAAGATAACATTTAGGAATGTAGACATCATGGCTCGCCAAACCCCAATTACTCGTTACCGTAACATCGGTATCTCTGCGCACATTGACGCAGGTAAAACAACTACAACTGAACGTATTTTGTTCTACACAGGTGTATCTCACAAAATTGGTGAAGTACACGACGGTGCAGCAACAATGGACTGGATGGAACAAGAGCAAGAGCGTGGTATTACAATTACCTCTGCTGCTACAACTTGTTTCTGGTCTGGTATGGCTAACCAATTCCAACAACACCGTATCAACGTAATTGATACACCGGGACACGTAGACTTCACAATCGAAGTTGAACGTTCTATGCGTGTTCTTGACGGTGCGTGCATGGTTTACTGTGCAGTTGGTGGTGTACAGCCTCAGTCTGAAACTGTATGGCGTCAAGCAAACAAATATAAAGTGCCTCGTTTAGCATTCGTGAACAAGATGGACCGTACTGGTGCAAACTTCTTCCGTGTTGTTGAACAAATGAAAACACGTTTGGGCGGTAACCCTGTGCCAATCGTTGTGCCAATCGGTGCTGAAGACACATTCCAAGGTGTTGTTGACCTTATCGAAATGAAGGCAATCATCTGGGATGAAGCTTCTCAAGGTATGAAGTTTGAATACGGTGATATTCCTGCTGACCTAGTTGATACTGCTCAAGAATGGCGTACTAACATGGTTGAAGCAGCTGCTGAAGCTTCTGAAGAATTAATGGACAAGTACCTAGAAGAAGGTGATCTTTCTAAAGAAGACATCATCGCTGGTTTACGTGCTCGTACATTAGCTTCTGAAATTCAAGTAATGCTTTGTGGTTCTGCGTTCAAAAACAAAGGTGTTCAACGTATGTTGGACGCTGTAATTGAATTCTTACCATCACCTACAGAAGTTAAAGCGATCGAAGGTATTCTTGACGACAAAGACGAAACTAAAGCGTCTCGTGAAGCATCTGACGAAGCTCCGTTCTCTGCGCTTGCGTTCAAAATCATGAACGACAAATTCGTAGGTAACTTAACATTCGTACGTGTTTACTCTGGTGTTCTTAAACAAGGTGATCCGGTTTATAACCCAGTTAAATCTAAGCGTGAACGTATCGGCCGTATCGTGCAAATGCACGCGAACGAGCGTCAAGATCTTGAAGAAATCCGTGCAGGTGATATCGCAGCGTGTGTAGGTCTTAAAGACGTTACAACTGGTGATACATTATGTGATGAGAAAAACATCATTACTCTTGAGCGTATGGAATTCCCAGAGCCAGTAATTTCATTGGCTGTTGAACCAAAAACTAAAGCAGACCAAGAAAAAATGTCTATCGCTTTAGGTCGTTTGGCGAAAGAAGATCCATCGTTCCGTGTACGTACTGATGAAGAATCTGGTCAAACAATTATTGCTGGTATGGGTGAGCTTCACCTTGACATCATCGTTGACCGTATGAAGCGTGAATTCGGTGTTGAAGCGAATATCGGTAAACCAATGGTTGCTTATCGTGAAACGATTAAGAAAACTGTTGAGCAAGAAGGTAAATTCGTACGTCAAACTGGTGGTAAAGGTAAATTCGGTCACGTATATGTTCGTTTAGAACCGCTTGACGTTGAAGCTGCTGGTAAAGAATACGAATTCGCTGAAGAAGTTGTTGGTGGTGTAGTACCTAAAGAATTCTTCGGTGCAGTTGATAAAGGTATTCAAGAACGTATGAAGAATGGTGTCTTGGCTGGTTACCCAGTTGTAGGCGTTAAAGCTGTTCTTTTCGACGGTTCTTACCACGATGTCGACTCTGACGAATTGTCGTTCAAAATGGCTGGTTCTTATGCCTTCCGTGATGGTTTCATGAAAGCGGATCCTATCCTTCTTGAACCTATCATGAAAGTTGAAGTAGAAACTCCAGAAGACTACATGGGCGATATCATGGGTGACTTAAACCGTCGTCGTGGTATGGTTCAAGGTATGGACGATCTTCCTGGTGGAACAAAAGCAATTAAAGCAGAAGTTCCTCTTGCTGAGATGTTTGGTTACGCGACTCAAATGCGTTCTATGTCTCAAGGTCGTGCGACTTACTCAATGGAATTTGCTAAATATGCTGAAACTCCACGTAACGTGGCTGAAGGCATCATTGCTAAATTCCAAGCTGGCGGTAAAAAAGGTGACGACGAGTAATCTTTCGATTACTATAAGCCCTAACTAATTCTTAGTTGAAAACCAAGTGCTCATGGGGTGACCCTCCATGAGTAGTTAATAAAGGAAGATCATCATGGCTAAAGCCAAGTTTGAACGTAATAAACCACACGTAAACGTGGGTACAATCGGTCACGTTGACCATGGTAAAACAACTTTAACTGCTGCGATTGCAACTATTTGTGCAAAAACTTACGGCGGTGAAGCGAAAGATTACTCACAAATCGACTCAGCACCTGAAGAAAAAGCACGTGGTATTACAATTAATACTTCACACGTAGAATACGATTCTCCAATTCGTCACTACGCACACGTTGACTGCCCGGGCCACGCCGATTACGTTAAAAACATGATCACTGGTGCTGCTCAGATGGACGGCGCGATCCTTGTATGTGCTGCGACTGATGGTCCAATGCCACAAACTCGTGAACACATCCTTCTTTCTCGTCAGGTTGGTGTACCTTACATCATCGTATTCTTAAACAAATGCGACCTTGTTGACGACGAAGAATTACTTGAATTAGTAGAAATGGAAGTTCGTGAACTTCTTTCTACTTACGACTTCCCAGGTGATGACACTCCAGTAATCCGTGGTTCAGCTCTTGCTGCTCTTAACGGTGAAGCAGGTCCTTACGGTGAAGAATCAGTTCTTGCTCTTGTAGCAGCTCTTGACTCTTACATCCCAGAACCAGAACGTGCTATCGACAAAGCATTCTTAATGCCAATCGAAGACGTATTCTCAATCTCAGGTCGTGGTACAGTAGTAACAGGCCGTGTAGAATCTGGTATCGTTAAAGTTGGTGAAGAAGTAGAGATCGTTGGTATTAAAGATACAGTTAAAACAACTGTAACTGGCGTAGAAATGTTCCGTAAACTTCTTGACGAAGGCCGTGCAGGCGAGAACTGTGGTGTATTACTTCGTGGTACTAAGCGTGAAGACGTACAACGTGGTCAAGTACTTGCTAAACCAGGTACAATCAAGCCGCACACTAAATTCGACGCAGAAGTATACGTACTTTCTAAAGAAGAAGGTGGTCGTCACACTCCATTCTTAAATGGTTACCGTCCACAGTTCTATTTCCGTACAACTGACGTAACTGGTGCGATCCAGTTGAAAGAAGGCGTTGAAATGGTAATGCCAGGCGACAACGTTGAAATGTCAGTAGAATTAATCCACCCAATCGCAATGGACCCAGGTCTACGTTTTGCGATCCGTGAAGGTGGTCGTACTGTAGGTGCTGGTGTTGTTGCGAAAGTAACTGCATAATCACTTTTCAGTGAAAAAAGCGCTCCTTTTGGGGCGCTTTTTTTATGCTTAATTGTTCGACAATTCAATAGAAAGCTGGCCTTAACTGATACTTCAATGTCCCTATTTGCACTTAAGCCTTTTTATTAAGTTTGTATGATAAGAATCAAGAAAACGAACAATAAAGTTTAAGTAACTACGGTTACTAGCAAGGAGCTTTCACTATGAACGCTAAAGTAAATATTACGAATCGTGCCGGAGCAAGCTTTCCTGTACGTCGTATGAACTTTGACTTTAATGATGTACCAGAATATTGGATGGATGGTTCTGCTGGGCTTACGCATTTTATGACAGCATTATCAGCACTATTTCCTGCTGGTGAGAAGTTCTTTATTGATAGTGTACGTGCAGTACGTTATCACCCAGTGATTAAAAACAATGAAGAGCTGCAAAAAGAAATTAGTGCTTTCATTGGTCAAGAGGCGATGCATACTCAAGAACATGTGAACTTTAATGCATCTGCACAAAAGTTTGGTCATGATGTAGAGACGTTGGAAAAATTTACTGATACAGCTATTCAGACTGCGCGTAAGACTTTTGCAAAGATCGTAAAACCATTTGGTATGACGCAAGAAATGGTAGATTTAACTGCAACTACGGCTCTTGAGCATTTTACTGCAACGATTGCATCTCAGCTTTTAGTTAATACTCATATTCAAGAACTTATGACAGATAAAACAATGTCAACAATGTGGTATTGGCATGCAATAGAAGAAAATGAGCATAAAGCCGTTGCTTTTGATGTGTACGAAGGTGTATTCGGTAAAGGTGTTAAAGCTTATGCATTACGCATAAGCTCACTTGTATTTGCGATGGCACTTATTTTCGCAATTCAATCTTCGTTTGTGCTACGTCTTTTAAGACAAGATAAAAAATTAAACTTAGACGAATTGTCTGTGATCTATAAATATGGTTATAGCCCATCCAAAGGTATTATTACAGGTATGGCTAAAGAAATGTTGGCTTATTTTAAACCAGGCTTTCATCCTAATGATTTAGACACAGTTGGTCTATTAAAAACATGGAAAGCCAAACTTGGACTTTAAGTTAAAAACAAAGTGAAAAGGACTGTTAGCAGTCCTTTTTTGTTGTCTTGAAACTACTGCTCATTTTTAAAATTGATATATGTTCATTTTGCTCCAGAAAGGGGCTAGTGATGACCTCATCTGATAATTTGCTGTCCTCATCTGCACTTAAATAGCGCTTTCAAAGGCGTATTATTATAAATATTAGGAAAATAAATAAGGATATAAGTGAATTGATGGTTCACTTAAAGGAGTCTGACATGAATGCTAAAGTAAATATTTCTAATCGTGCCGGAGCAAGTTTCCCTGTACGTCGTATGGACTTTGAATTTGCTCAAGTCCCACGTTATTGGGCAAATTACGATGCAGGATTAACTCACTTTATGACAGCATTATCGGCTCTTTTTCCTGAAGGCGAGCAGTTCTTTGTAAATAGTACACGTGCAGTGCGAAATGATCCTAAACTAGCTGACCCAGCTCTTCAAAAAGAAATAAGTGCTTTTATTGGTCAGGAAGCTATGCATTCTAAAGAGCATTTAGCTTTTAATGCTTCTGCGCAAGCATATGGATATGATGTTCGCAAAATGGAAAAGCAAACAGGTACAGTCATTAAAATGGGGACAGCAGTTGTAACCAAGTTAATGAAACCTTTTGGTTATACTAAAGAGATGATTGATTTAACCGGTACTTGCGCTTTAGAACATTTTACATCGACGATTGCAGCTGAACTTTTACAAAATCCTGAAATTCAAGCCATGTTTCAAGATGACACCATGTATCACTTATGGATGTGGCACGCGGTAGAAGAAAATGAACATAAAGCTGTGGCATTTGATGTGTATACAAGTATGTATGGGCAAGGGCCAAAAGCTTATTTTATGCGCTCAACTGCTTTAATTATTGCAATGGCTTTAATCTTCGCAACTCAATCTTATTTTACTGCTAAATTACTCAAGACTGATGACAAATTAAGTTGGAAAGACACCAAGTACATGCTTAAGTTTATGTATGGCCGTAAAGGTTTTATGACACGTCAAATTCCAGAGTTACTTGATTTCTTAAGACCAAAATTTCATCCAAATGATTCGGATACAACAGCTTTATTAGCAACTTGGCGTGAAAAGTTAGGGCTTTAAGAAACGTATTAAAAAAAGAGCAATTTAATTGCTCTTTTTTTTTGCTCGTTTTTTCTATTTAAGTTTCTATAATACGTTTACTTTGAAATCTGAAAATGTGTTGAAACTCATGATTCGTACTATGCAAGCCTCCGATATTGATAGTGTTGCTCAAATTGAGAAGCTTGTTCAGACACATCCATGGTCTAGGCAGCAATTTGTAGAGTCTGTGAACTCTTATCAATGTACGGTAATTGAGTTAAATCATAAGGTTGTTGGTTTTTGTATTTTACAACCTGTGTTAGATGAAGCGAATTTATTGCTTATGGCAATTGATCCTGAGATGCAAGGTAAAGGCTTGGGATATCAATTGTTGGAAACCTCGATTGAGCGCTTAGAAAATCAACCTGTACAAATTTTTCTAGAGGTTCGTGAAAGTAATAAAGCAGCCATTGGTTTATATGAAAAAACAGGTTTTCATCAAATTGATATGCGTCGCAATTATTACCTAACTCAAGAGGGTGGGCGTGAAAATGCTGTTATTATGGTAAAAAGCTGTACCGATGATTTCGCTTCTTTATTTTAAAATGACCGTCTTGTTGCGGACTTAACAACAAGACAGAATCAAACTATTTAATAATTAAATTATTCCATTCAGAAGGTAACGTCGTCATGAGAGAGTTACCTAACTGATTGATCTCTTCAGGCGATAATGATCGATTTAAGCGGCGCCATTGTCCGTCTAGTAAAAGTTCTAGGGGGGTATATTGAGATTTATAATTCATTTTGGCCGAGTGTGGCACCCAATAGCCTAAGTAAAGATATTCTAAACCAAGTGATTTTACATATTCGATCTGATTCAAAATTGAATAAACACCTAAAGATCTGCGATGCTCGTCTGGATCAAAAAACGTATAGACAGCCGATAATCCATCATCCATTAAATCACAGGTAGAAACGCTAATAAGACGATTATCTTTCCATAGCTCTAAGAAGAAACTATCTGTACAGCTATGAACCAAGAATTTTTCAAACTGATCTAAACTTGGTGGAAACATATCACCATCGGCATGGCGTTCGTTAATATAACGTTCATATAAATCATAATGAATTTGTGCAGCTTGCCGTGTTGGCAGAACAGTCATAGTAAGGTCTTGATTTCGCTTCCATGCTTTTTTTTGCATACTGTTCATTTGGAAGTCGGCAACTGGAACACGACAAGACAAACATTGTCTACATAAGTGACATTCAGGACGATAAACAAAGTCACCACTACGACGAAAACCTAAACGAGAAAGCTCTGAAAGAGTCACCACATCGATGCGATGAATCGGATCTAAAAAGACCATACGTGCTGACTTATTTTCTAAATAGCTGCAATCGTGAGGTGGGGTAATATAATATTGCAGATCATTTAAAAGGGACTTCGGGTGATATGATTTCATGATTGGTCCCTCCTGTTATCATTCCATTAATTTTGCATTTAATGCTATTGTTTTACTTGAAAATACACGTTCTTGATACTTTTTCCAATTGATAGAGGGGTGAATAATTACATCTTGTAACGATTTAAGATATTCTTGCCGAGAAAGTGTACAAGCCCCAAGACTAATTAAGTGACTATTTACAAGTTGGCAGTCAACCCAAGGAAGCTGATTTTCTTGACCGATTAACATTAAAGTATAAAAAGCCATTTTAGAAACATCGGTTTGAGTACTAAACATAGACTCGCCAAAACAACCCTTACCAATCGTTACCCCATATAAACCACCTACCAGCTGTTCGTCTTGCCAAACTTCTACGCTATAGCCATAACCTGCATCAAACATTGCACAATATCCCTGAATAATATCTTCGCTAATCCAAGTTTCGTTGGCATAGCTTCGAGGTAGTGAACATGAGCGGATGACTTGTTCAAAAGCACGATTTACCGTAATGGTGTAATCGTGCTTTTTCATGTTCCGAATGAGCGATTTACTTGGTTTATAGTTTTGAGGATAAATTACACAGCGTGGTTGAGGGCTCCACCAACAAATAGGCTCATCTTCATTAAACCAAGGGAAAAGACCATGGGTATATGCTTCATAGAGCGTAGAAGGGGAGAGGTCAGCACCAATACAAATTAGACCATGACCATCTGGATCGGCTTCCTCTGGATCTGGGAAAATATATTGAGATAGAGGTAGTGTGTTCATAAGACTAAAATAATGTGTACTTAAGGGTTATGCTATAAAAATTAATTTGAGGCAGCCAGTAATTATTATAAATGATAAAAAAACAGCCGTTATAAAACGGCTGTTTGAAATATCTAAACTTAAAGATTATCTAGATATTTTTCTGCATCTAATGCTGCCATACAGCCTGAACCAGCTGAAGTAATGGCTTGGCGGTAGATACTGTCAGCCACATCACCCGCAGCGAAAACACCTGCTACAGAAGTTGCTGTTGCATTACCTGAAGTACCACTTTGTACTTGAATATAGCCATCACGTAAGTTTAACTGGCCTTCAAACATTCCAGTATTTGGCTTGTGACCAATGGCAACGAATAAGCCTTGAACTTGTACATCTTGTTTGCTTTCATCTTTTGTAGATTTTAAGCGAACACCTGTTACACCAGTATTGTCGCCAAGAACTTCTTCAACTTCATGGTTCCAAACGATGCTGATTTTGCCTTCTTTTTCTTTAGCAAATAAGTGATCTTGCAAAATCTTTTCAGAGCGTAAAGAATCGCGGCGATGAACTAGCGTTACATGTTCAGCAATATTTGATAAATAAAGCGCTTCTTCAACAGCAGTGTTACCACCACCTACAACCATTACTTTTTGGTTCTTATAGAAGAAGCCATCACATGTTGCACATGCACTCACGCCTTGGCCCATAAACTTTTGTTCAGACTCTAAACCAAGGTATTGAGCTGTAGCGCCAGTTGCAATAATTAATGCATCACAAGTGTACTCATCCATATCACCTTTAAGAACAAAAGGACGTACATTTAAGTCCACTTCATTAATATGGTCATAGACGAGTTCAGTTCCGAAGCGTTCAGCATGTGCTTGCATACGGTCCATTAAAGCAGGACCAGTCAAACCTTCAGGATCGCCCGGCCAGTTGTCAACTTCGGTTGTTGTTGTAAGTTGGCCACCAAGTTGTAAACCAGCAATAAGTGTTGGTTTAAGATTTGCACGTGCTGCATAGACAGCTGCACTATAACCCGCAGGACCAGAACCGAGAATAATTAACCGAGAATGACGAGCACTCATTGAGGGTATCCTTATTTATTTCGAGAATTTTGAAAATTATACGTGAAATTGCCGACCAATAGCGTGAAATCAATGTGGATAATATTGATCAGGACAATCGAATTAAGTTATATAACAATATAGAAGAGCCTTATGTTAACAACAACTGTAAAGAATCATGCACCTTTTTTGTAAGAACAGGTGCATAATATAAAGTTCATTCGTTGAAGATCTGAAATGTAGGTCTTCACATCTCTAAACCAATAATTAAATGGGTTACAGGACAGTATATGACTGCGGTGTCAAGTGTTTATGCACAGCGCTTATTGATGACATTATTCTTGGTCTCTTTTGGTATTTATATGTTTCTGGCGACAGTAACATATACGCCATTTGATCCGGGCTGGATGCATATTTCAAGTGATACTCAGCAAGTATCCAATGCAAGTGGTATTGCCGGTGCATGGATTGCAGATTTGCTGTTTGGCTTTTTAGGTTGGGCAAGTTTACTTATTCCAATTTTTCTATTTGTTGAAGCTATCCAAGTATGGTGGCCGCATAGTTTTCTAAACCGTCCATTCCGTTATGCTGCTCAATTCTTCTTAATTCTTGTTGTGTCGAGTTTGCTTTACTTACACTGGAATGTACCCGCAGATACTTTAGATAATGCGGCAGGCGGGATTATTGGTTATGAGTTAGGACAAAGCTTATCTCAACTGTTAACGATTTATGGTGCGACCTTATTTTTATTGGTTTTCGGAGTGGTATTGTTCACTTTGGCATTTGGGGTGCAGTGGAGCAAAACATGGGTTACGCTCAAAGCAATGCCAAGCTATTTACAAGATTTATTCTATAAGAATGTATCGCCAAATGAATCTGCTTATGACTTAACTACACAGCCTGCAAATAAAACAGCAACGGTAAAAGTTGCCGAGATGCCTAAAGCTGAAGTTGTTGATGAAGCAGAGCTAAATGTTCAGCCAGAAAAAACTCAAACCAAAGTTGGCTCTACACGACATGATGAAATGGCGGAACGTTTATTTGCCGATGTGTTAGCGAAAGAGCAAAGCCAGCCTGAAACTGTTGAAGAAAAACAAACCCCTCAGCCAGAAAACTTTGAGCGTACACTTGAACAAGCTCAACAGCTCAAAAAAGACAGTGAGCGTTTAGTGGCGACAGGTGAGGTTTGGCGTGCTTTACAGCGCGATGATGCAAGTCATAAGCAAGAAATTGATGCGCTGTTAAGAGCTGCGGATGATTCAAATGAACATCCAAGTCATGAGCAATTCCAAGAAACGGCTTATCAGGCTAAACAAGCACAACCTCAAACATTGAATACTCATCAAGGTTTAGATTGGAATGATGATGAGATTTTTGATGAATTGCTGGCCGCAGTTCCAAATAGTAAAACTGCAACAGATGTGCATACGCCGTTCGTTCAAGATCATCATGTTGAACCAGTAGTAGCACCGCAAACACCTCATACATCAGTTGAAACATCTGTACCTGTATCGAATTTAAATCAATCACCTAAAAACTTATCAAATGAACAGGTGTTTGATGATTTCGATGACTTATTAATTGATGAAGATATTGCTCCAGCAACTCAACCGGTCAAAGCAAGTAGCTATGCGCAATCTTCAGCATTTGTAAAAGCACCTATTCAAACTACGATTGGTGCAGAGAAGCTTTCGAAAGAAGAGTTTATTGAAGCTTGGCAAGAAACTGCTGGAAAGCCAGAAGACAATCTTGAAGATGAGTTTGATTTTGATGCGCCATTAACAGATGCATCTGGTCGACCAATGTCTCGTGCAATGCAGGTAGCTAAGAAGCGTTTAGATTTGCCAACATTACCGGGCTTTGAACTGCTTGATAAGGTTGATCCAAATAAGAAAGTTAACTTTACTGAAGAGCAGCTTTCTCGTTTGTCTGAATTGTTAGAGATTAAATTACAAGAGTTTAATGTTAAGGCTCAGGTGGTTGAAGCTCAGCCAGGCCCAGTTGTTACGCGTTTTGAATTAGACCTAGCACCGGGTGTTAAAGCATCTAAAGTGACTAATATTTCCCGTGACTTGGCGCGTTCAATGTCTATGGCTTCGGTACGTGTTGTAGAGGTCATTCCGGGTAAACCATATATTGGTATTGAAGTACCAAATAGTGCCCGTGAAATGGTGCGTTTGATCGAGCTATTGGAAACTCCAACATATCGTGACCCAAGTGCACTCATTAGTATGGCAATGGGTAAAGATATTTCGGGTAATCCGGTATTAACCGATTTAGCAAAAGCACCGCATATGTTGGTTGCGGGTACTACAGGTTCGGGTAAATCTGTTGCCGTTAACTCGATGATTTTATCGATGTTACTTAAGTATACGCCAGACCAATTACGTTTAATTTTAATTGACCCGAAACAGCTTGAATTGGCTAACTATAACGATATTCCGCATTTATTAACGCCTGTAGTCACTGACATGAAGGATGCAGTTAGTGCATTAAACTGGTGTGTAAATGAAATGGAGCGTCGTTATAAGCTTATGTCGTTCCTTAAAATTCGTAAGTTAAGTGACTACAATCGAAAAGTTGAAGAAGCAATTGCGAATGGGGAAGACTTGATTGATCCAACATGGAAGCCAAGTGACTCAGCGACACAAGAGCGTGCACCTCGTTTAACACCGTTACCATCAATTGTAATTGTGGCAGATGAGTTTGCCGACATGATCATGCAGGTAGGTAAGAAAGCGGAAGAAATGATTACGCGTTTGGCGCAAAAATCTCGTGCTGCCGGTATTCACCTTTTACTTGCAACTCAGCGTCCATCGGTAGATGTTATTACGGGTCTTATTAAAGCCAATATTCCAACGCGTGTAGCTTTACGTGTAAACAGTAAAATTGACTCACGTACTATTTTGGATGCTGGTGGTGCAGAAGACTTGTTAGGTCATGGTGATATGCTGTTCTTAGGGCCAGGTAAGATTGAGCCAGAACGTGTACATGGTGCATTTATTAGTGATGATGAAGTTAACCGCATTTGTGACGCATGGCGTGAACGTGGTGAACCAGACTACGTAGATGAGATCTTAACGCCATTTGATGAAGAACCTGCATCTCGTGGCTTTGAAGAAGGTGAGGGTGGTTCAGACCGTGATGCACTTTATGACCAATGTGTATCGTTTGTCCTAGAAACTCGCAAAGCATCTACATCTTCATTACAGCGTAAGTTTAGCCTAGGTTATAACCGTGCTGCCCGTATTATCGACCAAATGGAAGAGAACGGTATTGTGAGTGCTATGGGTGCCAATGGTAAGCGCGATATTTTAGTTTAATATCTTCACTTGAAATTAAGCCTCTTCGGAGGCTTTTTTTGTGGTTAAAAATAATAGCTCTGAACTGAGAGTTTGAGATTTTATCAAATAGTAAAAAATGCTAATGTGTGCTTCTAAATAAAAAAACAATGAAACAAATCAGGAGGACAACATGTTAGTCGCGTTAATTACGTTAGCTTTTATTCATTTTTGTGCGCTTATTACTCCAGGGCCTGATTTTTTTCTGGTATCACAGACCGCAGTGAGCCGCTCTCGTAAAGAAGCTATGTTGGTTGTTGCAGGAATAACAGCAGGCGTTATGTTTTGGGCATCTTTAGCACTGATGGGCTTAAATATTATTTTTGAGAAAATGGCTTGGTTAAAGCAAGGTTTACTCATCGCAGGTGGTTTGTACCTATGTTGGTTAGGCTATCAAATGTTGCGTTCAGCATTTTCAAAAAATCAGCAGGAAGAGGTTACAGCTGTTGAGTTGCCTAAAGCACCTTACTTATTTTTTATGAAAGGATTACTCACCAATTTATCAAATCCGAAAGCTGTAATTTATTTTGGTAGTGTGTTTTCTTTATTTTTAGCTAACCCTCAGCTTGATCAAGTTCATTGGTTGCTTTTTATTATTGTGTCAGTTGAAACGATTTTATGGTTCTGCTTTGTGACGTTTATTTTCTCCTTACCGAGTTTCAGAGTGGCTTACCGTAATTTTTCAAAATGGATTGATGGTATTTCAGGTGGTATTTTTACTGTATTCGGTATTTTCCTGATTGGAAACCGATAAATCCAGACAATAAAAAAAAGCCTCTTTAAGAGGCTTTTTTTTATTACTAAATTTTAGATCACTTATATAGGAATGATATAACAAAACCGATAAAAATCAGTAGCCACATAATAGAACCTATAATAATTAAAATGATTTGAGAGGTATTGAATTTCTCTTGCTCAATTGTCGTTACTATTTGTTTTTGTGCATAGTTCAGTGCTTTAAATGCGGGTATTAAAAATATAATGTCGCAGAGAGAGATGAGCCAATAAGGATCAGGTAAGTAAACCAGTAAAGTTGTAATGAGATATGCTAAATACATCCAGCCTGACGAGAAGTCATTAATATACCCTTGTTCTTTTGCATAGTTTTTTATGCGATTAAATAGTGAATATAAAAAGAATATAGAAAAAACTGCACGAGCAGCAGGCATAATATTTAATTTATCTTTGATTAGAAAAAATCGCCATGCTTTAAATATCCACCAAATTTGGTATAGACCAAAAGAAATAAAGGATAGAAAGATAAACTTATTAACGCTAATAACTTTTAAATTTTCTATATGATTTGATTGGATAGATTGTGTTTGATTTAAATTAATAGGTTCTGGATTCATGAATTTATATTTGGAATGAAATAGTGCTGATGACTTTAAGATTATTTTTTATAAAAGTAAATAATTTAGATATTTGAATAAACCACATAATCTATCTACTAAGTTTTACAAGATAGATTATGCAGTCTTATTCAAATAAAAAGCTTAAGCAAACTTTGCTAAAACTTCTAAAAACGGGGCTGATTGACGCGGAAATTTAGCAATTACGTCATGAATGCGTTCGCCTTCAGAGTTTGTTGCATTGATATCTCGTCCATCTGCAACAAATTTAGTCAAAAGACGTTCATAGTCATTTGGACGCATATGTTTGAAAGCATGGTAGAGCACGTGAAAATCTGCGTTCACACCATTTGGAGGAAGTTGGTTGAGGTAGGCAAAAACACGCTCATCGGACCATTCTTCATTGAAAGTTGCTGGCTGTGATAATGCCATGACAATCTCCTCATTTTAAAAAAGGCAAAATAACTTGCGTTATTTTGCCTTGATTCTGATTTGTTGAATAGTCAGAAATAGAATTATCGTTCTTCAGGTAAATTGATATTCATTTCTAACATTTCGATATTTGCTTCAGAACGAACTTGCATTTGGATATGCTGTTCGCCTACACCGCTTACATAACGACTCACCACCTGCATGATTTCTTTCTTCATTTGGTCAATCTTGTCTTGGCTTAAACGACGGCCTAAACCTTGTTCTGATGCAACAATAACTTTTAAACGATCTTTGGCAGTTTGAGCACTTGATGGTTTTTCTTCACTGCTAAATAATTTACTCCAGAATCCTGCCATATCTACGCTCCAAATAGTCGTGCTAACCAGCCTTTAGGTTGAGCTGTGATGTGTCGATAAGGGCGGTCTTCGCCAAGAAAGCGAGCAACCAAGTCATCATACGCTTGTCCAGCTTTAGTTTCTGAATACAGAATAACTGGCTTACCTTCGTTTGATGCTTGTAATACACTTGGACATTCCGGAATAACACCTAATGTCGGTACGCGTAAAATATCTTTAGAAATATCATCAATCGTCAGCATTTCCTGACGGTCAGCACGTTCAGGGTTAAAACGTGTAATACATAAATGCTTACGTATACGTCCTTCGTTGTGTTCAACTTTTTTAGTTTTGCTGTCTAACATTCCGATGATGCGGTCAGAGTCACGTACTGAAGAAATTTCAGGATTTGTCACAATGATTGCTTCATCTGCATGGTACATTGCTAAAATTGCACCACGTTCGATCCCCGCAGGTGAGTCACAAATAATGTAATCAAATTCTTGAGCAAGCTCATCAATTACACGAGCAACACCTTCGTCGCTCAAAGCATCTTTATCACGGGTTTGTGAAGCCGGCAAAATATAAAGGTTTTCGATATCTTTATCGCGAATAAGGGCTTGTTGCAGACGTGCTTCATTGTTAATTACATTGACGAAATCATAAACAACACGACGCTCACACCCCATAATTAAATCAAGGTTACGTAAGCCTACATCAAAGTCAATCACAACAGTTTTATGACCACGAAGGGCTAAACCTGTTGCAAAAGATGCACTCGTTGTAGTTTTACCTACACCACCTTTGCCTGATGTTACGACAACAATTTTGGCCACCGAATCCACTCCTATTATGGTCATACATACACCCTTAAAAGGGCTGTTTTTTGGTGATTTGCTTAATAAACTAAAGTTCTAGAGCTTCAAATTCAAGCTCTTGCTTTTCATTTAAATAAATATGTACTGGCTTTTTTACCACATGTTTAGGGATATCATCTGCGACACAATATGTTCCGGCAATGGAAACGAGTTCAGCCTCTAAAGATTGGCAAAAAATGCGTGCAGCAGCGTGCCCACCCGCACCAGCAATGACTCTACCACGAACCGTGCCATAAATATGTATATTTCCTGAAGCAATCACTTCAGATCCACTATTCATGCCAGCTTTTAAAATAATATCGCCTTGGTCTTGTACAAGAGATTGGCCTGTACGCAAAATTTCATCATGATAAGAGGTAATATGGGCAACTGCATTATTATTTAGTGGTTTTTTTGTTTCTGGTGAAGCTTGTGCAGGTGTCGGTTTCTCTACAATTGCAACTTGCTCCGCGGTTGCTTTGATGCGTTGTAATGGCTGGTCGGCTGGTAATACAGGGAACTGAATGGCGCGTGCTTCATCACCTAAAATGCCGTCAATGACCGCCATAGGTTGCAAACCTAAGCTAACTAAGAGCTGAATTAAAGCAATGAGCTCTTGTTCAACTGTACTATCTATAATAACGACAGTTCCCTGATAGGAACCTTCATTTAGAATATTTGATAATTGCTGGCGGATCACATCATGATCATTCGTATCGAAGGTTATCCTGCTAAAGTTAACCATTCTGCCGGTAATCCGGATATCAGCCATAAGTCTTCCTTCAAGGCGTTAAAACGAGCTGTAATATCGTTAAGTTTATTGTAAATAGAGCAAATGCTAGAACAAATCGTGCCAATTCTCTAGCGTGTTTCATAAAAAATTAAGTAAATGCTTATTCTTTGATTCGATCACGCTCCGCAAGGGTTTGTTGCCATTGTTTGACTTTAACTTGTTTGCGAATTGCTTCAAGACTTTCAAACACCACAGACTCTACAAGTTGCTCAAGCTCACGGTTATTAATATTCACGTTACTTATTTTTTCTGAAATTAATTGATACGTCGCATTGGGCTGATCTTTTGATCCTTCAATTAAAGGTTCAATTAAACCGGCACTGATATTTTCACCGAGTCGCTGACCAATACTTTGAATTTGCTGTTCGATACGGCTACCCACTAAAGGAATTAAGCGTAATAATTGGGTTAACTCCGGCGTATCTTCTATTGCCTGATCAACAATTTGTCCCACACCTTTTGTGATTGCAGGTTTTTGTTCTTTTAAAGCAGTCGCTAAAGATTCTTGCAATATAGAGGTTAGGGTAACTGTAAATTGTTCGCGATGGTGATTAACTAACTCATGAATAATTTGTTTATGTGTTGAGCTAGTTTGAAGCTCATTACGAATGCCATCAATAACCGTAATAACAACACGGTCAGATAGCTCTTCCATAACAACACGATAATAAAATAGCCCAGTTTTTCTCCAGCTTTCTGGAATAACAGGATAGCCTAGTTCATATAAGCGATACGCGATAATGCCAGCACGAAATAAACGTAAAAAACGCAATTGTGGAATAATGGCTAAAATTTCATACCAGTGAATGAATGGAAAGAAAAACCAACGTTTGTGATGTTTATAAACAATTGAAATGCCCCAGCGGACAACAAATTCAGTAATTAAAAAGCCAATAAACCAAGCTTCAGTTGTAATTACCCAAGGGTGTAAATAAGTTTTATAAAACGTAAGTACTTGGGGCAGGTGAATATGTTCAAAAAACCATGCCCCAATACTGCTCATTAAAAAGAAATTTGCTGCAAGACAGAACAGATTGAAAATAATGATAAACACCATAAAGATGTCATAAATCAAAAACAGCTTAAATGAAGCGCTGCTTGGGTCCATGTGGTAATATTTTGCTTGTTTTCTGGAACTGTTTTGCATAGCTGTAAATGCTTTTAATGAGTTGAAGTAGTATATCGAGCTTTCATTTGTTCGATGAGTTGATCTTTTTCAGTCCAGAGTTCATGTACCCATTGTTGAAAGCGTTCACGGTACACTGGGTCATCTTCATAGTTACCGCCGAGTACCCAAGCTGGTATTTCAATTTTACGAAGATTTACCGCAATTTGTGAAACATCACCTAACCAGAAATCGCCATAACCCGGTACACCGTCAGGGTAGACAATGGTCATATCAACTAAAGCATCAATTTTGTCGCCCAAAATATTTAGAGCGAGTGCCAAACCGCCAGCTTTAGGTTTCAATAAATGTTTATATGGCGAATTTTGTTGGTCATGTTTTTCTTGGGTAAAACGTGTACCTTCCAAATAGTTTAATAAAGTAAAAGGTTGACTCAAGAGCTGTTCACACGCTTTACGTGCTTCCATCATATCGCGGTCTTTAAGCTCAGGGTTTTTCGCAATTTGCTCTTTGGTATGACGCTTCATCATTGGGAAGCCTAAAATTTTAAAGGCTTGACCAACGAAAGGAATAAAGATGAGTTCCCACTTGGTAAAAAAGCGGGTAAGGGGCATACGGGTTAAACCGAAATACTGATTTACGGTAGTATCAACCCAGCTTTGATGGTTACAGGTCATTAAGTAACGGCCTTGCATACTTAAATCAAGACCTTCGTCAATCGTAATATCCCATTTTAAATTAGGTAGAACATGGTCAATGAGCCAATTATTGACACTGAGCCAGCTGTTTGTAATTTGAATGTTGGTTTCATCTACTTTGGATGATTTTTTAAATAACTTGGTTAAGCCCAAAGCCAATACAGGTGGTCCATGAAAAAAGGTGCTACCTGTGATGACTGTACCTACAGTGAGTCCACGTGTAATTTTTTTTAGCGCAGATTGCTTATTGGGTGCAGTTGACATATAAATGGCCCCGAATATCTAAAATCCATAGAAAGTTGTTCAACTATAACTATCGTGAAATGAAATACAACGATATCTTAGACAACAATGAAGAAATTGTGATGAGTGCACGTCTTAAAGTGCATCAAAATATTACAAAAAACTAACTAAACTGTTTATTATTAACAAAATATCAATGTTTTATACTTCCTTTTTGTTTCATTATTCATTCAACAACAAAACACTCAAAGTGAGGAGGCATGCAATGCGTGCATTAGTTATTTCAACAGTGGTAGGGGCAGCAGTAGTACTTTCTGGTTGTCAAACAACAGGTAATAACCTTGGTGGCGTTGAATACGATAAAGCCGCATTAGGTACTTTGATCGGCGCAGCAGCTGGCTACGGTATTTCTAAATCAAATGCAAACTCTAGCCGTCAAAACAACCGTGCTGCAGCAATTGGTGCAGTTCTTGGTGCAGCTGGCGGTTTATATCTTGACCAAAAAGAGAAAAAATTACGCGAACAAATGGCTGGTACTGGTGTAGAAGTAGGCCGTAACCCAGATGGTTCTGTTCAATTGATCATGCCTGGTAGCATTACTTTTGATACTAACAAATCAAACATCAAGCCAAACTTCTATGCAACTTTGGACAAAGTAGCTCAAACATTGGCTGAAGATAACAAGAGCGCGATTTTAGTTACTGGTTATACAGATAACACTGGTAATGACTCTATTAACATCCCATTATCTCAAGCGCGTGCTCAATCAGTTAAAAACTATTTAGCTGGTAAAGGTGTTCCATCTAGCCGTATCGATGCACAAGGTTATGGTTCTTCTAACCCAATCGCAGACAACTCAACTGCTTCTGGTCGTGAACAAAACCGCCGTGTAGAAATCAGCATTTACGCTAAACAATAAGATCTAGTTTATTGTTTCAAAAACCACCTTCGGGTGGTTTTTTTATGGGTGAAGTATAAAAAATAATCACGACATTCTGCGGCGTATAAATTGCATTATTAGACATCATTTATACATATCCGTAGATTTACTATTGGGATTCTAAAAAAGAGATGACTATAATCATGCTCGAAAAATTAAGAGGTAATACACGATGTCATCTGCCAGTCAACTGAACAACAAGCAAGAAGAAGCCATGAAATATACTCAGGGCCCTTTATTGGTGCTTGCTGGCGCTGGTTCAGGTAAAACATCGGTAATTACGCGTAAAATTGCTTATTTGGTGCAACATTGCCGTATTCCTGCGCATCGTATTACAGCGATGACCTTTACCAATAAAGCTGCACGTGAAATGAAAGAGCGTGTCACTAAGCTTTTATCACGTGAAGAAGCAAAAGGTTTGTCCGTTTCGACCTTCCATACTTTTGGTTTAAATCTTTTACGTTTAGAACTTAAAAATTTACCTTTAAAAGCTAATTTTTCGATTTTGGATGCGGATGACTGTAAACGTATTTTGATGGATTTGATGCATCGCGATAATTTATCGGGTGCAGAGAGTAAAGAACTAATTGCCAAGGCAATGAAGAAAATTTCAGATTGGAAAAACGATCTGATTTTGCCTGAGCAAGCACATTCGACGTGTGAAACACCTGAAGACGTCCAGTTTGCCCATCTTTATCAACTTTATGAACGTAATTTACGTGCCTACAATGCAGTTGATTTTGATGACCTCATTGTTATGCCTACCCGCTTATTGCAAGAAAATGCAGAAGTGCGTGACAAGTGGCAAAACCGTGTTCGTTACTTGCTAGTGGATGAGTATCAAGATACCAACACCGCGCAATATATTTTGGTGAAATTACTAGTTGGCGTAATGGGGCAGTTTACTGCCGTAGGTGATGATGACCAGTCAATTTATGCATGGCGTGGGGCTAAGCCTGAAAACATGGCTTTGCTTAAACAGGATTTCCCAAATCTTCATATTATTAAGCTTGAACAAAATTACCGCTCGACCAGCCGTATTTTGAAAGCTGCGAACTGTGTGATTCAAAATAACCCGCATATTTTTGATAAAAAATTGTGGAGTGATAAAGGCCATGGTGAGGTCATCAGAATTATTACCTGTCGTAATGATGATGATGAAGCAGAACGTGTGGTCAAAGACTTACTGACTCACAAACTTATGAATGGTAAGAACTGGAAAGATTACGCTGTATTGTACCGTGGTAACTTCCAGGCGCGTGTATTGGAAACACAACTTCGCCAAATGCAGATTCCGTACAAACTCTCTGGTGGTACATCGTTCTTCGCTCGTGCAGAAATTAAAGATGTAATGAGTTATTTACGTCTTATTATTAACCCAGAAGATGACAGTGCTTTCTTACGTATTATTAATACGCCTAAACGTGCGATTGGCCCAGTTACTCTTGAAAAACTAGGCTTATTTGCACAAGAAAATAATTTGTCTTTACTTGGTGCTTCTTCTGACCAACGTCTAAGTATGGTGCTTCCTAAAAAGGCAGAAACTCAATTGCATGAGTTTGCTGATTTTATCTCGACGTTTACACGTGAGCTGTTGGAAGATGATGAGCCTGTGCCTAAAGTTCGTCAAATGATGAATGAAGCGGGTTATATCGACTATATTCGTGAGCAGTCCGCAACGCCTGCGCAAGAAAAAAGTAAACTCGATAATATCGAGAACTTGTTTAGTAGTATTCAAAACTTAATTAATCGTGCTGAAGATGTTGATGAAAAGAACATTGAAAGTGTGATTCGAAAACTAGTCTTGCTTGATATGTTAGAGCAGCAGCAAGAGGAAGAGGACACTGATAAAGTGAACTTACTTACTCTACATGCCGCTAAAGGTTTGGAATTCCCATATGTCTATATTATGGGGCTTGAAGAAGAGCTGTTGCCGCATAAGAACTCGATTGCTGCTGAAACTATTGAAGAAGAACGCCGTCTTATGTACGTGGGAATTACCCGTGCACGTCAAGGCTTAACTTTGACTTTGGCAGAGCAGCGTAAAAATGGTGGTCAAATGAAACAGATGACCCCAAGCCGTTTCCTCGATGAGCTTCCGCAAGACGAGCTCGAATGGTTAGGGCGTAAAAAGAAAATTGCAGCAAATGTTGATCCTAAAGAACAGGCTCAACAATATTTGGCAAATTTAAAAGCTTTATTAAAGCGTTAATTTTTTTAATTTTTAGGAAATCCCATGAAAGTTCAAGTTAAATTGCTCGATCCGCGTTTAGGTAAAGAGTGGCCTTTACCTTCATATGCAACAGCAGGGTCAGCAGGTTTAGATTTACGTGCCTGTTTAGATGAAGCAATTGAGATTGAACCAGGCCAAACTGTTTTGGTTAAAACAGGTATGGCAATTTATATTCATGATGTGAATTTTGCTGGTTTAATTCTACCGCGTTCAGGTTTAGGCCATAAACACGGTATCGTGCTTGGCAACTTAGTTGGTTTGATTGATTCGGATTATCAAGGTGAGTTGATGGTTTCAGTGTGGAACCGTGGTCAAACCACATTCCGTTTAGAACCGGGTGAGCGTTTAGCACAGTATGTTTTAGTTCCAGTAGTTCAGGCTGAATTTGAGCAAGTAGAGGAATTTGAAGAAACTTTACGTGGCGCAGGCGGCTTTGGTCACACTGGTAAACAATAATTAATTTATAAAAAATAATGAAAAGAAACGCTTGTTTTACAAGTGTTTCTTTTTACACCTTGAATGTTACAATGAATTATATTACAAAACGCTTTACTCATATTCTTTTAACTTTTTTTAGCAAATACCCATTTTTCAGATTTTGAATACTCTATGTTTTTGCGATAGATCAAATTGATCTTTAAATAGAAGATACGCTATGAATGTAAGACACTCATTTCCAAAAAATATTTTCCGTGCTTACGATATTAGAGGCAAACTTTCTTATTTAACTACGGACGTCGTCCGTTCAATTGCCTATGGATTGGCACAACAATATAAACAAGCAGAACAAGCTCAACTGATCATTGGTTATGATGCACGCCTAACGAGTCCAGCTTATGCGCATTTAATCGAAGAGATACTAGTAGAGCAGGGTTTAACAGTTACAAACATTGGTTGCTGCTCGACTCCGATGATGTATTACATTGCACGTGAGTTTGGTGGTAACGGAATTATGGTAACCGCTAGTCATAATCCGAAATCAGATAATGGTATTAAATGGATTTTAAGAGGTGAACCCCCATCTCCAGAAATGATTCAGCAAGTCGGTGAGTTTGCGCAAACTTATGTTCCGACTCATCCAATTTCATTATTAGAATTATCAACTCCTCAATTTAAATCAGAATTTTGCAAAAAATACCAACAGGCTCTCTTTAACGATATTCAACTCAAACGCCCATTAAAAGTAGTGCTGGATGGTTTACACGGTTCGGCAGGGCACTGTGCGAAACTGGTACTTGAAAAAATGGGTTGTGAGGTAATTGCCTTACGTACTACTCCAAATGGCGAGTTCCCTGACCATGCGCCAGACCCTTCACATGCTGCACATTTGAAAGAGTTACGAAAAACGATTATTGAGCAAGGTGCCGATATTGGTATTGCGCTTGATGGTGATGGTGATCGTGTCGTATTACTCGATGAGAAAGCCAACATACTTACAGCTGACCGTTTATTGTCGCTATTTGCACAAATGTGTCTGGAACAACAAACAGATAAAGAAATCGTATTTGATGTGAAATGCTCGCTGATGGTCCAAAGAACCGTAGAGCGACTCGGTGGTAAACCGAAAATGATTCGTACGGGTAGTAGTTTCCTCCGTTCTTATTTATCTAAGTCTAAAGGGCAAGCCATTTTTGGTGGTGAATATGCTGGCCACTATGTGTTTAATGACGGACGTGGTTTTGGATATGACGATGGTATATATGCTGCACTACGTGTAATGGAATATTTCACCGAGTCTAGTGCGGCAACAGTTTCTGATTTATTTTCTATTTATCCTGAAAGATGCTGTACCGAAGATACCTATATTAGTACTCATCAATCAGACCCTAAGCATGTATTGCAAGATATTGAAATTTTGAGCCATCGTTTAGGCGCTCATATTAGTAAAATTGATGGCGTACGTCTTGATTTTGATGATGGTTTTGGCATTATTCGAGCATCAAATACGGGTGAGTATTTTACCGTAAGATTTGATGCTGATAGTCCTTTGCGTTTAAAGGAAATTCAGCAAAAATTTATTGATATGTTGCAAGAGCGTTATCCGCAAATTGCACAAGAACTTTCTGAGGCCTAATAAGGAGAGGCGCAATGCCACAACATCAGCATCTTGGCGTCGACAAAGCAAAAATCTTGATTGAAGCTTTGCCATATATTCAACGTTTTTCTGGTAAGACGCTGGTGGTGAAATACGGTGGTAATGCGATGACTGATCCGGAATTGGAAAGTTCATTCGCTCGCGATATCGTTTTACTTAAAACTGTGGGTTTAAACCCGGTTGTTGTACATGGTGGTGGCCCACAAGTTGACTCTTTCTTAAAACAATTAGGCCGTGAGTCTGACCGTATTGATGGTATGCGTGTGACCGATCAAGCCACTATGGAAGTGGTTGAAATGGTATTGGGCGGTAGCGTAAACAAATCTATTGTTAATTTAATTAATAAACATGGTGGACGTGCGATTGGCTTAACAGGTCAAGATGGCAATCTATTACGTGCCCGTAAATTATTAATGGAAAAGCACGAAGAAGACGGTTCTATCAAACATATCGACTTAGGTATGGTGGGTGAAGTGACTGGGGTAAAAACAGACGTATTAGAGATGTTTACCCAAAGTGACTTTATTCCAGTTATTGCACCATTAGGTGTCGATGAAAAAGGTAATACCTACAACATTAATGCTGACTTGGTTGCTGGTAAGGTTGCTGAAGCATTAGGTGCAGAAAAATTAATTCTGCTTACCAATATTACTGGTGTATTAGATGAAAACAAAAATCTCTTAACTGGTTTAACTACACAAGAAGTTGACCGTTTAATCGAGACAGGCGTGATTTACGGCGGAATGATTCCTAAAGTAGGTTGTGCGCTTGATGCTGTAAAAGGCGGTGTTGTGAGTGCACACATTGTAGATGGTCGTGTACCACATGCGACATTACTTGAAATCTTTACAGATCACGGTGTGGGTACACTCATTTCTAACCGCTCAAATGCATCTCACTAAAGTGAGTATTTTGATTAAAAGACCACGCTAAGTGGTCTTTTTTTATGTCATTTAATTTTGGTCATTTTTTTGTCATGAGCTTTGACTAGTGTAAGGGGTGTCACTAGGAGCGTTCATTATGCTGGAAAAATTTAATCAATATCGCCAAACGTGGACTTTACCTCTAAATCGTCATAAGACTACGAATCAAACACAATTTCGCTTTGAATGGGTTGATAATTTAAAAGAATTACAAGATGTACAACGGTTTCGCGCACAACAATTTAGTAAACAATTCGGTATTCATTTTGAAGATAACTTAGATCAAGATATTTACGATTTTAGCTGTGAGCATGCAGTATTACGTGAGAAATGGACAGGAGAGATTGTGGCTTATACACGACTCAAGCTCTTTCAAGGCCATGAAATAGCGCAAAGCTATAGTGCTCATGAGTTTGATATTGTTCCTCATTTATCCCATTTACCAAATGTATTAGAAATAGGGCGTACCTGTGTACATCCTCGCTTTCGTAATGGTAAGGCACTTTCAACGTTATGGCTGAATCTAGCACCTAAAGTGTTGTGGTCAATGCGCGCTAAATATTTGATGGGCTGTGTAAGTATTCATCTGCAAGATAATTTGGCTAGAGCGTACTATACGCACCGTCAGATTCAGCAATTACCAGACAGTAAAACCATCGATATTCGTTCTAAAAAAATTTATGAACCAGAATATCCAGAGTTCAGCTTTCCTCAAGATGAACGTATGCCAAAACTGTTCCAAATGTATTTGAGTATGCAATCTAAACTGTCTAAAGATGCCTTTTTTGATGCTGAATTTAACTGTCTCGATTATTTTGTATTTTTGGAAGTAAATAAAATCGCGACTTCCTTTGTAATGAACAAAATGGCTCAACGATAAAGATATCTTATATTTTGTAATAGCGAGCGCATATTGGGATTTACAAGCTATTTTACTCTCATGCACAATAGTATGTATGAGGTAATGAAGCGAAAAGTTTAGAACAATATGTGCCAGCTATTAGGAATGAATTGTGCAACACCAACGGATATCACTTTTTCTTTCCGTGGTTTTTCACAGCGCGCAGGAATTACCTCTGACCATAGTGATGGTTTTGGTATAGCCTTTTTTGAAGACAAGGCATGCCGTTTATTTGTAGACAACCAGTCTGCGGTTGAATCTCCAATAGCTGATCTTATTCGTAATTATCCCATCAAATCGCGTAATGTAATCGCCCATATTCGTAAGGCGACCCAAGGCAAAATCACGCTTGAGAACTCACATCCTTTTATTCGTGAGTTGTGGGGACGTCATTGGATTTTTGCCCATAATGGCGATTTACATGATTTTAATCCACCTTTGAGCGGGCGTTTTACACCTGTAGGAAATACAGATAGCGAAAGAGCATTTTGTTATTTACTCGACCAGCTCGTAGAAGTATTTGGTTATGAAGAGCCAAGTCTTGAGCAGATATTTGAAGTGTTAGAAAAAATTTCTCCGCAAATTGCAGAATATGGCACATTTAATTTCTGTTTATCTAATGGTAAAGCTTTATTTAGTTATGCCATTACTAAATTACATTGGTTAGTTCGTGAATATCCATTTAATAATGCACATTTAATTGATTTAGATGTCGAAGTTGATTTTAGTCAGGTAACTACTCCTGAAGATCGTGTGGCAGTAATTACTACTGAGCCTTTAACACATAATGAAACTTGGACAGCTTATCAACCCGGTGAAATGATTTTATTTCAACATGGTCAGCCTATAAAAAAATCAATAACACATGTTGAAAGATTAATACGTGAAGAGAAAAACCCTGAACTTAAACGTATTACTCGGGCAGACCAATATTAATTTTTAAGTAAATGAGTGTAAATGCTTAATTAATATATATATTTACTTAATTAATAATAAAGTATTTTGTTTAAAAAATACTTTATTGTTTTAGTTGGTTAATATTAATTAATTTTTTAAAAATCAAAAACTTAATTCATTATCTATTTTTATTTATATAAAGCCGACGAAATAGGTTTGTTTTTATTTATACCCTTTAAAGATAAGATGCGGCTTATGCAACAGTCATTGAACATCATTGGGGGTGGTGTATGAAAATGAAATGGGCTTCAGAATATAATACGGGTATTGATGTTATTGATGAGCAACACAAACGAATACTTGATTATATTAATGAGATTGATGATGTAAAAGATGATGAAGATAGACGTCGTATTAAAGATGTTTTAGACAATATTATCGATTATACACAGTCACATTTTACCTTTGAAGAAAGTTTGCAAGAAGAAGCTGATTATAAATATAGAGTACCTCATAAACGCGTACATGACTTATTTATTAAAAAAATAGAGTTATATCGTGAGCGTTTTGAAATGGGGCATACTATAGAAGCTGAATTACAAGAAATTTTGGCTAAATGGTTAATTAATCATATTCAACATGATGATGCTGATTATGTAGGGGCAGTAAAAGAAAATATGATGGGGATTATTAGAGAAAAAGAAAAGAAGAAAGGAAAGAACTGGTTCGCCCGTTTTTTCTCATAAATTTAACTCGAAAAACTCTAATATACAGTTAGCGCGGCAAACTATCGTTTCGGTGGTTTGCTTTTTTTATTGTGCAGACTTTGATTTTCATGCATGAGACGGGCAAAATATCTAAAGACTTTTTCAAGGAATGCATAATGCAGGACATACCTATGTCACGTTGGTTATCGCCTCTTATGGCGTTTTGCTTATCTTTTGTCATCATGGCCACTTTGGCACCAACCATGGGCATCCAGATTGATCGTCAGCTCGATTTCTGGTTATTGTGGTTTGGCACAATGTTATTATTGGCATTACCAGTTTGTTATTTGGAAATTGCTTTAGCAAAACGATCTAAAACAACCGCTTTAAATGCGTTATCGAGTTTAACTCGTGAAGCAGATAGTTCACCTAAATGGCGCGTGGTTGGCTGGCTTGCTGTTGTTTTTATTCCTTTCTTAGCGGGTAATGTACTGAGCACTGCAAGCAATATATTAGTTGCGCAGTTTGCCCCAGGCGTTTCCGGTCAAATCATTTTTGCAGGCCTTGCAGTTGCTGCCTTGGTCTTATCATTTATTCCTCGTCAAATTCTTGTTTTGTTAATGACCATAGGGGTAATCGCTTCTATTGTGTTGGCAAATATGATGGGTACCACGTTACAGCCTTGGCATTGGACCAATGTAGAGTTTAAAGAGTGGGGTAATGCAACCGTACTTGCACTTGTAGCGAGCGGGTTAGGTTTAGGACTTTACTGGCAAAATAGTGTTGGCACTGTTCAGACTCAAGAAGGTGCAACTAAAACTGTTCTTCCAATTTGGTTGGCTCAGCTCATTGCTGTAATTGCTTTTGGTTTCTTCTCGCTTCAAGCTCAATTACCAGTCCTTACGTGGATATTTACTGGCGTGATGACATCAGCATTATTTGTGCAGTTAGCAAGAGAACAACTTGCTCAGCGTCAGCTTATGCCTGTTTTACAATGGGTGATTCTTATTGTTGCGATTGCAGTTTGGGCTATGCCTGAACTTCATAACTTATTTACGCTGATTCTTATGCTTTGGGGCTTACTCATTAGTTTGATCTATGCAATTTTTGCAGGTTGGATTATGAAAATTAGTCACTTACGTAAATCGATGAATTTTAGCAATGAGCTTTTTTATAACCTATGGCGTATTGCTGTACGTATCGTATTGCCGCTTTCAATTATTGTGGCAATGATTGCTGTAATTGGGCAAAGTATCTAATGGAACGCATTCAACAAGTTTGGGTTGCGTTTGCAGCGCCAGAGCAACAGTTTCTAATCTCTGTTCCATTTGAACAGGGAATGACTGCTTCACAGGCAGTTCAAGTCAGTGGTTTATCAAGTCAAGTTGATTTGCCTGAACCACTTCAGCTCGGCGTTTTTGGAGTAAAAGTAGAAGCTGATGCCGTACTACATGCAGGTGATCGAGTTGAGGTTTATAGACCTTTAACGATTAATCCAAAAGACATTCGTAGAAAACGTGCTGCGAAGAACCCTGTAGGCAGATACATTAAAGGCAATCGCTTTAAGCAATCAGCTCAATAAGCAAAACCCCTCAAGTTTTTTCACTTGAGGGGTTTCTTTTTATTAGAAAAAACGATTATAGTGGTGGGGCAGTTAAAATTGCTTCTTTAGAAGCAGGTAAACCTGGTTGCGATTCTGGAATAGTCTCTAAACCTTCAATTTTAGTTACAGTTCCAGTTCCATCAAAGTAAATTTTTAAATGCTGACCATGTGCTGCGGGGATTTTCGCTTTTTTAGCATATGTTCCCGGGATATAGTTGTAGATATAGTCCCAACGTTGTGGATTGAGGGGATCAGTCACTGTTGGGCTACCAAGCAAAAAGCGCACTTGCTGGAAATTCATGCCGACCTGTACTTGAGAGGCTTGAGCTTTAGTCAATGGAGTCCCTTGAGGAATATCAACCTTATATACACCAAAGATTGAACAACCAGCTAGGAGTGAAGTGACGAATAACGTCAGCACGAGTTTTTGCATTTTGCTACACTATCCCAATAAATTATGATGCATTTGATCAAAGGATAGATCATACTTCATATAAATTCTATTGCCTATTCCAACTTGAGATTTGTTGAGAGACCTTTTTTCATGCCTATTTCCAATCAAGATTTGCGCAAAGCTGGACTTAAAGTTACCCTTCCACGAATTAAGATTTTGGAATTATTAGAAAATTCAAAACAACATCATCTTAGCGCTGAAGATATTTACAAGACTTTGTTAGAGCAAGGGGAAGATGTCGGACTTGCGACAGTTTACCGTGTGTTAACACAATTTGAAGCTGCGGGTATTATTCAACGTCATCATTTTGAAAATAATCATTCTGTTTTCGAAATTATGCAAGAAGACCACCACGATCACTTGGTTTGCCAAAACTGTAACAAAGTTATTGAATTTACTAATGATGTTATCGAGAAAGAACAGCATTCTGTAGCAGAACAACATGGGTTCACCTTAACGGGTCACTCATTAAATCTCTATGGTTACTGTAATGAACCTGAATGTCAGGATGCATTGCGCAAGAAATAATCGTTTTCACATAAAGAAAACAAATAAAAAAAGGAAGGTTACGTTTAACCTTCCTTTTTTTATGAAGAAATTACTGACGGTCGAAAGTTAAATGCTGTTTTTCGTCTGTAATTTGATCAGGACCTTCATTTGCAAGCTTAATCGTTAAACGTAAATCGTTTGGTGAGTCGGCATGTTTAAGGGCATCTTTATAAGTAATTTGGCCTGCTTTATATAAATCAAATAAAGCTTGGTCAAAGGTCTGCATACCCAGTTCACGTGAGCGTTTCATCAAGTCCTTAATTTCATGAATTTCACCTTTACGAATATAGTCTGAAATTAATGGTGAGTTAATTAAAATCTCAATCGCTGCACGACGTGAATTACCATCCGGCGTTGGAATAAGCTGCTGTGCAATCATGGCTTTTAAGTTAAGCGACAGGTCCATGTAGAGCTGGCTATGTCGGTCACTTTCAAAGAAGTGAATAATACGGTCGAGTGCTTGGTTGGCATTGTTGGCGTGCATGGTAGCTAATACAAGGTGACCTGTTTCAGCGAAGCCAATTGCGTAGTCCATGACTTCACGGGAACGGATCTCACCAATTAAGATGACATCTGGTGCTTGTCGTAACGTGTTTTTTAAAGCAATTTCGAATGAGTCAGTATCGATACCGACTTCACGTTGAGTAATAATGCAGCCAGCATGTTCGTGAATAAACTCAATCGGGTCTTCAATGGTAATGATATGGCCTTTAGAGTTATGGTTACGATGGCTGATCATTGAAGCCAATGAAGTCGATTTACCTGTACCTGTTGCACCTACGAAAATAATAATGCCACGTTTGGTCATCGATAAATCTTTAAGCACAGTAGGTAACTGTAAGTCATCAATCGAAGGAATTTTAGTTTCAATTCGACGTAGAACCATGCCTGGCATGTCACGTTGCTGAAAAGCACTCACACGAAAACGCGCCGTTTTATCGCGGTTCATAATGGCAAAGTTACATTCACGAGTTTCTGCGAATTCTTTACGCTGTTTGTCGCTCATGATGGAATGTAAGAGTTGACCAATTACTTCGCCTGAAAGACTATTTTTTGAAATTGGAACAATTTGCCCGTTAATCTTCATCGATGGTGCAACGCCATCTGTAATAAAAAGATCCGATGATTTTTTCTCAACCATGAGGTTGAGTAAGTCATTAAAATCCATAATTGTATTCTCGCTGTTTTGTTATTTTTATAGGAATGATTCAGGCTGTTTCGCCGCTGTACGAGCCGTTTGCGGGCTAATTACACCACGAGACACCAAATTTTTTAAGCTTTGGTCGAGGGTCGTCATACCATGGTTGGCACCCGTCTGAATAGCTGAATACATTTGTGCGACTTTGTTTTCACGAATTAAGTTACGAATGGCAGGAATACCAATCATGATTTCATGTGCTGCCACACGACCACCGCCATTCTTTTTAAGTAGGGTCTGCGAAATAACGGCTTGTAAAGATTCAGACAGCATGGCACGAACCATGTCTTTTTCTTCGGCAGGGAATACGTCAATTACACGGTCAATGGTTTTTGCAGCTGACGTGGTGTGAAGCGTACCAAATACCAAGTGACCTGTTTCGGCAGCAGTAAGTGCTAATCGAATCGTTTCAAGGTCACGCATCTCACCGACCAAAATAATATCAGGGTCTTCACGTAGTGCTGAACGAAGTGCTTCATTAAAGCCATGTGTATCACGATGTACTTCACGCTGGTTAATCAGGCATTTTTTTGACTGGTGTACAAATTCGATTGGGTCTTCAACCGTTAAAATATGGTCATAACGGTTTTCATTAATATAGTCCATCATTGCTGCAAGCGTCGTTGATTTACCCGAACCTGTTGGCCCTGTCACCAGTACAATCCCGCGAGGATAGTCGCAAATATCTTTAAAGATTTGACCTAAGCCTAAATCTTCCATGGTGAGTACTTTAGATGGAATGGTACGAAATACTGCGCCAGCCCCGCGGTTTTGGTTAAATGCGTTCACACGGAAACGTGCAACATTAGGTACTTCAAAAGAAAAGTCAGTTTCAAGTTTTTCTTCATAGTCACGGCGCTGTTTATCGTTCATGATGTCATAAACAAGGCGGTGGACATCTTTATGTTCTAAGGCTGGTAAGTTAATACGACGAACTTCACCATCGACACGAATCATAGGTGGCATGCCAGCAGATAGGTGTAAATCGGACGCGCCATTTTTCACAGAGAAGGCGAGTAGCTCTGTAATATCCATAATTTCCCCAAGTAAATTAAAATATGTCATTATTTTGTAGAATAATATACGGCTTTCACCGAGGCTTACCAACACCTCGCTTTAGGTGAAAAGCAAAAAAGTTTTTTGAAAATGAGAACCTTGTCAATGAATTACCTGCAAGATGCGCGACAGCACGTATTACAGCAAATCAGAACTGCTTGTGAACATGCTCAGCGTGCGCCTGAAACTGTGCAACTTTTAGCCGTATCAAAAACACATCCAAGTGAAAGATTGCGTGAAATGTATGCAGCAGGGCAAAGGGCATTCGGCGAAAATTATTTACAAGAAGCTTTGGATAAAATTGAAGCTTTGCATGACTTAGACATTGAATGGCATTTTATTGGTCATGTTCAACGCAACAAAACTAAGCATTTGGCTGAAAAGTTTGATTGGGTACATGGTGTAGACCGTTTGATTATTGCAGAGCGATTATCTAACCAACGTGGTGATGACCAAGCTGCACTTAATATTTGTTTGCAAGTGAATATTGATGGGCAAGACAGTAAAGATGGCTGTGCACCAGAAGAAGTTGCGGAATTGGTTGCTCAAATTAGTCAACTGCCGAAAATTAAACTACGTGGCTTAATGGTCATTCCGGCACCGGACAATACCGCTGCTTTCGCAGATGCTAAAAAGCTATTTGATGAGGTGAAAGAGCAACATGCCAATGTGCAAGACTGGGATACATTAAGCATGGGAATGTCGGGCGATTTAGACGCTGCAATTGCAGCAGGGGCAACCATGGTCCGTGTAGGTACGGCTTTGTTTGGTAAGCGTGACACGAGGGAGAAAAAATAACTTTTAAGGGTTAGTTAAATATTTTGTGGTGGAACTGTAATCAATTAATTTAAATTTAATTTTCCTCGCTTATAACCCAGATATTTTAATATTTGAGTGTGTAATGTATGGATTTGTTGCATGTTTTCATTCTGGCAATCATTCAGGGTTTTGCTGAATTATTGCCAGTTTCTAGTTCTGCACACGTTATTTTAGCTGAAAAGCTCATGGGGTATGATCCATCTGCACCTGACATGACATTCTTACTTGTAATGTTGCATACAGGTACGATGTTTGCAGTGATCGTTTACTTTTGGAAATCTTGGAAAAAAACCTATTTTTCTTCTTGGGAAAGTTTCAAAAAACAGGCCTTCTATATTATTTTGGCAACGCTAATTACAGGCGTGCTCGGTTTAGCGCTTCAATCTCTGATTAAACATGTGTTCTTCGGCGGCGCGAGCAGTTTCGAAATTGAGCATTTGTTTAGTAACTCAAAACTCATGGCTGCTGCACTAATTTCGGCAGGTGTTCTGATTATTTTATCTTCGCGTTTAGATCGTGGTCAGCAGGGTGAAATTAGTTTGCGTAGTGCTTCTATTATTGGGGCAGTGCAGGCGTTATGTTTACCTTTCCGTGGTTTTTCACGTTCAGGTGCAACCATTTCTACAGGGCTATTTTTAGGGGTATCTCGCCAAAAGGCTGAAGAGTTCAGTTTTGCGTTGGCTGTGGTATTAACACCAGCAGTAATTTTAAAAGAATTATATCGTTTAGTTCACGCTCAAGGCTTACAAACCGTAGCTCATGGACAAGTGTTCCATTCGATGGTTCCAAGCTTGTTGGGTATGTGCTTTAGCTTTGGTGCTGGTCTTTTGGCATTGAAATGGTTGTCTTCATGGTTAGAACATGGCCGTTGGTATTTGTTCGGTCTGTACTGTATTGGTTTTGCGATTGTCGTACTCTGCGTGAATTAATTCTTTTATGTTTTAAAAATAAAAAATTAGTACAAGACAATACAAGAAAAAAGGGGCGTAAATAATACGCCCCTTTGTTATATAAGATTCATTAAATTCCAGATAGGAAATCTTGGTAAGTTAACCCACGACCTCAATTGTACTTGCGCCAGCACCAAGTGGTTTCACTTGAATTTGTACAGGAATACGCTCATGCATTTCTTGAATGTGTGAAATGAGAATGACCTGACGACCCTGATTTTGCAATTGATCCAAAGCATTCATAACCATATGCAAAGATGAGGCATCTAAAGTGCCAAAACCTTCATCAATAAACAGCGATTCAATTTTCATTGAACCTGATGCCATGTTGGCGATTGCCAAAGACAAGGCCAGTGCAGTTAGGAACGACTCCCCGCCAGATAACGATGCAACTGAGCGGGTTTCTCCATCCATATCGTGGTCAATAATCGCAAGGCTTAAAGACTGATCTAGACGTTTTAACGTGTAACGTTGAGAAAGCATCGCCAGTTGCTGGTTAGCATGTTCAACTAAAATATCTAGGTGATATTGCTGCGCATAATCACGGAACTCTTTACCTTTAGCATCGCCAATGAGACCTGAAATTTTGCTCCAGCGGTGTTCTTCTTGCTGAATATTTTGAATTTGCTCTGCATATTGTTGCTGCTTCGCAAGGTTTTGCTGATGCACTTCGAGCTTAAGCTTAAGTCGATCACGTACTTCAAGTTGTGCTTTAAGCTCTGCAATATTGTCTTGAATGAAGCTTACAAGCTTTTCATGTTCAATATCTGGCTGAGTTTGTAAATGCTCGCTCAATTGCTCTTGCATAGTTTTAAGGGCAGAAGAAGTTTCACTTAATAAACGCTCGGCATGATTAAGACGGTTACGAATATCTTGCTCTTGGGCTGAATTAATCGGCATGAGCGCCGTAAGATCAGTTGCTTGAAAATCAGTATGGGCTTTTAACCAGTTTTGAATTTGCCCATCAATCTGCTGTTGATGTTGTGCAGTGTGTTGATGTTGATGCTTAAGTTGGTCGAGCGCTTGTTTTTGCTGTTCAAAATGCTGTCTGGTTTGTTCAAAACGTTGTTTAGCTTCGTGGTACGCCGTTTGTTGCTGCTGACGTTTAGCGTCGTGCTCAATTAACCATTCGTGCGGTTTAATGTCAGCGCGGCCAGTCATTTGTTGAATGAGCGACACCGCTTTTTCATTATTGTGTTGGCCTTTAAGCGTAATTTCTTTGAGATTTTGATCGATCTCATCAATTTGCTTGGTCATTTGCTCAAGGTTAGCAGACAGCATTTTAAGTTCTTGTTGCTGCTGTTCAAAACGCTGTGAAAGCTGTTCTTGTTGTTCAAGCTGCTTAGCGCGTACATCAAGAATAGTCCAAATCTGCTTAGCTGTTTGGCTACTTGCTTGCTGCCATGCGTGCTGTTCGGCTTCAGATAAACACTCGACAATATGTTGAACTTGTTGTTGCCATTGCTGTGCCGTATTGAGCAAGCTTTCATTGCGCTGAATCGTTTGAACAAGCTGATTGTGTTGTTTAATCGCTTGGGTTAAACGCAAGTTTTCTGAGTCAAATGAATTTATGGCAGTTTGCGCAGCTTGTCTGAGTTCGTTCAGCGTTAGCAAGATCTGCTCAGGAGCTTGATTAAGCTCAATGTGTAATTGATTGAGGTTAAACGCTTGCTCAATTTCTTGCTGTAAGTTCGTCTGTTTTACTTGTAATTGAGCTAGGTATTTCTGAACCTGTTCAAGCTCGGCATGACACTGGGTAAGCGCATGTTGCTGGGTTTGCCATGCATTAAATTTAGATTGCTCTAGTGCTACTGCTTGTTGCTCTTGCTGTTGCTGCAAGTCGAACAACGCCTTAGAGATTGCACTGTCATCAACACGATAGGGATGGTGTGTGCTTCCACACACTAAACACGCTTCACCTTCTTTAAGATTGGCCCGTAACTGCTCAATATTTTCGGTGTGTAGTAAACGCTGCTGTTGCAGGATGTGTTGTAGCTTTTCACGTTCAGTTTTTGCTGTTTGGTAGTCTTGTTCAGCTAACTGGCAAACGGTTTTAAGCTGCTGTTCTTGTGCGGAGGCTTGAGTATGTTTTTCGGTGAATTGCTGAAGCTCAGCATATAGTTCATGATAAATTTTTATTTTCTGTTGAATCAGATCTAACTGAGTGATTTGAGCAAGTTTCTGATCTTTATTTTTTCGCTTTTGTTCAAGCTTTAACTCAATCTGTTCAACGGTGCCGAGTGAAGCTGTGAGTTGTTCGAGTTCGCTTTTAGCTTCTGAAAGCTTCTGGCGAGCAAGGGTAGGGTTTCCAATCTGCTGTTCAATTGTTTGGTAATTTTGAATAAATTGTCCGAGCTGATGCAGATACGCTGAAAGGCCCTTATCTAATACAGCATATTGCTGAGTCTGGATCAGCTGCTGTTGTAAATGAATTTTGTTCTGCTCAAGCTGTGTAACCTGCTGTTGTACAGCGTTTTGCTGTTGTTGCAATGGGCTTAGTTTTTGCTCAAGTACCTGTCTTTTTTCTTTGCACTTTTTATATTCATCGGCAATAAAAGCGCGTTCTTGAATAGACTGTCGAACTTGATTTAAAGCTTGTTGATGCTGTTGTTCAAAATCGAGCGTTTGTTTGAGCTGTTGTTCCGCAAGTTGATACTGTTTTTGTCCCGTTTCAAAAATTTGCACCAACTCATTAAACTTGGTCTGAGCTTGCTGAATTTGTGGCTCAAGTTGTTGTAGCGTTTGTAAATTTTGAGATTGCTGAAAAACTTGTGGGCGTATTTCAGAGAAAACTTCGAGTCGTTTTAATTGCTCACGCTCACCAGCCAATTGTTGATGATGATTTTGCTGTGCTTGAAACTGTTGCTGTTTAGCTTGAACTTCTTGCTCAAGTTTTGCCTTACGCTCAAACCATTGTTGCTGTTTGTCTAAGATATTTTTTTGTTGTTCTAAATGTTGATGATTTTGTTCAGCTTGCTGATATTGTGCAGTAAAAGCTGCAATCTCTTCATCAGACAAAATTTCAATGTGGCCTAAGAACTCTTCAAGCTGTTTACGCTGCTTTGCAATATCTGCGGTTTTACGAAAAGCCAGCTCACCAATTTTGGCGAAAATGCTGGAGTTAGTTAGGTACTCGAGTAACTCACCGCGTTCGCTATCTCGTGCTTTTAAAAATGCGGTTACTTCTGATTGGGCAAGTAATACGGCACGCGTAAATTGTTCAAAAGAAAGCTGTGTAATTTGTTTAACTTTTTCATCAACTGCTTTGGCTTTGTCGGCAAGCACGACACCATCAGTCAGGCATTTTAAGTGGCGCTGTACACTTTGTAATTTACCATTTGGGTTTTCACGGGCACGTTTAATTTCCCAACGTGCCAAATAGCGTTTTTGATCTTGTGCAATAAAGCAAAGCTCAGCAAAACCATGTCCTGTACCACGGCGTAATACAGTCAAAGGTGAGTTAGTGAGTAACTCTGAACCATCAACCTCTTTTAATTTGCCATCACTGTCTTTCAAGCGAGGCACCCGATTAAACAAAGCCAGACACATGGCATCTAAAATGGTCGACTTACCTGCACCCGTTTTCCCCACAATCGCAATGAGACCCGCATGGGCTAGAGGGGCACTTTCAAAATCAATAAAGTGTTCATCAGAAAGAGATGCCAGATTTTTTATTCGAATGGATAAAATTTTCATGACATATCCTTAAGGGGTTGCATCATTTTCAAGATTTTTTTGTGCTTCTTGTACCAGACTCAGAAAATCTTTTAAGACCGCATCATCGGCGCTGTAACCTTGTTTTTCCCAAATATTCTGAAAGAGTTTTTCTGGTGTTGGTGGTTCAAGAGCGATTTGCTGAGTGGTATTTGAATCGGTAGAGTCTTTGTTTACATATTGACGTGAAATACGAACTAAACGGTAGCGGTCAGGCGGTAGAGCCGCTTCAAACTGCTGACGTACATTCGGCTGTGGTGGCGTTAAACTATAATATTCAATATCGACATATTCACGGTGGTCAATATTCTCAATTACGCCGTTTGGCAATGCTTTGAGTTGTTGCAAGACTTCATTTAATTCACCACGAATACGGTGTAATTGTACGCAACGTGGAATTTCTACAGCTTCAAATTGCAAACGGTTGTCTGTCTCTTGAGCTGGGTCAATTTTGACTTCAACCACTTGGTGTTTATAGTTAATTTCACTAAAAGAAAGCGGAATTGGCGAGCCACTATAACGAATGTGCGGCTGACCCACTTTTTGTGGTTTATGTAGATGCCCTAAAGCCACGTAGTCAACAGCATCTTCAAACAACGTCGTTGAAAGTGCCTCTTCATTACCAATAATAATTGGACGTTCAGAGTCAGATGTTTCTCCACCTTGCATGTGGGCATGCGACATTAAAATAAGGGCTTGGTCTGGTGTTTTGCGACGTTTGGCTTCTGCAATGAGTTGCTGGTGCAAATAGGCAATCGCATTTTTACTGTTAGTGGTATGTTCATTAAAGCCCGTAATTTCGGCCGAGCGTAAAAAAGGCAAGGCAAGGCACCACGCTACAATATCTTGATTTTGATTATAAATAGGTAAAAGTAGTCGATCGAGGTCTAGGGTTTTGTCTTCATTCCAGCGAACCACGCCCACGGTTTTTGCGTTGTATTTTTCTAATAGTGGCTCGACCTGTTCAATACGGTAGCCTGAGTCATGGTTACCCGCAATCATGAGTGTTTGCATGTGTGGTGCAATACGGTGTGCATCTGCTAAAAATTGGTAGAGTTGTTTTTGTGCTTGAGAACCTGGGTTAATGACATCAAAAATATCGCCAGCAATGAGCAGAGCATGTGGTTGTTTTTCTTGAATTTGAGTGAGTAACCAGCTTAAAAATTGTTGGTGTTCGTAGTGGCGTGAATGATTATAAAAAAACTGCCCCAAATGCCAGTCAGAAGTATGTAGAAAATGTACGGACATAGAAACAGACATCAAGCCAAAATAAACACAGATACGTTAGCATAAATTGGCAGGAGATTTTATCAAGACATTTTAAAGTGCTCGTTATTTAAGCCAGCAATGAAATCTGAATTATTTTGTCTCCTTAAGCTCTGCTTTGTTACTATCGACTTAAACCATGAACTTTGAGAAAAAAATGACCATTCATAAATATGAAGTAAAAATACAGTGGGAAGGCAATACGGGTACAGGTACTTCATCTTATCGTTCATATAAACGCGATTTTAGTATTCAACATCCTCAAAAAGTTACTATTCAAGGTTCATCAGACCCTGCTTATTTGGGCGATGTGACCAGATGGAATCCAGAAGATTTATTGGTGGCTTCTGCTTCAGCTTGTCATAAGCTTTGGTATTTACACCTGTGTGCAGTCAATCATATTCATGTGTTGAGTTATGTCGATCATGCACTTGGCTTTATGGAAGATGTAGATCCAGTTAAACGCGGTCACTTTACCCAAATTATTTTAAGGCCCGAGGTTGTTTTAGAAAAAGGTGCTGACCCAGAGCTTGCTGCAAAATTGCATGAAGAAGCGCATCATGAATGCATGATTGCCAATTCGGTAAATTTTCCAATTACATGTGAAGCCACTTTTAGCTTTGCTGAATAATTAATATGAAATAGCCACCGATAAAAAGGCGGTGGCTATACATTAAAAATAAATAGAGCCGTTAAATAAGATCTTTAAGCTGCATTTTCATCGACTTGAAAAATACCAAAAACGTTGTGGTCTAAATCGACAAAATAGCCATGCCAAGCGCGGCCTGGAATAGCGAATTTATCCATTGCGACAATACCGCCTTGCGCTAAAATTTTTGCAGCTACCTCATCGAAGTTTTCCACCTGAACCGAACAGGTGAATGCATTGGTGCCATATTCCATTGGCGGCGTTTGGGCTGGGCGTTTTAATAGTCCACCCATAATTGAAGGCGTTTCAATACGATAATATTCAATCGGTAAGTTTTTATCGAGTTTAAATTGCCAGCCAAACACAGCTTGATAAAACTGCGCATCGCGGGCAGGGTTTGAAGACTGGATTTCAAAGTAGGCAATGTTGTTCATATTATTTAAAACATATTTTTATGATGTAAAAAGTATAGGCATGGCTTTCATGGCTATGAAATAACGATTGTGTATGTTGAGCGTAAAATGAAAGTGCTAGAAAATAAAAACCGACGATTCGAGTGATGAGAGAATCGTCGGTCAAAGACTTCATCAAGGGTTTGGCTGCTAACAAAACCTAATCCGAAGGAAGAAAGAGTCGTAATGAAAGGTCACCGAAACAATTTTGCGGATGCCGTGCAAAGGAAGTATTCGGTTGCTGCGACCTTGTTACCCTATATAACGTCGAGAGATCAGGATTGGTTGACAGAAAAATGAAAAAAAATCGAAAAAAATTTATAATTATTTTTTGAACCCATAAATTAGGCAAAAATATGACCAAATTACGTTCTTACTTTCTCTGGTTTTTTGCTATATGCATCGTACTTACCTTAATAGTCGGTGTAGTTGCAGCACTATTGCCAGCGAGTGTAGGTGGTATTTTAACAGCCGTTCCATATTTAGGTGCAATGATTTTTGTCTTGTTTAGATTTTTAAAGAAAGAACGCCGTGCGCCGACTGTACCAGAAAAAAAGAAATTTACTTTAGGCTTTACCCTCATCTTTTGGGGTTATAACTTGTGTGGTGTTTTGTTTGGTCTGTTTTTATTTTCAAGACAAGACCCAGAGATTTTGCAAAACTTTATGCTTTACCTCAAGCAGCCTCAGTTCTTAAGTATTATGGTGATTATGATTTTAATGTTGGCTATTCCACTTTACTTAATTACTTACTGGTTCTATGGCAAACAGGCACAGCGAATGGCAGACAAAATGTTGAATGTGCAATAGAACACTACAAAAACAGCTAAGATTAGATCTAAATGATCCTTATATAATGAAATAAAACTGCTGTCCTCGGTTTTGGAGGAAATATGAATAAGAATGTATTAATCACTGGTGCCAGTGGTTTTATCGGAACGCATTTAATTAAGTTCCTATTACAAAAAAATTATAATGTGATTGCTGTGACACGGCAGGCTGGAAAGGAATCTGACCATCCTGCCTTACAGTGGGTACAAAAGTTTGAAGATATTACGACACGTCAAATTGACTATGTAGTGAATTTGGCTGGTGCAAATATTGGTGAGAAACGCTGGACTGAGTCACGTAAAAAACAACTCATTGAAAGCCGTGTAAATACGACCCGAAAATTGTATGCGTGGCTCAAGCAATCTGAAATTTTTCCAGAAGTGATTGTTTCTGGTTCAGCAATTGGTTATTACGGCATAGATGCTCAAGAAAAGTGGACAGAGGTGTGCACTGAACAAAGCTCACCACAGCCTATTTTTATGTCCAAGCTTTGCCAAGAGTGGGAACGCGTAGCTTTAGCAGATCCTCAGCAAAATACTAAAATTATTCGTTTAGGTGTAGTGTTCGGGCAGGGTGGTGGTATTTTGCCTAAAATGTTATTTCCGATTCGACTCAATTTAGTCGGTCAAATTGGTCATGGTCGTCAGCCTGTGGTTTGGGTACACATTGAAGACGTATTAAGCGCCATCGAGTTTATATTTAAGCATCCTCAATCTGCCCAAATTCACAATGTCGTGGCGCCAGAAAATGTGACTCAAAAGGTATTTGTTGAACAAGCTGCTGCGGTACTCAATAAGAAACCACTGTTGTCAGGGCCGAGCACAGTTTTTCGCTGTTTGCTAGGAGAGCAGTCGCAATTGATCTTAAATGGGCAATACGTTAAACCCGCAGCCCTGCAAGCAGAAGGATTTGAGTTTGCTTATCCTCAGTTAAAAATGGCTTTAGAGAATATACTCGCCTCAGGCTAAGATTTTATTTTGCAAACGCTCTGGCGAATATGCTTTGGCATCCACTAATGTCGGTTGCCCTAGCATAAGCTGACGAAGCAATTGTGCAGAACCTGCGCCCATACACAAACCATTTCTAAAGTGCCCAAAGTTTGCCCACAGGTTGTCCATTTCAGGCATTTTACCAATGTATGGAACACCGTTTGGTGAACTTGGTCTGAGGCCTGCCCAGCGCTGTACAATCGGAAAATCGACCAGTTCAGGTACCATTTCTAAACATGCTTCTAAAATATTGTGCTGAGTCGTTTCGTCGGTAGAAGTGTCAAAGCCACGATGTGCCATGCTAGACCCGCACACAATATGCCCGTCCATACGTGGAATCAAATACATGACTCGATTCATACACATGGTCGGTAGCCAGTGAGCAGGGGTTTTAAATAGCAGCATTTGACCTTGAACAGGTTCGACTGGAATGTCGAGTTGCAATTGAGAGTTCCAGTAATTGCTCCAAGCGCCCGAAGTTATTACAAAATGATCTGCTGTATGTTTGCGACCATCTTCGGTTTGTAGCGCCTGTATCACATCACCTTGTTGAATCAGTTTTTTAACAGCAGCGTGTTCAAAAAACTCAACATTTGGATGTTGTTTTAAATAGCTAATGAGGGACTGTAATACGCGAGGGTTACGAATATTAGACAGTTCGGGGAAATAAATTGCTTCTTGGAACTGACCGGAAATATGTGGATTTACTTGCTCTAAGGCATCTCTTTGTAAATATTCACAGCGCTGCATCGGTTCTTGATGCTGCTCGGCGTAGGACAAACCAACGTCAAAATCTTCTTCATCAAAAATCAGCATGCCTGTGTCATGAATTTCAAAATCAATCCCTGTAACAGGGTAGAGCTTTTGGTTCCATGCTTGATAAGAGGCTTTGCCAAATTGGGCAAGTTGGTTCACTGCATGCACATAGCGCCACGGGTACATCGGAGAGAGAATGCCTCCGCCAGCCCAAGAGGCTGCTTGTCCCGCTTGTTGTTGATCAAAAATGCTGACTTTACAACCTTGTTCAACCAACTCCAGCGCAGACATTAATCCACTTATGCCCGCGCCAATGATTGCAATATGCATGCAGTGTTATCCTTTCTCTGCGAACTTAGTTCATTTCCTTGAGTTTTTCAGCAGCGGTTTCTGCAAAGTAAGTCCAGATCCCGTCTGCACCAGCACGGCGGCAGCACATGAGCGATTCTAAAATCACTGAGTCTGATAACCAGCCATTTTGAATTGCGCCAGCTAACATTGCGTATTCGCCACTCACTTGGTAAATGAATGTCGGAATACCAAAGGTATCTTTCACTTCACGTACCACATCCAGATATGGCATGCCCGGTTTTACAATCACCATGTCAGCGCCTTCTTGAATATCAAGCGCGATTTCATGTAACGCTTCGGCACGGTTGGCAAAGTCCATCTGGTAGTTATATTTATTACCACCTTTTAGGTTGGATGCAGAGCCAACAGCATCACGGAACGGACCATAGAAGCTAGACGCATATTTCGCAGAGTAGGCCATGATGTTGGTATAGATGTGACCATTGGCTTCTAAAGCTTGACGAATTGCGCCAATACGGCCATCCATCATGTCACTTGGTGCAATTACTTCGGCACCTGCTTCAGCGTGACTCAATGCTTGTTTAATCAAGCATTCTACAGTCTCGTCATTAAGCACATAGCCAGTTTCATCAATAATGCCGTCTTGACCATGAGTCGTGTATGGGTCGAGTGCACCATCGGTGATTAATACCATTTCTGGTAATTCTTTTTTAAGCAAACGACAAGTGGTTTGAACTAAACCATCTTCACGCCATGCAGCTTCTGCGGTGAGGCTTTTATCTTCTTGAGGTGTTACAGGGAAAAGAGCCAGTTTTGATACGCCCAATTCCAGAAGTCTTTCAGCTTTTTTCAGTAATAAATCTGCCGACAAACGCTGAATGTTTGGCATACTTGGAATATCTTGGGTTTGATTTTGTCCCGGTAATACAAATACTGGATAAATCAAGTGATTGGTAGTGAGCTGTGTTTCGCTGACCATCGCACGCAACTGGTCATTTTTACGGATACGGCGCATGCGAGTAGCTGGAAATGCAGGACGATTGAACGTATAAGTCATAACAATCTCGATGTTCGGTATTACACTAGGATAGGTTGGCGGATATTCCATTACTGTCAACCGACTGCTGTATTGTAGCCCCATAATGCTGTATTTGTACAAAATTATGGGTGTTTATCATGCTTTTAAATTTAGGCAACGTATGAGTGATGAAAAGAAAAATTGGACGGGGAACATACAATTAGGTGTAAAAACTGACCTAAATGTGGTGCTCAGCCAATTATGTAAGGCGTTTAATAGCTCTCCTTTTTTTAAGCATAGTGGAATGATTATGCGTGTGGTAGATGGGCACATTGAAGGCTATATCGAGATGCAACCTAACCTGATTGGTAATCTGGCATTTCAGATTTTGCATGGCGGCGTTGCTGCAACTTTGCTCGATAGTATTGGTGGAATTGTGGCAATGGAACATCTCTATCGCCGTTCAACACCTGAAACTCTGCCTGAGACTATTAAGCAAGTATCGCGATTGGCAACCGTCGACATGCGTGTAGATTATTTAGCGCCGGGACGCGGTAAGTATTTTATTGCACGTGCGGAAGTGTTACGTTTAGGTCGTAAGGGCTGCACTATGCGTATGACGATGGTCAATGATGAAGATAAAGCCATCGCTGCGGGTATCGCTTCATATGCCTATTAGGCGATGAATTGAACTATTTAAAAGCGCCATGTGCGCTTTTTTTAGTGCTTGAAAAGCTGGAATTTTCATAAAAATCTTGAGATAAACATTAATTTAATTAGAACGAACGCATGAGTTATATTTTTTTATTCTCATATCATGAGGTTTTAGCGTTAAAATTGACTGCTTTGACAATGCGATATGTCTTGTTCATAGAATAATAAAAACTCTATAACAAGGTGTAGTGCGAGATTGATGGCAAAGCCAACTCATCTTTAGGAACATACCATGACTGATGCACAAAGCAATGTACAAGAAACAGTGCCAACAACATCTGCCTCGGATGACAACAACCAAAACAAGCGCAAAAAATTTCTTGGTTTTTTTGCGCTGATTTTATTGATCGCCGCTATTTTATATGCAATTTGGGCATTATTTTTAAATCACTCGGTGAGTACAGATAATGCTTATGTCGGTGCAGAAACCGCGCAAATTACCTCAATGGTGAGCGGTCAGGTCGCTCAGGTTTTGGTAAATGATACTCAAACAGTACATCGGGGTGATGTGCTGGTTCGTATTGATGACCGTGATGCCAAAATTGCATTGGCACAAGCCGAGGCTGAACTTGCCAAAGCAAAACGCCAATACAAACAGACTGCGGCAAACAGTAGTTCATTAAATTCTCAAGTTGTGGTTCGTGCTGACGAAATTAACAGTGCCAAAGCACAAGTTGCACAAGCACAGGCCGACTACGACAAAGCTACTTTAGAGTTAAACCGCCGTGCGCAGCTTGCTGCCTCTGGTGCGGTGTCTAAAGAAGAACTCACTAAAGCGCAAAGTGCGGTTGAAACAGCTAAAGCAGGGCTAGAGCTTGCCAAAGCTGGTTTAGCGCAAGCGTCTTCGAGCCGTAAAGCTGCTGAAAGTACTTTAGCTGCAAACGAAGCCTTAATTCAGGGTGTAAGCGAAACATCGACTCCGGATGTACAAGTTGCACAAGCCCATGTAGAACAAGCTCAGCTTGACTTAGAACGTACGGTCATTCGTGCCCCAGTCGATGGTGTAATTACCCGTCGTAATATTCAAGTTGGACAACGCGTTGCACCGGGTGCCAGCATGATGATGATTGTGCCGCTGAACGAGTTATATGTAGACGCGAACTTTAAAGAAAGTCAGTTGAAAAAAGTCCGCCCAGGTCAACCAGTGACACTGACTTCAGATTTATATGGCGATGACGTTGAATACCACGGCAAAGTGGTGGGCTTCTCTGGTGGTACAGGCTCTGCCTTTGCCTTAATTCCGGCTCAAAATGCAACAGGTAACTGGATTAAAGTGGTTCAACGCTTACCAGTTCGTATTGCACTTGACCCGAAAGAACTTGCTGAACACCCACTGCGTGTTGGCTTGTCGATGGAAGCAAAAGTCGACTTATCTGCGAAGTAAACGCTTATGAAAACGCAAACACCTTTTGCCGAGTTAAGCGGTGGCCGTTTACTACTGGCAGCGTTTGTTATTGCCTTGTCGAACTTTATGGTCGTACTTGATACGACCATTGCCAACGTCTCTGTACCGCACATTACCGGTAACCTTGCTGTTTCAAGTACGCAAGGGACATGGGTCGTTACTTCATATGCAGTTGCAGAAGCGATTTGTGTACCCTTAACGGGTTGGCTAGCAGGCCGCTTTGGAACGGTGCGGGTCTTTATCTTTGGTTTAATTGGCTTTACGGTCTTTTCTTTCCTGTGCGGTTTAGCAACATCGTTAGAAATGTTGGTATTTTTCCGTATTGGGCAGGGTCTTTGTGGTGGTCCACTTATGCCACTTAGCCAAACTTTGCTTATGCGTATTTTCCCTCAAGAAAAGCATGCGCAAGCAATGGGCCTATGGGCAATGACCACAGTCGTCGGGCCAATTTTAGGACCAATTTTAGGTGGTCTAATTAGTGACAACCTGTCTTGGCACTGGATCTTCTTTATTAACTTACCGGTTGGTATTGTCTGCGTATTAGCAGCAATGCGCTTATTAAGAGTAGCCGAAACAGAAACCATTTCTTTAAGAATCGACACTGTTGGTTTAGGCCTGTTAATTCTGTGGATTGGTGCATTACAGCTTATGCTCGACTTAGGGCACGAACGCGACTGGTTTAATAGCACGAGCATTGTCGTTTTAGCTTTAACTGCTGCCATTGGCTTTGTGGTGTTCCTGATATGGGAGCTGACCGACAAACACCCCGTGGTGGATGTCAAAGTCTTTAGGCATAGGGGCTTTGCCATTTCGGTACTGGCCTTATCGCTTGGCTTTGGCGCATTCTTTGGCAGTATTGTACTGATTCCGCAGTGGCTGCAAATGAACCTTTCCTATACCGCGACGTGGGCCGGGTATTTAACTGCAACGATGGGCTTTGGTAGTTTGACCATGTCACCGATTGTGGCAAAACTTTCGACCAAACATGACCCGCGTGCGCTGGCGAGCTTTGGTTTAATTTTGCTGGGTATAGTGACTTTAATGCGGGCATTCTGGACTACAGATGCCGACTTTATGGCACTGGCTTGGCCGCAAATTTTGCAAGGTTTTGCTGTACCATTCTTCTTTATTCCACTGTCGAACATTGCCCTCGGTTCGGTACTCCAGCAAGAAATTGCATCTGCTGCGGGCCTCATGAACTTCTTAAGAACCATGGCAGGGGCGATTGGTGCTTCAATTGCAGTGACTGTGTGGGATGACCACGCCAAAGTTGCTCGTAGTGAAATTGTGTCAAACCTGAACCCAACTGAAGTTCAAAACAATCTTTTGCAAAATGGTTTTACAGCTGACTCGACGCTTGGAATTATTTCAAACCTTGTCGATAAAGAAGCCATTACCATGTCGGCAAACCATGTGTTTTTGCTGTTTGCGATCGTGTTTGTCTTTGCGGGGCTGGTCATTTGGCTATGTCCAAAACCCAAACAGGTCAGCGGAATGCCTTCTCACTAAACATCAAAAAGCATCTCTTCGGAGGTGCTTTTTTTAGGCCTGCTAAAAAATGAGTGGGTTTATAAATAGCAGATTTTGTCTACATTTAAAGAAATAAAGCATGCCAGAACTGGGTAAATCAGTTATAAAAGAGTGTGATAACAAACAAGGAGACATCACACAGAGCACAAAATAAACACCCTTAATCATTTAATATTATTAAAACTTTATTTTTATCAAAGATTAAAAAACTGAAGACCTGAAAACAAAGAAGCTTGCATGGCAATTGCATGGATAGGCAGGCGTATATATTGGAGTTATCACGTGAATAAAAGATATTCATTTTTGTTCAGTAGTTTATTAGCAGTCGGTTTATTACAAGGATGTGGAGATGATTCTTCAGATCAGCCCAAGGATGATTCAAATACAACTCCACCCAATTTAATTGTTGATAATGATCCGACCAGTTGTAGCAAACTGGCACAAGATGGTTCAAACGTGGTGGTCGGTTCAAACCAAAATGGTGACCCCGCCGCGCCAGAGGGTGCATCGGGTTACAAGCTTGGTAACACGGTTAAATACGCAGATAAATATATGGTGGTGGCAAACACACCACTTGCGGTAAAAGCTGGATGTGATGTTTTAAGAGCAGGCGGTAGCGCAGTCGATGCAGCCGTTGCAGTACAAGCAGTACTTGGTTTAGTCGAGCCACAGTCGAGTACCATTGCCGGTAGTGGTTTTATGATGTATTACGATGCCAAAACCAAGAAAGTCACGGCTTATGATGGCCGCGAAACCGCACCAGCCGCAGCCAACGAATTTTATTTAATTCGCCAAGATATATATGACCCAAATTCACCAGCGCCTGTACCAAGTGCGCGCCGTAGCGGTCGCTCGATTGGTGTGCCGGGTGTGATGCGTTTACTGGAACAAGCGCAACAAGAGCATGGCAAACTCAAGTGGAACCAACTTTTTGGTGAAGCGATTGGTTTGGCTGACAACGGTTTCCGTATACCGGGACGGTTGGCAGATGCGATTACAAGTAATGCAAGCAGCTTAGCGCTCGATGCAAATGCAATGGCAACCTATTTCTACCCAGATGGATCACCGCGTAAAGTCGGCGAGACCATGACCAATAAAGCCTATGCCAGAACACTTGAAGCACTCGCTTCACAGGGAGCAAATGCATTACACACTGGGCCGATTGCGCAAGCCATTGTGGCAAAAGCAGGGCAAACCGTGGGTGATGACCCAGCACGGACTCCAATTACCCCAAGTTTGATGACCTTGCAGGATTTATCGAACTATCAGGTGAAAAAACGCGCCCCGATTTGTACGACGTACCGTAACCGTTACTATGTTTGTACTATGCCACCTCCATCTTCTGGAGGGATTGCGGTTGCGCAAACACTGGGTATTTTAGAAAACTTTGATATGTCGCTGTATCCACCTAAAAACCCTGAAAATGAAGGTGGTGTGCCTGATGTCATGGGCGTACATTTAGTGTCTGAAGCAGAGCGTTTGGCCTACGCTGACCGTGACAAATATGTCGCAGATACTGACTTTGTCGCTTTACCAGCGCAGGGTATTGCAAGCTTTATTGATAAAAACTACCTGAAACAACGTGCAGCACTGATTAACCCGAACCAAAGTATGGGCGTAGCACCAGCAGGTAATTTCAACCCAGCTTCGGGTGTCGACACCACTGTTGAACACGGAACAACTCAGTTCACGATTGTAGATGCCTATGGCAATGTGGTTTCAATGACATCGACTGTTGAATCAAGCATGGGTTCATTCCACATGGTGGATGGTTTCTTGCTGTCGAACCAGTTAACTGACTTTAGCGCCAACCCCCTAGACAGCACGGGAGCACTGGTTGCTAACCGTGTGGAAGGTGGCAAACGCCCAAGAAGTACCATGGCGCCAACTTTAGTGTTTAAAGGCACGACGCCAGATGAGTTTTATATGGCAACAGGTTCACCAGGTGGCGGTACCATCATTCAATATGTGGTTAAAACTTTGGTGGGTGCATTGGACTGGAACTTAAACGCTCAGCAGGCGACTTCGCTTGTTAACTTTGGTGCGACCAATAGCAAAAACACCAATGTGGATAGCTCGAATGTGCAGCTTTCTTTGCTTGATTTGATTGAAGGTTTAAAAGCAAAAGGGCATGGCGTTTCCAACTCTGCGCAAACCAGCGGTATTTCAACGATTATGAAAGTAAATATTAATAATCAGAGTAAATACGCAGGAGGGGTAGACCCACGCCGTGAAGGTATTGTGTTAGGCAATGGTGCTTTATAGACCAAACTTTAAAAAAAGCTGTCATTTTTGGCAGCTTTTTTATGTGGCCCTTGAAAAAAACAAAAGGCTCTCCATTATGTAAATATGTTCATCAGTAGCAGACTGTTGATAAATTGCACAGCATTTTATTTTAGTTATGCTATGATGTTCAGACATTCATGGGGATGTTATTGGCTTCGACGCCGGTGATGAAACTCATAGATGCATGCCGAGAGCGCATTTTCTCTCGTAAATAAAATTTGCATTTTAATAGTCGCAAACGACGAAACTTACGCTCTAGCTGCCTAAGGGCAGTTTGTCCGCTTCCTAGAATACTTGTGGTTTAGGAACCCGACCGTAGCGCACGCACACAAGTCCGTATAGAGTCAAGCCTCGGGGCTTTATACCAAACTTAGAGGATCGCAACTTGTACCCTGTTCGTCGGGTCACTTGGTGTTAAAACAATAGACGATATCTAAGCATGTAGTATTCTCGAGCGTAATGCTGGCGGACGCGGGTTCAACTCCCGCCATCTCCACCAAATACTAAAATTTATATAACTCAGTATGACGTTATATAAGACTAAAAGCCTTAACTATCAATAGTTAGGGCTTTTTTTATGAAGTTATATTAAAAAATAAATTTATTATAGTTAATATTAAACGGCACATTAGATGACTGATATAATGGAGCTATGGGCATTTTTATTCGTTAATAAGAGTGATTAAATTAAAGAGTTATTACTCTATAATTCTCATATATTGTATAATACTAATGTTTTAAAATATCAAAATTTATTATTTACCTATAAGTTATTTTTTAGTTTAAGTAAGTTTTGATATTATTATGTTAGAAATGATAGCAGGAATCATAATGACAAGTCCCATTTTTTACAAGACCTACCTATTGAACAATTAGAAAAGCTTTCAGAAAATGATATTCAACAAATTTCTAATGCTGAACAACTCTATTGGGATAATAAACCTCATACTATTTACCATGTTGCTGTACATGGCGCTAAATCCAAGAATGGTGGTTTAGTTAATGCATCATCTAGCAGTTCGAAAATTAAAGAATTATCTATTGCCCGTGTTGGAGATGAAGTTATTTATGCAGATGGTACAACCTCTAAGATTATTTCTGGTGCGGGTACAGCATGTGTTGTTGAAGGCTTACCAGTAGCATTAGTAGGTAGTCGCTTAGAAAATGGTGATGAAATTATTGATAGTCCTAATACCTCAGTCGCTATCAGAATTTACAAAGATCAACCAAAGCCTAGAAACTTTTTGAGTCATGACTAATTTTTAAGGAGTAAATCATGGCTAAAGGTTTTGTAATTCACAATGCTATTACTGATCATGGTGGAGTTATTCCATCTATGCAAGCGCGAAGCTCTCAAATGGGCAATTTATTTGTTAGGGCTGGTGACGGTCATATGTGTCCTAAATGCAGGTGCTGGTCTGTAGTTATTAAAAGTCATGACCATGTGATTTTTGAAGGTAAGCCAGTGGCATATGCAGGTGATAAGCTATCGTGTGGAGCAACTACAATCACAATAGTCTCATGTTGTAGGGGATAGTGGTAGCCCCTATTCTGGCAAGGATAACCAAAAAGACTCATCTATTAATAAAAAATTTGATGAGCAAGTTCAAATAGAAATCAATAATAGTTTTTCTGAGCTTTTTGTAGGATTAGGCTATAGTCTTAAAGTTGGCGAAAAGGTCATTGAGGGAACATTAGATTCTAATGGAAAAACAGAAAGATTTGAAACTCAGAATGCTACACAGGTTTCTGAATTTGAAATCTTTTTTAAAGACAAAATTAAATATTTTTCAGATTTAGATGGAGAATAGTAAAATAGGATTTAGTATTCTTGAAAATAATTACTAACAATAAGAAAGATAGTTTACTTAAATTGAAGTTAAGAACTAGAACTTTAACAGCAGGGGAAATTGAGTTATGTCAATTAGTCTATAAAAATACAATAGATTATTCTAAAGTTACATTTATAGACGGTAGTTTTTTCCATTTGATTTACAGAATGAAGATACTTTTGTGACTCCAAATGGACATATTTTCATTCCAACCAAACATTTTTTATTGAATTATAGTAAGGAAGATATAAGTTATAAATATTTATTTATGAAATGCGTCATGTTTGGCAACATCAAAGAAAGAATAGAGTATTTATAAGTGCAGGAATAGCACAGGCATGTACAGTTTTTAAGGACCCATATAAATAATATATAATGCCGACACTGTGGTTGACTATGTCAGATATAAGAGTAATAAGAAATTTGTAAATCACAACCTAGAATTGCAAGTAGAAACTTTTGCAGATTACTGAGCATTAAAAACAAATAACTTACAGGCTATTAATAGAAAAAACTTAATTAATATAGATAGAAATAATTTACAAGCTACAATAGCTATATATGAAGCAAAAGTAAGAGAAGTAATTAAGTAGATCGATATGAAAAAGAAAGAAATTGTTGGATACACCTTAATAGCATTATTTTTACTTTTAATTATTTTTATGCTTAATAAAAATAAGAATGAAGAATTTGAAATAAGCTTGATAAATGATAGCTTGGTTATCAATTTTTCAAATAAAATCTTTGTTAAAAAATATGCAATTAAAGATTTTGAAAAAGATAATTTTTCAAACCCAAATGGACCAACAGAGTATAGAAAAGTATTAGAAAACTCATACTACAAAGAAGTTGATCATATAAAAATAGAAAATATTTCAAAATATAATATTACACCAGATCATGCTTATTTTTATGTTATGATTCAAGAAAATGATCATGATTTAAATGCTAGACTAAAATCTCTAGGTTTTTGTATAAAAGAAAATACTGTACTATTACAAAATAGTAGAGAGGAGGATTCAGGTTTTATAGAAAAATGCCATGCAAAAGATAAATAAAATTTTAACCCCGATAGCAATTAACTATTATCAACAAGATAAAAATTGAATGAAATTATTTTATATCCTACTTTTTATTAGTAGCACTGCTAGTGCTTCTCCCTATGCTATCCTAAATGTAAAAATTAAAGACAATGATGTGTGTGTGTTTACAAAAGGAGGCTATGACAAAGCATATGAGAATCAGACCTTAATTTATATGGGTAAAGTAGATGGAATTAATGCCTTTCATTCTTCATATTCAAAAACTTATTTGAATCTTAAAATGCCTATTATTGAAGAGAACTGTATTAAAATTAAGGCATCTGAATTTAAAGAACCTTTTCCGTATGATGTTATCCTTGAAACAGACCAATCATATACGCAAAGAATTTGCGTAAATAGGACTGCTGAAGGAAAAACTGTATTATTAGATGCTAAAGCAGACTTAGAGAAAGGTATATATTGTGGTACTAACCAATATGATTACTCTAGCAATAGTCTTTGGACTATGTTAAAAAATCTCTATTATTGGTTAGTTAGCTTGTTTTAGAGTTTTAAAATTTAAAGTATTTTATATGAAATTATTTAATACATTCCTTATTTTATTTATCCCTTTTCTAGTTGTTGGGTGTGCAAGCCATAACAGTGTAAGAACTGATATTGTTATTTATAAAAATGAAGAAAATCTTCATTTCTCATTTCCAAAAGATAAAGATGTGCTGGTTTATCATTATGAAATTAACGATTATGAAAACTATGAGTCAGATGGTTTAACTTTTAAACGATTATATGTTTCTAAAGAAATTAACGAAGAAATGAAAGAAATTATTTTAGAGAACTACAAATCAAAAAAAATTGTAGTAAATCATGCTTATTATATGTTACTAGGTGAACAGGGGTTAAATAAAACTGGTGTTGGATTCACTACAGTAGGTTTTTGTTTACATAAAGAGAAAATTCTTACTAAACAACAAGATGAAAATACTTTTGCATTTATCCAGAAATGCCATGATTTATGAAAGTAAAAATCGATCTATATAAGTTCTAGAGTCAAAAACAATATGGTTGAGGTTAAATGAAAATTGTTTTCTAAAAAATTATTATATTTACTGATTTTTATTAGTAGTACAG
>NZ_JBIUCS010000089.1:0-895 GCF_044538485.1 Acinetobacter sp. ABJ_C5_2 | reverse complement strand
AAGTTATTTCAGAATTAAGGCAAATTTATCCATTAAAGCTCTTACTCAGTATTGCCAAGATTGCTCGTAGTACTTATTTCTATCACATGAAAGCTGTACGCTCTAATGATAAATATACTGAGTTAAAACAGCAGATCAAGTCCATATATCACAAGCATAAGGGATGCTATGGCTATCGTAGAATTACTCTTGCCCTGAAAAGTACAGGAATAATAATCAACCATAAATGTGTATATCGCCTTATGAAAACCATGGGACTTAAATCACGTATCAGAGCACTAAAATATCGCTCATATAAAAGTGGTTGGGTCGGGACGGTGGCCGATAACATTATGCAACGGCAATTTAAAGCGAACCATCCCAACCAAAAATGGGCAACTGATGTGACGGAATTTAATGTTAATGGTGAAAACTTTATCTATCACCAATTATAGATTTATTTAATGGGGAAATTATTACCTTCCGAATCCAACGTAAACTCAATTATGAGTTAGTGAAAGATATGCTCATTCATGCTTTAGCTAAACTTAAGCGACATGAGAAACCAATTCTCCATTCAGATCAAGGATGGCAATATCAAATGGCTCATTACCAACAGCAATTAAAGCAACATGGTTTAATTCAAAGTATGTCTCGTAAAGGAAATTGCTTAGATAATGCTGTAATAGAAAGCTTCTTTGGAATATTAAAATCGGAGTGCTTTCATGGTGAAAAATTTCAATCAATTGATGAATTAGGGAAAACTATACGAGAATACATTCATTATTATAATCATGAGAGAATCAAGGTAAAGCTACAAGGTTTATCCCCTGTACAATATAGAAACCAGTTTATAAAAACTGCTTAACTAACTGTCCAACTTTATGGGGTCAGATCATTCCACCGCAGAGGGGGC
>NZ_JBIUCS010000088.1:0-985 GCF_044538485.1 Acinetobacter sp. ABJ_C5_2 | reverse complement strand
TATTAAAATTAAATAGGACTTCATTATTATGAGATTTTAATTTATTTTTTCAATATTAAATTCAGAACTCGCTATTATTTCACAAAAGCTGTTTTGTGAAATAATTAAAAATTTATTTAAATTCAATCTACTTAGTGGATCAAATCTTTTCAGATCTTCCTTATCAATATACTCAATTCTATAAATACCAGCTTGCCAATTAGTACTTTCAAATACACTTATATCATATTTCTTTTTAATTTCGTCAGGCCACATTTTATTAATCTCATAATAACATGAAGCTACAGTATTAAAATTTATTTTAAAAAAAACCAAGTCCTTATATTCTTTCACCTCTCCATCCATAATAATAGTCAGAGCCTCATCATTTTTAATTAAATTTAACTCAAATATACTTCCTATTAAATATATATGTTCAAAACTTAAAAAACCTAACCTATTCATATTACTTCCTTTAAAATAGTTCTTAATTTACCACAACCATCTTTTAAATCAATATTATAAAAGTTACACTCTTATCTGCGATTCATATATCAAAATAAATATCGACGCTTGTACCAACGTTAATACTAATGTAGTTTTTATTTAATATTATTTCTGAATAAATAATATTTTTAAATAAACTCCATCAGTTTCATAATTAATTAAGCTACCAAAGATAGCTTGACCTAAAATCAACCAATTTAATAAGAAAAAATATACCCTTTTATTCTTGAGTAATTTTTTTTGATTTAGTCGATTTTGTGAAATCATTAAAACTGTATTAACCCAAATATCATATTTTATATATTATTATTTTATTCCTGTCACAAGGTTTATATTTTTCAAATCCAAAACATTAGCTTTTCTACAAAAGTTAACAACCTCTACTAATAAATCATAAATTTCAAGTTTTTTCAATTAAAAAATAATTACTATCAACCATATTCAGATCTGACATTTCTTAAAAATTTTCTCTACTTTGTATTTTAGTTATATTTATTAC
>NZ_JBIUCS010000087.1:0-995 GCF_044538485.1 Acinetobacter sp. ABJ_C5_2 | reverse complement strand
AATTAATAGTTATAATTACAAATATATCATTTATTAGAGAAGTATAATGTCTTTTAAAACTAAAATTCATCTTTGGTTAGGATTAACTGAGATAAATGAACAAGAGTATTGGTGTTATTTTGATGATTCCAAAGAATTACCAAAATTTTGTAAAGAGGTAGGCTTGGATTGGCTAGATCAGGACTTTATGGGATATTATTTTGATAAAGAATTAGATGACTTGAAGTTTATTATTGAAGAAACCCCAGATCCTGATCATCATGAAAAGATAATAAAAGACTGTTTGAAAAAAGGTATTAATAAAGCTAATGCTATGTTTTATTATTGGGGGGGTGATCCAATTAAAGTGAGTAGAGATAAAAAATATAATACACTCACTTATATTGGGGAGTATGAATGGAGTTAATTTATTGTTGAGTATAATAAATTCTAATTCTATTTGATACTCACTTGTTAGTGAAAATTTAATATAGGGTGAGTTATATTGAATATTTAGTTAATAAAGAAATTCTTATATATTTTGAAGGGGAAGGATAAGCGGTAGATTGTTAAATCGCAAGTAAAGATGAGATGTAGACAAATAGATCAACTGGCAAAGTGTCATGTAATCAGCATTGAAAATGTATTAAAATACAGAAAGAAGCTATTTTACCTAAATTATCAATAAATGATACGAGAAAATGCTATGCTTGAACTAATTTTTTTACCAATTAATACAGAATTTGGAATACTTTCATCACGTACAGACTTTTGGCTAAATGAGTTTAAATTTAATCCTCATGGTAATAACTTAGAAATTAACTTAATATATAGTCAAATTAAAATAAATGAAAGAGATGAAAAAATTAAAACTACTAAATTATTTTCAATAATTTTAACTAATGTAAATAATTTTAAGATGTTTCAATATGATGAATTTGAGCATTTATATTCTGATAAATCTAACTCTAATTTCGATTGTGCAAATTATGATAAAAATGGATTAAATATATACT
>NZ_JBIUCS010000086.1:0-1065 GCF_044538485.1 Acinetobacter sp. ABJ_C5_2 | reverse complement strand
ATTAAGTAATGCACAAGATGAACTTGGTAAATTTAGTATATTGCAGGCTACAGATAATATTGTTACCGTTAAATTTGATACGTCCACACATGGTGAGTTTATTGATTTTCTGATAGAAAATAAAGGAAAGTGTAAGGTTGTTAAAAATATAAAATATAATGATAATACTAATCTGATTAAGGTATTGCAGCAATAATATATGTTTTGTTTATTAATATTTTTTAGAAACTAAAGAACTAATTATAAATGATTTTGAGGAATGTTGGATGAAATGTATTAAAAAAGCCCTGCTTTTGTCTTTTTTCATTAGTCTCACATCAAGTTATACTTTTTCTAAGACTAATGGGGAAAATATTGAATATACAGTTATTACCCATGAAAGTATTACGCAATGTGAATTTGAACAGGGGTATTTTAATTTTTGTTCAAATGAAAATTTAAAGTTATACAATAAAGCTTTAAGTAAACAAGAAAATTTTTCTCGAAATAAAATCGCTTTAATCATTGATCATGAAAGAGATACTGGGAAAGGTAGACCTAGAAAAGTTAAATACTTTATTGTAATAGATCCTAAAACCAAAAAGGTATATCCACTTGAACAATCTATAGGGTATTTTGTGAATGATCGATTAGAAGAAATAGTATCAGAACCACCTACTATTAAATTTAATAAAAATAGTAATAAGGTTTGTTTGTCTGGAACAACTTTTTTATATAAAGATAATAATATAAATGTTAAAAATGAATGTTATGTTTTTGATATAAATGATCATAAATATTTTAAGAAATATAAGTAAGGTACTTATCAATAGAAAATAATATTTAGTTAGTAATATTATTAATGTGGTGTAAAATTAAGGCTAAGTATGAATGAGAATTTTAAAATAGTATGATGCTATTTTATAGAATACCAATTTATTTAATTTCAGTTTCATCAAAGGTAAATATCGTGAAAACTGGTTTAATCAAAGTTTATAATATTGTATTAATCTTTAGTGTATGTATCTACTCAAATGCTGCCGATTATAAACCACAACGGTTAGATGAGAAAGCAATATATAGTAA
>NZ_JBIUCS010000085.1:0-1101 GCF_044538485.1 Acinetobacter sp. ABJ_C5_2 | reverse complement strand
TATATATACATCACTTTTAAATTTTTTTGAATTATTATTTGACACAGGATTTGCATAACTTTCAATTGAAAAAATAGCAATATTATTATCATTATAAATAATACTAGTACCAATTGCTCCAACATCTGAAATAATAAAAGGAAGCTTATACTGATTTTTTCCTAATAGAATTTTTGGTTGATAGTTTATAAAGTAATAATCCTTTCCTTTTATCTCATTATTATTATTCAAAACTGGGTTTAGTAAAACTGTAACTTCGCCATATGGAACAGTAACGATATTTTTTTTCAAATCTACATTTTTGCTGACATCAGTATATATAAAGGAAGAATTTAAAACATTCTGATACCCTAATTTGATATATACAGGCTGATTTAGATTATTTTCTATATTAAACTCAGCATTAGCAACATTAGTCCAAGCTAACATACCAATTAAAAATATTTTTCTTCTAAACATGCTATGCTCTTAATTTAGTAAAATACTATTTTTTAAATTTATAAATAATAATCTATTTGATTATTCTAATCTAGGTTTTCAAATTAAAGTTATCAAAGCGCAAAAGCTATTTTTTATAACCTAAATCATTTTGAAATTTATGATTGATAGTGGACCTAGTATGTATTTGAAGATTTAAAAATATTTGAAAAGCCCAACTTATATTGGGCTTTTACAAATTAATTTGCTTTTGTAGCAGGAAGAACCCCTATTGTCTCACATCCCAAAGTAGATGAAATACACTTTAAATTACTGTTAAAAATAGTTTTTATAGATTGAGTTTTTCCTGTTTTATAAGATTTTATATTTGCTAGATAAATATATTGCCCTTTTTTTGAATCATATGTTAACTGATCTCCTTGTAAGATATCGGTCGACTTACTTTTATCCTCACTATCTGAATTCAAAACTGGCACTTCAATAAATTTATTATTTATCAAATTATAAAAATATGCATTTGCAGTAAAATTTTTATATGGTTCTTTCACATAATCTATATTACTATTTTCTCGAATTCTGAAAGCCACAATATTTTTATCATTGTACAACAATGTAAAGTCAACATTAGATTTTAAAGGAACTTTACCTTCAAAAATATTATAT
>NZ_JBIUCS010000084.1:0-1106 GCF_044538485.1 Acinetobacter sp. ABJ_C5_2 | reverse complement strand
TATTTAATTTAATAACAGATGTATCTTATGGATTTCTCTAAATCTATTATCAAATTTATGGATTTTTGAAATTGGGCATTAGGTGTAATTCTATTATTATTATCATAATTTTGAATTTATTTTAAATAATATTGATTTCATAGTCAGTATTTTGATAAATAAACAGAATTGCATTACACATCACCATTTACCTTATTTAGGAGGTTTCGTTGGTAAAGATCCAATAGAGTTACTAGTTGATAATAATTTTTATGAATATACGAAAAGTTTAATTAGATGAATGAGTCTATTAGTATTATTGTCAAAAAGATTGTAAAATCTGTAAAGGCAAATCAGAAATTATTAAGATTTTCAGATCATTTGAAGTTAAAAGGAGTGGTGAATTAGAGTTAATTATTTTTTTAATATTAGGTAATTGAGAGAAAAAGATTGGTTTTTTATGAATGAGTGCTGTAAAAAGAATATGCTCGTAATAGATTGAATTACGATCTGATTAAAAGTTTTTATATTAATGTAGATTTAGGTTAAGGTATTTGTGAAAAATGTCAGGCTATAAGATCCCATGTAATGAGAAAATATTTGAGACTCTTCTCAAAAGGAATACTTAATGATTATCCCTTCATTTCTTAATGAAACTCTATTAAATAGTGTTTCATTAATTTCAATTGATTTAGAAAATTCAATTAAGAGTTTAGGATTGAATATTTTAAATTATGGAGTAATCGATAAAGACACAGATAAGATGGAATTATTAGTTCAGAATGATAGAGAATTCTTGCAGGAAGGGATTCGTAAATATTTAATGTCGAAGCCAATGCATGTAATAGTTCACGTATTTTGGTCAAATTTAAGTAAATATTCAATTCTTTGTAATATTAAATTTGTGCTTGATAATTTAGATAATATTTTTGATGAGGATTGGGATTTTTGGATTATTAGTACAAATAAGGAATGGCTTATCGAAAATTATCATGAGGAAGAGTTATCAATATTTTTATTAAATTAATTTTTTATAATCATATTGTAAAATACTTAGTTGTTTTGATTTGTAAATTATTAGTAGATAGTAAATTTAATGATTTTTGGAGATTTTATCAATTATTTAA
>NZ_JBIUCS010000083.1:0-1159 GCF_044538485.1 Acinetobacter sp. ABJ_C5_2 | reverse complement strand
CTTCAATCCTTATAAAATCAGAATTAATATATTTTCCAAAAATATTCTTAAAAACTTCATCAACAACATATATATTTTCATTTATATTTCTAATACTTATTTCTATTTTTTTACTTTTTAAGATAAGTACACCTTCGATAGGTAATTCATAGTTTTTGCTAGTTTTATAACTATACCAAGGTAAAGATCCACATTCGATATTTTGGCTAGCTTGCTCTTTATTCATATAAAGGACAGCATCATCCACAAGTGAAACTGGACAAAGATTACTTTGCGTCGCACTTAAAACAAAATACTTCATATTTATTTACCCTTAACTTAATTTAATTGATTTTCAATCAGGCGTTATTTAAAATAAATCATTGATAATGAGTTAATAATTTAAGCTGTCAATTCAATTCTAAAGATTATTAATATTTTCAGTAAGCAAAAAAAAATTATTAATAATTTAAATTTTTTGCTTACTGTGTAAGTACAGTATTTCTAACAATAAAAAGTCTAAAATACAAGCTTATCTTTTAACAAGTGTAGCATAAATTGTATAAAATTCCTAAATTAACCCTTAAAATACCTTATTTCAAAGTAAGCCTTACACTTTACCCATAAAAAAAATCTAAAAAATATTCTACATTCAATAATATCTTTTCATTTACAAGAGTTTTCTTTAATTCTTCTAAAAAACCTGTTTTAAATTCTCCATTTTCACCTCTAGGCTTAGATTCATATAGATCAATAATTAAATTTTGTACAATATTAATTTGCAGAAAAATTAAGTGGATTTTTAGAAATGATATGTAATTCATCCCCTGAAATACATGCTCCGATCTCTCTACTATTATGATTTATATATATAAAATTTACATCATGCTGTGTTAAAAATATAGTAGTACTTTCTGCATTAAGTATATCTCCGAACATATATTGAATATTTTCTAATGAACCCTTCCCTAAAAATCATTTATATTTCTTCCTAGATCAATATTAAAATCATTTTCCGGAATAAAACTTAAATATTTTAAAAAAAGGGCTTCATCATCAGAATTATTCTGTATAATAAGAAGTTTTTTACCAAAAATTACTTCATTACATTTATCAATTTTATTTAATAAATGACTAAAACAGGTCATAGTAATAGAGTCCATATTAGCAACATTAAGAA
>NZ_JBIUCS010000082.1:0-1203 GCF_044538485.1 Acinetobacter sp. ABJ_C5_2 | reverse complement strand
TTCGTGAATACGTCCCACCACAAATGGACGGTCAATGTTGCCGTCAAAGAAGTCAATCACCACGATCTCGCCCACGCGAGGCAAGAAGCGTGCTCCATAACCTGCACCCGCCCACGGGGTCAGCACATCGACCCAAGCGGAGTCGGTGTCATTGTCGTTACTGCCTGCTCCACCATCATGGCTATGGTCATCGGCTCGGGTAAACAGGAAGCGGACTTTAATACGTCCCCACTGGTCAACATGGATGCTTTCGCCTTCTAACCCTACGACTTTAGCGCGCTGCGGATAAGCTGCTGGTCGGTGCTCTAGCGGATTATACTCAGGTACAGCTTTTATGTTGCGTCGAACGACATTGAGTTCAGCAAAGTGGCGCTGCTCAGGATTTTGCGTGTCGAGTTCAGCTGCCTTAAGTTTACCTTGTGGTAATAGGCGTTCGATTTGCTGTTGTAATTCTTTCGGTAAATTATTCTGGTTGTAGTAGTGTTTGCTTAAGATCAAAAATTCTTTATCAGCACTGTCATGCTGGTCGAGTTCAGGGTGGTCATTCAGTTCAAACCAGTAACCTACCTGTGCATCACGGACGTTACCTGAAACGGTAAATTGTTTAGAAGTTAGGTGATGGTAAGCATTGATGTTCTGATTGAACTGTTCAATTTGGTTATTGCCGGAAGCGGTGGCTTGGTCTTCGCCCTTTAAGTCCTGCATCCACGCAGGGCTGACATGCCATGCATCTTCGAGGTTTAGGCTCGCATTGTCATAGTGTTCGCTGTGCTTTTGGGTGCCTTGTACGCTGCCACTGCCTTCTTCTTGTTGAAGGGCATCAGCTTGCCAGCGTTGAATATGTACCGACGTTGGCTGTAAGCTTCGCTCAGCTTTGACTTGAGTAATGGTATCGAACTGTTCTGTCGCACTGCTGCGTTGGTAGCGTAAGTTACGGCGTTCAAGGGCTTTATAGTTTTGATTTTCATCAATCAAACGTAGCACTTGTGGCTGAATGGAAGCATTCGGATCAGCGACCAAAAGCTGTGATTCATCTATAAGCCAATTAATGCCTTCACTACGCCACAAACGGGTTAAAAAGTCATAATCGCTTTCGTTAGACTGCATCACAAATGGACGCACATCGTAGTCTTTGGTTAAGCCAGATGTATCAAGGGTTAAGCTTGAAGCAAATAACGGACTTTTGCCTTGCCATTCTTTAAA
>NZ_JBIUCS010000081.1:0-1376 GCF_044538485.1 Acinetobacter sp. ABJ_C5_2 | reverse complement strand
AATAGGAGGAATATCATCACTATGGAAATAGAAATTCCAATACTAATTATAAAGAAAATTACCTATTAATCAAAATATTATCCTTGGAAAAAATATTACATTGATAAAATTTAGATTATCTAAACAGACTTTCACTTAAAATTTTATCAATTAGTACTTTTTATCCCACCAATCTAATAATATTTCGTCTTCAAAAACCTCATAGTTTTTATAAATATTTGTAAATGACCAATTATTACCTGACAATTGGCTAAAATTAATAAAAAAACTATTAATTTTTTGGATACCTTGACCTGAGGGCACAGTGATAGCTATATTATTTCCACTCAAACCATCTATAGTTCCACCTAAATAGTCTAATAGTTCACTCTTAAAATCTTCATAATCTTCAAGTGTTAAATTTGCTTCATAAATATGTATATTAAAATTCCCTCCACGATATATAATTTTTACGGGCTCATCACTACTAATGAATTCAAAAGTGTCTCCTTTTGCTAAATTTAGAGCCAATCCAGGAGCAGATAAGAGCTTATAGATGTTCACCTCTATACATTCTACAAAAACTTCCTCTAACCTAGTTTTACCAGAGCTAATCTTTCCTGCATAAATAGCTAAAGTTCTAAAATTATCTTTCAGATGATACCCCACAACTGCCCCTTTCTTTACAAGATAGACCTTCTTTTACATAACCACTATTTCCTACGCTTAAATTACACACTCACTCTCTAATGTCTTAATTTCGTGTTTAATTTCCTTTGGAAGTTAGAAATTTTTGCGACCTAAAAGGAATAGTAGAAATTTAACCGTAATGATAACAAATATAGACCTCATTATGGTTAGAGTTATATTCGTTTAACAATTTTGTACAAGTTTAGCCACTTCAAAATTCTCCATCAATTTTACTATCTGCTATTTCTTGAGCATTAGCATTATGACTATCCTTTAAAGTATATTTAGATAATTTTCTTTACTAATCCCAAACGGGATTTCGTACATATGCATATACGTTATCTCTACCCCATAACCCAATCGGGTCTTTGGAAATAAAACGAACTATATAATAATTTATTTATCTCCTAAGATATATCATTTAAAGATTCATATAGTTTAGTTTTAACAATACTATCTGGTATATTAATTACTTTAAGTAATGTAAAAGCCCAATCTAAACTACCACCTATATCTTCAGAAGGTGGTTTATTCCATAAAGGTATAATAGAAAATTTTAAGTTCAGACTCACAATTAATATCAATTTCAATATTTCTCCCCCATAAAATTTATTATTTTACTCTTCTATTAATTATCTCTTATTCATCAATATTAATTTTACTATCAAACCAAAATGACTTAGCTTTTTGAACAGACTCTATAATAT
>NZ_JBIUCS010000080.1:0-1424 GCF_044538485.1 Acinetobacter sp. ABJ_C5_2 | reverse complement strand
ATATAAATATATTCTTATAAGCAGTAATAAATTAATATAATTTTTTGCTGCTTATAAATAATTGGTAATATTGAAAATATTTTCTTATTAATAAAAGTTAATACCGAATGACTAAATATCTTAAATTTATAGTTTTTACCACTTTCATGATTGGATCTACTGAGGCTTCATATGCTGATTTTGGTTTTATTCAAGATAAAGATGGGTATGTGAATGTAAGGGAAAATTCAAGTTTAAGTTCGAAAGTTACAACCAAATTAAATAATAATGAAATTGTTTCTTGTGTGATGGATGAAGAGACTAATAATTTTTGTTTAGTTAATGCAAGTAATGGTGTAACTGGATTTGTCTATAAAAATAGAATAAATAGTTTTGGTGGTTACACTTCTATTAAACTATCTCAATATTCTAGAGAAAAAGCTGTTTATAGTGATAAAAATATAATAGTAGAAGTGTATGCAAAAAAAGCTATTTTAGATCCTAAACTTTATAAAGCTTTTAAAGGTGAATATAAGTATTTTAATGATAAAAAGTTCTTTGGTACAGATGGTAGCTTACCTAACAATAATTTTTTACAACTTGATAAAATTATTGTTAAAGAAAAAGATAACAGAATAGAAATCAGTAGAACTGAGCTAGAGCAATATTTTTTCCCTAAAGATGGTGTCGATGGGGGCAAGAATGAGCTTGCTGATTTTAAAATATATTATTTAAATAATAATATTTATATTTTAAATACTTTTAATAATGGTGGTACAGCAGCTTATAACATTGTTTTAAATATGAAAAATGGAAAAGTAGTTGCCAATAAAGCTTGGAAAGTTGAAATTTAAAAATATTTTCTTCCCTCTACAAAAGCCAATTAATTAAAGAAGACCAACAAAAGTTGGGCTTCTTTTACGTCTTTACAATCCCTTCCAAATCTTTGAATGTATAGTTCAATTCATTAATTATGAGTTTGAATACCTTCTTGCACATAATTATGTACATGAGGAAACTGCTAACAAGTATTTTTTAGAAAAATTAAGTGGTACTGAATTTAAGAATACTTTAAACTAAAAACATTGCTTTATATGAGTTTGTAACTATAAGCTTGAATAAATAATTGATTTAAATTCAATAATGTTATGTCGATAAATTGAGTATATTAGATGTCTAGAAGTAAATTATTTTTAATATTAGCTTTATTAATACCAGACCTTTCGCAAGCAAAAAATATTATTCTATATGATGATTCAAATAGTTTTATTTCTCAAGGATATAAAAGTATTAATGAAATTGGTCAATCTGTAAAAATAGATGAAGATTATGAAATTCTAACTAAAGAAAATTCTTTTAATTCTAGTGATGAAAATACTCATTCTTATAGTATTCTTTTGAGGAAAGGAAATAATATATATACTTTGGATAATAATAAAATATAT
>NZ_JBIUCS010000008.1:0-110154 GCF_044538485.1 Acinetobacter sp. ABJ_C5_2 | reverse complement strand
ACTGTATATTTATTATAAGAATCTATATATTCTATAGGTGAATTTATTTGGGTAGAATCTTGTAAATAATCATTCCACTCGCTATTTTCTTTTGCATAACAAATATTAAAAGAAACACTACACGCTATCATCATTGCAAAAGAATTTAAAACTTTCATAAGTACCTCAAAATTAATATGGTAAATTTGCATTTATAAATGGGATTGGGTCAATTCTTCCATCTAACCCTACTCCTAATAAGGGAGCGCTTCTGGCTTCAAAATGAAGATGAGCACCTTTGGATATAGTGGTCATTTTATTAGCATTACCTGTTGCACCCGTTTTTCCAATTACTTCGCCAGTATCAACTGGATCACCTTTATCTACATCAATAACTGATAAATGAGCATAAAAGAAGTAGACATATTTATTTTTTGTAAGTTTAGTTTGAGCATATTTCTTTTGCTTTTCAGGTAAATCGTTTATATCAACCTTTAAGACAATTACTTTACCATATGCACCGCCAGTTGCCCCAGCAAATGCAATAACACCACCGCAGACTGCATATATTTTTGTACCTGGATTAGCTTGTAAATCAACACCCTGGTGATTCTTAGTACCATTATTTCTTACTTTACCAAATGTTGCACCTTTAGCATTCGCTAAACCTGCTGTTCTTAATTTGCAATCTGCTAAAGGATTATGCCACTTATTATCTCCTCCAACATTAATTGTTGGGGCTTGGGAAGTATTAATTCCAATTTTAGATTCAGATTTTTCAACAGTACTGACTTTTGTCGCTTGTTGATTATTAGTAGTAGTTGATATTTTAGGAGCAGGAGTGGAAATTGTTTGTCCTTTCAATAACTTTATAGTTTCATCCGTACTTAAGTTTATTCCAGAAGTCTTGCTCTTATCTACAACATATTGATAAATATTTATATGCCCATCAATATAATTTCTCAGCCATGCTCCATAAGCAGCTTTTGCATCACCTTTATACCGGCTTAAAAAATCTGCAGCTTGCTTAGCGCCATTCTTTCCAAATTGAGTAAAAAGTAATTTGTGTGCACGTTCCTGACTTAAAGTGTTTAGTACAAAATTTTTACCTCCTGTAGCTCCTTCATGATGTAACAAATAAGCAAACTTAGCGATTGAACTTGGTTCTGTTAGTTTCTGATAGGGCAAACCAGACGATTTAAAATTACTAATTGCATAGGCTGCGGCAGCATCAATAGCCATTTCCGCATTAAATCTTAAATTTAATTTCTGCTCTTTAGTTAGTTTAGGATTATTCATTACATATTGCCCAACTAATGAACTTTTATCCTTACACATAGCTAACCATGTTTCATCTAAGAATTGGGTCAATCCTGCTGCAGTACTCGAGTTTGCTTTACTATTAGTATTCCATTCACCTGTCTTTTTTATTTTTGCTGCTTCAGCTTCAATAACAGCTGCTAAAGAGTGGGGGGTGAAACCATGTCTTTTAGCTGCGTTCACAATATAAGTTCGATATTTATTATTCACAGGTTTTAATAAAAAATTATCTTCTGTAAATTGTGCAGCAATTATGTGGGTACTATTACCATTATCAGTACGCTTTTGCTCTATTTTTTCTTCAGGTATTTTTGGTGGTGGTTGCTTATTTTTCAATTCATCTTTATTTGATGTAGTAGATATACTTTCAACTATAGGTTTTCCAATCCTTTTTAAATTATTCATAATCTGATTAACTGTTTCATTTAATATTCCATCTTTTGCATAATGTGAACCTTCTACTTTCATTTTTCTTGATGTTAATTTTAATACTTTTCGCCCTAATGGAAGCACTTTATGATCAGCAATTAAATCGAAAGTACCATTTAAGTTTTTAAAAAAAACTTTTAATCCTTTCGAATGATCTTGAATGTTTATATCTTCAAAAATACTATTTTTTGTACTTCTAATAATTTTTTTTCCATCAAACTCTAATTGAATGGTAGCTTTTGGTATAGGCTTAAAAGAAAGATCCATTAAAATAATTTTTAATTGGGTTTCAAAATTATTAGTGTTATTTACATCATTTTGTAAATAAATCTTTTGCCCAATTCTAAGATTATGAATCATTCTACCTGATAATGAATTAATTCTAGCTAACTCTTTTACTGAGGTATGATGCTTTTTTGAAATTCCCCAAAGAGTATCACCTGATTTAACAATATAAATTTTTGACATAAATTATACCTATTCTTCTAAGTTATTTTCTTCAGCTTGCATACCATGCTCACCTATTTCAAATTCTTCTTCATGTTCTTCTTCATAATTATCTTCATCATCAAATATACTTGACCAATCATCAAAGCCAATCAGAGCTTCATATCGTTTTGACTCATTCTGGAGAGATAAATTACTTTTCCCTCTTAAATCTGTTTTACCCTCCCAAATAATTTCTTTTTTGTCTGGTTCATACAGCTGTATTTTTGCATTTTCTATACCATTTCCAGCTAAACTAGCAAATAAAAAATCAACAGCATAAGGCCCATTTTTTGGCAACTCAGGAACCTCATATGAAACCTTGGCCCCACTCGTAAACAAATGCTGCCCAGCTTTACTTTCAAACTTACCGCCTGTTGTTGAAAACACGCCATTGGCATTAATTTTGAGCTGTGACCCACCTGCGGTTAATACAATTTCTTTTGGACTCGTAAGCTCGATTTTATCTTCAGTAGAAATCAGCTTAATGACCTTCTTGGCAATTGCTTCAATAGCATCGTCTTGTGCTTGTAGTTCGAGCTTTCCTTTTGCTGCATAAGCGCGCAAACCTTTTTGCGCAGCGAAGAAACTAATTTTGTCTTGTGCATGCCCAATAATATTTTTCTGTGCACTCAAATTAATTGAACCGCTAGCACTTTCGGCAATATCTTGCGACGCTTGCAGAATAATATTTTCAGGTGTCGTCAAGGCAATACCATTTGGCGATGCTAATAACATAAGCGCTTGTCTAAAAATCTTGCCTTGTTCTTGCTGTTTAGTATCGGAACTACTTTCTAAACCTTGGGTATAACCCTCCATAAAGCCTTGTAAAGAACTCAATGCTTTAGAAGGTGATACTTCCAATTTACTGCCTTTACTAAAAGTTCCGCATACACTCATCATGTCAAAGTCTTTAGTCTCGACATTCGCTAAGACTTTTCCGACCTCTTTAATACTCTCAAATGGATTTTTATGAATGCGATCTTTAATGCTGGCAAGTTTACCTTTAACGATATCGGCACCATGTTCTTCAACGTTTTCGATGAACGCTTTTAAGTTTTCCACTGCATCTTTGGCATCGGTAAAGAAAGCATTAAATTCATCTACAACGCCTTTTGCATTTCCACCTAGTGCACCAATGTCTTGGATAAAGCCGCCACAGTCTTTTAAAGCGTGAATAGGGTCGTTATTAATGCCTTCTTTAAATAGGTTTACCGTACTATTTAATGCCTGTCCTGTGGTTTTTAGCTCAAGCGACTGGATAAATTTAGGTAAGCGATTAATCACATTCAAAGCATCAGTTTGTTGCTTGGCTGCAACTTCACTGAGCATTTTCATACTCTCGTAGCCTTGTGAAAGTAAAGATTGTGCTTGTGCAGCCTCTAAATGGTCTGCAATCGCCTGCTCTTGTGCATAGGTACTAATGAGCATGCCTTTACCCGCACGCACGGCACCCCAAGCGTCTGTTCTCAGTTCAAAGCCTTCACCACGGCCTTGGCTCGTCTCTTGTTCTTTCGGGTGGCTTAAATTACCTAAATTTAGCTGTGTTGCCGCATGACTACTTTGGAGTTGAGTACTGATTTGCCCAGTTGTGTCATCAAAGCGTAATTGGTTGAAGCCATTTCCATTGATTTCCTGGCTGCGAATCCCGCTCAGTTTTTTAGTCGCAGGAAGTTGCCCTTTTACATCGAACTTGGTGGGTGAACGCTGCGCTTCATGGATGCGCCCAGTCACAAATGGACGGTCGATATTGCCATCAAAGAAGTCAATGACAACCACTTCACCAATACGTGGTAAGAAACGCGCGCCATAACCTTCTCCTGCCCAAGGAGTCAGTACATCCACCCAAGCCGAGTCGGTATCATTGTCATTGCTACCTGCGCCACCGTCATGACCATGATCATCGCTACGGGTAAATAGAAAACGTACTTTAATGCGCCCCCATTCATCGACATGAATGGTTTCTCCTTGCGGCCCCACGACTTTCGCTCTTTGCGGGTAGGCAATTGGGCGATGCTGTTCTGGATTATATTCAGGCGCAGTTTTGATTTGACGGCGTATTAGGGTCAATTCATTACCTTGACGCTCTATATCATCGTAGCCATGTTGATCCCAACGACTTTGGGTTAATAACTGGCTCACTTGCTGATGTAAATCTTTAGGTAAGTTATTTTGGTTATAGAAGTTTTTAGCAATAATCAGGAACTCTTGATCTATCCCTTCATGCTGATCAATTTCAGGGTGCTCGCGTAGATTAAACCAATAGCCGACTTGGCTATCGCGGACACTACTATAGGCTTTAAAATATTTCGCCCGACTCGCATGCATGTCGGTGAAGTGCTGATTTAATTTTTCTAATTGACTACTGCCTGATGCCGTTGCCTGATCTTCCCCTTTTAAATCTTGCATCCAAGCAGGGCTTACGTGCCATGCTTGCTCAAGACTTAAAGTGGCTGAGTCAAAGTTATCTGAGTGTGTATGCGTGGTAACAACTGAACCATTACCCTCTTCTTGTGCAAGGGCATCCGGTTGCCAGCGCTGCACATGTACCGCGGTTGGTTGTAAACTCCGCACTGCAACAAAACCAGTAATACTATCTTGATATTCGGTTGCGCTACTTCTGTGATAGCGAATACTACGACGCGCTAAAGCCTGATACTGGCTATTGTCATCAATTAATCTTAGCTTTTGAGCTTGTATTGGCGCAGTAAAATGTGGAACAAAAAGCTCTGATTCATCAATGAGCCAACTAATACCTTCACTTCGCCATAAACGCGTAAGGAAGTCATAGTCAGACTCATTGTGCTGCATGGTGAAAGGTCGAATATCATAGTTTTGACTTAACCCACCCAAGTCAAGACTTAAACTCGCAGCAAACAGTGGACTTTTTTCTTGCCACTCTTTAAATAAAACTTCGGTAATTTCTACGATACTTTTATTCATAAAAACACGACTATTACGGCGTTTGTGCCATAAATTTGTCGCATCTTCTAAAGTCAGCTTATAAAGCGTTAAAGCACCATCACTTTGTCCATAACTGGCTTCAGTCACAATACCTGTTGTTCGGAACAATTGTCCCGAATCTGTGACCTGATCAACAGCGACCTGAACGCCAATAAATTGCTTCAATGCAATTTGGGCATTGGTTGAAAGGCAAATCAACTCTGCCATTAGGCCACCATTCAGCTGATGTTGGCCTTCTATACGTTGTAAGAATATTTGGTTATTGAGTAGTTCATTAGAGAACTGTACATGGATAGCACGTTTCTGAGCATTTAGCCCTATTTTTTCCAAGACACTAAATATATTAAAAAGCATTTTTTTATAATCGTAAGGATATATAAACGGGTGCACTTTATAAAAAACAGAACTATCTGTCTACAAAATTATGCGCTATTTTTATCAATTTTTCTTATATTCTCACTTATTCTAATATGATTAAAAAAAGCCCAACTTGAGTTGAGCTTTTTTTAATCATATTAAACTTAGTTTTTAGCCGTCTTAAATACTGGATAAAAACGGAATAATTGCCATAAACAAACCAGTAATAGCAAAACAAAATACACTAATGACCACACTGGTAAAGACTGGCCTAAAAAAGTCCAGTCAATTGCCGCACATTCACCTGAACCAGAAAGCACTTCTTGTAAAACAGCTTTCATCGGTAAAGCATCGATTAAATAATTTAAACCCGGTCCACAGCTTGGTACTTGGTCTGGTGGTAAATGTTGTATCCAGACATGACGGCCTGCCACGCCTACAGACCATAAAATTGCAATGCCTGCTAAAAATGCGTAGAAGCGTTTAATCGCATTGGAAACTGGGTTATGCAAAAATGCAATGAGCGCCACAAATCCCATTGCCATTAAGCCAACACGTTGAAAAATACAGAGCGGACATGGCTCTAACCCTTTTACATGTTCCAAATATAACGCAAAAGACATGCCGACAATGCTTGCCAGTACAAGCAGTCCACTCACCAAACGGTAACTTAATCGCATGTAAAACCTCATTTTTATCTATATTGTTCAAGATATTGATCAAAACTGATCTGACTATCTTGTTCAAGTTGTTCTTGCTGCTGTAAAGATTGTGCAGCCAATTGTTCAAAATATTGTAAAGTCTCTGCACTGATTTCATGCTTTTCATAACTTTCAGCATGCATCTGTGCCATATGACTGCCAAAGCTCCAGGTTCCACCATGCTTTAATGTGTCATCAATCACATGTGCAGATAATGTTTCATCTACTTCATCAATGCGTTCTTGCATTACGGTCAAAGCCGAGCTGTACAGAGTTGTTGCATAGGTCTGATCAAGTAATTTGGCACAAGCCTGCATGTTCGAAATATGCTGACGTGCCCAGTCCTCAATATGGTAAGACCCGCTTAAATCAGTAATGGTTGCGTTTGGCGCTCGGCCACGGTTAACCACTTCTGTCTGGTTTTTCTCAATCAAATCTTGCTCAGGACATAACAACTCAGGGCTATCACTGAGTAAGCAATAAAGCGCCAATGCCTCAAGGAAACCAGCCGTTGTTTCATTTACACCAATTGGTGAATATGGATTTACATCTACTGCACGGAGTTCAACATAACCCACTCCTCGATTTTGCAAGGCTTGAGATGGTGTTTCACCTGCGTGAGGCACCTGTTTTGGACGCACGAGACTGTAATATTCATTCTCGATTTGTAAAACATGGTCATTAATTTGCAACGGTTCACCAGAGGCATCATTTAACCCTAAACGGCTAAATGGCGGGTAAGGAGAATGTACTGCTTTTTGTAAACCAGCCAGATAACCAGATAGGTTGTTGTAGTGAATACCTAAACTTTTTTGTGCCGAGTTTTGATAGCCTAAACGTCCCATACGCAGGGCTGTAGCATACGGTAAATAGTATGACCCTTTGATTAAAGGCAACAAATGATGTTCATGTCCAGTCAAGAAACAACGACAAACCGAAGGACTCGCTCCGACTAAGAACATTACCAGTGGCGTTAAGCGAATAAAGTTACGGATAAGCCCAAAATAGCGGTGGCTACGATAATCTTGCAGACTGAGTGCTTTTAGTTTTTCGTCAGTTTCATGTGCCTGCAAGGCAGTAAAAAGCGAATCTGGAAAAGATAAATTATAGTGTACGCCCGAAATCGTCTGCATACGGCGACCATAACGAATACCCAATCCACGGCGATAAAGCGTCTTGAAACGCCCAATATTAGAAGTACCGTATTGCGCTAGACGAATACGCTCCTCATTGTCATCTAGCATACATGGCATAGACAACGGCCAGAGTTTTTCACCATTTTCTAAATGACGGTGTACAACCGCATGAATATCGGTGAGCTCATGCAAGGCATCCCCAATCGTTGGCTGTGGTGAAGTAATAAACTCCATCAACGCTTCTGAATAGTCAGTTGTAATTTTTGGATGTGTTAAAGCTGAACCTAATGCTTTTGGATGTAACTCTTGTGATAAGAACCCATTACTTTGCATACGTAGGCTTTCACGTTCTATTCCACGTAACATGCCTTGTAGTAGCGACGAATCCACCCAAGCAGGAATAACTGATTGAGATGGTGTAGTGGGTTGACTCATGCATTTGCTCGCTTATAAAAGATCACTATATACAAAATCGTGACATGATATGGATGTTGATATGATCACATCATTTCAGTTTGGCAATTTTTATCACAATCTTGTTATTTAAGACACGAAAGAATTGTGATTTTATTGAAGAATAATTGCTAAAGAGTTGTCAATATCATGAACGATCAAGACATTTTAAACTTCTGGTTTTCACCTGAACACCGTTCACTTTGGTTTGCAAAAAGTGATGAATTTGACACAAAAATTCGTGATCAATTTGCAGACATTCATCGTCAGGCAACTCGAGCAGAACTTTGGTCTTGGCGAAAAACGGCAGAAGGTCGTCTTGCAGAGATTATTGTGCTAGATCAGTTTTCTCGCAACATTTATCGTGATCAACCCGAATCTTTTGCTTACGACAGCCTCGCTTTAGCTTTGTCACAAGAAGCAATTAGTTTGCAACTCGATGCACAGCTTAACCCTGAACAGCGCTCGTTTTTATACATGCCGTTTATGCATAGTGAATCAAAGCTGATTCATGAATTTGCCTTAAAATTATTTCAACGCCTCGGCAATGAAATTAATTTAAGCTTTGAGAAAAAACATAAAGTGATTATTGATCGCTTTGGACGTTATCCTCACCGCAATGCCATCCTTGGACGTGTTTCAACACCAGAGGAAACCGAATTTTTATTAGAACCGAACAGCAGTTTTTAAGACCGCTTTATTTTTTAATGCTGAGTTATCCATTCTTCCATGCTCAGCTGGGAGTTCACCATGAAATATCTCTCTCTTTGTTTAGCTTTAGGCACTGCCTTAACTTTAAGTGCTTGTTCAACCCTACCGAGCAAACCCAAAACCTTCAATCAGCTTGGCCAGTTTTCAGCCTATCCGTTAAATGCACAAACGTTCAGAATCAGCTTCCAAGCTGACTCAAACATGAGCTATGGAACAGCTGAAGAAATTACCTTGGTGAAAGCAGCACAAACGACCGTACAAAAAGGCTTCCGCTTTTTTAAAGTGCAAAATGACCCAAGCAATCAAAGCCAAAAACCACCTCGTCAGGCCGTGGTTTACCCATCTGCGCCGAGTTTTTATCCGTATGGTTATGGTCGCCGTTATCCGGGCTTCTGGCATGATCCGTTCTATGATTTCCCACAAGTGGTCAATATCGACCCTGTTCAAGTGTCGTATACTATTGAATGTTATCGGGATCAAAAGCAGGCTCCGCAGGACGCTTTTGATGCAACGTTAATTCTCAAATCTATCGGACAAAAATATGGTTTAAGCCCGACAGGAGAATTGCTGCCACCGCCTGAGCCGCCAGTAAAACAAAAATGAATAGGATGACCGTATGAATATGGCAGAAGAAGTACACCATGCACCCAATCTGAAGCGCAGCAAATACTTTGCAACGCTGGCACTTATTATTGTGGTAGTGCTGTGGATTGGGTTATTGATTGCCAATCGCTTTCTGCCAGAGTACACCAACTTAATTCATATTTTAATGTTAGGCGCGGAAGCTGGCGTAGTGGGTGGACTCGCAGACTGGTATGCAATTACCGTTCTGTTTCGAAACCCATTTGGTAAGCTTCCTATCCCAAAATTTTTGCGGGATCATACCGAAATTATTCCACGCAATAAGGCTCGTATTGCAGAGTCAATGGGCCGATTTGTGCAGGAAAATTTTCTGTCACCTCAAGTAGTAGAACGAAGCTTAGAAAAAACTGACCTAAGCCTTGCCATTGGGCAATGGCTAGCCAGCCCACAAAACAACACACAAGTAGTGCAGCTCATTCAGCAAACTGTCCCGAAAATTTTTGAATTTGTTAGCCAAGAGCAAATTGCTAATTTTGTGCAAAACAACAGTGTGCAATGGGTGCGTAACACTCAAGTCAATAAACTCGCCAGTGAAATGCTACGCGCGGTCTTGGAAAATGATTTCCACCAAGATGTATTGCAACGTGGTCTCGATATTGCGCATGAGTGGGTGGTACAAAACCCAGATAAAACCCGTGAGTTAACCCGAAAAATGTTTAAAGCACTGGGTGTCTGGTCTCTTGCAAAAGGTGCAAGTTGGATTGGTATTGATGTTCAGCAACGTACCATCGATTCACTGGTTGAAAAAGTAGAGTCGATGTTGGCTGACCACGAACACCCATGGCGACAGGAAATTGAAACCGTTGCTCATTCACTTATGCTCGAATTAGCAAATCCTGACAGTGTTGCCAGTCAACGTCTCAATAGCGGTAAAGATGCCCTGTTAGATAGTCCACAAGTTCTAAATTTCATTAGTGGTGCTGTCACCATTTTATGTGATGCCATTAAAGCAGATTTAATGAAAGAAGACTCTGGCATTGCAATGAACCTGAGAGCTGCCATTCAGCAATTGGGTGAAAATCTTGTTCAAAATGTAAAAGTACGTGAAGTTCTCAACAAAGAAATGACAGGACTTGCCATGAACTTTACGGATCAATATAGCCATAAAATCATACGCTATGTGAGTGAGCGCATTCATGAATGGGACTCACGTGAAATGATTGGAAAAATTGAAAATGAAGTCGGTGGCGACTTACACATGATTCGAGTAAATGGCGTTGTAGTTGGTGCATTTATCGGTTTAACTCTAGGTGTAATCCGCGCAGCGATTGAATCGATTTTATAACGTTAATAATTTCTTTAAGAGAACAACATGCTACAGCTTCAGTCAAAATTGCCCGCACAAGGGGTAACTATTTTTAGTACCATGACGGCAACGGCACAGCGCTTGGGTGCACTTAACCTTTCACAAGGTTTCCCAGACTTTCCTGCGCCTCCTGCTTTGCTCGAAGCCCTCTCACACGCAACTTTGGCTGGACACAATCAATACCCACCTGGTGATGGTATTCTTGCACTCCGTGAACGGCTTGCTTTACAGTTTCAGCAGCGTGATCAGCTTCAACTTGATCCTGTAACCCAGATCACGATTACTCCCGGCGCAACCATCGCTATTTTCTGTGCCATACAAGCCTGCATCAATGCAGGTGATGAAGTCATTATTTTTGACCCGAGTTATGACAGCTATGGACCTTCTGTTCAGCTAGCAGGTGGTAAAGCTGTTCGTATTGCCCTGCAAGCACCTGACTTTAAGGTGAACTGGCAACAAGTTAAAGATTTGATTAATGACAAAACCCGTATGATTGTGGTGAATACGCCTCACAATCCCACTGGCACCATCTGGGAAAAACAAGACTGGTTAGAACTTATTGAACTGATTCGAGATAAAAATATTGTGGTTTTGTCCGATGAAGTCTATGAACATTTGGTTTTTGATGGTCAGCAACACTTTAGTGCTTTGCATTTTCCAGAGCTCAGAGAACGTAGTTTTGTGATTGGTTCTTTTGGGAAAACCTTTCATGTGACAGGCTGGAAAACAGGTTACTGTGTGGCTTCACCTGAATTAATGCGTCTGTTCCGCCAGATTTATCAATATGCGAATTTCTGTGGTACGACACCTTGTCAGATTGCGCTAGCGCAATATATGCAGCAACATCCAGAACATATTCAGGAACTTTCGCAGTTTTATCAAACTAAGCGAGATCGATTTAATCAAGCGATTCACAATAGCCGTTTTTTACTTAAACCATCGCAAGGGACTTATTTCCAAAATCTTGATTACAGTCAGATTAGACCTGACTTAAACGATGTTGAAATGTGCCAGTTTCTTGCCGAGCAACATAAAATTGTGGCTATTCCTGTTTCGGTTTTCTACCAGCAAGCACCCGAGTCTTTACGCCTCATTCGTTTCTGCTTTGCTAAAAATGATGAAACATTGCAAAAAGCAGGAGAAATCTTGAATGAATGTTAATAAATTTAGAAACTTAGCCTAGCAAAACACTACAAGAAATCTCACCTAAATATGCTAAGTTGAATATCCGCCCCGCTCATCAAAGAGATGGGCGATGGAGAACAAATGCCACCAAGACAGTCTTTAATTCATCAGCAAAATTTATGGAAAACATTTTTTGTTTTCTTATTGCCGCTTATTGCAACCAATATTTTGCAAAATCTGTCTGGCACCATTAACACCATCTTTGTTGGACAAATGATGGGAGTCGATGCAATTGCCGCAGTTTCTGTATATTTCCCGATTTTGTTTTTACTGCTTGCTTTTATTATCGGAATTTCAACAGGCACCACAGTGCTAGTAGGACAAGCATGGGGCGCACAGAATTTTGAAAAAGTACAAAGTGTAGTGGGTTCTACCCTGTTTATGACCATTATTGGCGGAATCATTACCGCGATTATTGGTGTATTTTTTGCCCACGATATTTTAGAGCTTTTAGGTACGGACCCGAAGGTGATGCACCTCTCTTTGCCTTATGTGCAATGGATGTTAGCAGGTAGTCCTCTTCTCTTTGTTTATATTATCTATACCTCAATTTTACGTGGTGTGGGTGACAGCACCACGCCTTTACTTGCACTGGCTTTAACCAGCGTGATCGGCGTAATTATTACACCAATTCTGCTGAAAGGTTATTTTGGCTTTCCTGCCCTCGGTATTATTGCACCAGCTATAGCATCAATTATTAGTTATATTGCTATCTTAATTTTTCTTGCGATTTATCTAAATAAGAAAAAGCATCCGCTTCGACCGAACCGCCAGCTTTTGCAACATATCCGTCACAACCCAGAATTGAGCAAAATCATTTTACGTTTAGGTGTTCCAACCGGTATTCAAATGATTACGACCTCAATGGCGGGACTCGTAATTGTAGGTTTAGTTAACCGCTTTGGAGCGCATGCGACAGCTGCGTATGGTGCCGTAAACCAAGTACTCAACTATATTCAGTTCCCTGCTTTATCAATCTCAATTGCGGCTTCAATTTTTGCAGCACAAGCCATTGGTGCAGGTAAATCAGACCTACTTGCACGTGTTACCCGCACGGCTTTAGGTATGAACTTTTTATTTACAGGTGCCTTAATTGCGCTTGGCTATCTCTTTTCAAAATACTTAATGGCTTTATTTATTACCGACCCAACCGTGGTGGTATTAGGGCAGCAGCTTTTATTTATTGTACTTTGGGCAATTCTATTCTTTGGTGCGGGTGCTATTTTTGCATCGATCATGCGTGCCAGTGGTACCGTAACAGCCCCAATGTTACTTAATATCTCAGCTATTTTATTTATTGAAATTCCATGTGCTTACTGGTTTAGCTCAATATGGGGACTTAAAGGAATCTGGTTTGCCTATGCCTTGGCATTTGTCAGCCTCTGTATTGTTCAAGGCTTGTATTACCAGTTTATTTGGAAGAAAAAGAAGATCAAAGCCCTTATTTAAAATAAATTAAGCCTTATAAAAAAAGCCATCAATTGATGGCTTTTTTAATTTAAATCTTATTTCATCCATTTCGTGACAATGGTGGAAGCACGTTGGTACCCTGTCGGGAACAAACGTTGGAATGCATCCAGAATTTTTGCATCGCTACCAATCAATAAACGGCGTTTATTTTTCAAAACTGCGTCTAAGATTTGACGAGCCGCTTCTTCTGGTGGGGTACGTAGGAACTTATCAAAGTTTTGAATCGATTTAGCTGGGTCCATACCTAAACTACTCAAGCTATCACTCATTTTTGCAGCTTTCGCAATATTAGTGCGAATTCCCCCCGGATGTACGCACAAAGAACTCACGCCACTTTTTTCAATATCTAACTCTTGACGTAACGATTCGGTAAAACCACGTACCGCAAATTTAGTCGCGTTATAGCCAGACTGGGTTGGCTGAGCTGTTAAACCAAATAAGCTGGAAATATTGATAATGTGACCATCTTGAGTTTGCTTAATAAACGGTAAAAATTCTTTAGTACCGTAAACCACGCCCCAGAAGTTAATTCCAACAATCCACTCTAAATCTTCGTAAGTTGCGCCTTCTACAGTCGAACCTAAGGCAACCCCAGCATTGTTAAAAATGAGATTAACAGAGCCATGATCTTGCACGGTTTCCTGTGCCCACTGCTTTACTGCTTCGCGGTCAGAAACGTCTAACTTTTTGGTTGTTACAGTAATGTTACTGTAGGGTTTTAATAGCTCAACAGTTTTCTCTAAACCCTTTTCATTAATATCACTTAATGAAAGATGGCAACCTTGTTTTGCCAAAAGAATTGCTAATTGTTGCCCAATGCCAGAACCTGCGCCCGTAATTGCAGCGACTTTGTTTTTAAAATTTTTCATTGTCCATCCTTTGTTTTTCGATTTGCACAACCGGTTCATTGCATGTGCATTTTAGACTCTTTTAATATAATTTTGACAATAATCATTGTCAATATAGTACACTGTAATTTCAGATAGATTGGCACAATTCTGCTGACCGCTTTATCATAGGCCTCATATTTGCCGAAAAACCGATAAATCAGGAAACCATTTATTTATGGCGACAAACGACTCAACCAGTAAAAAGAAAACAAAAACTGTGAGTAAAGAACGTCAGTTCAAAGGGTTATCTCTTTCCGAACGTAAAGAAGCACGCCGCGAAAAACTCATTGAAGCGGGTATTGCGACTTATGGGACCCTTGGCTTTTTTTCAGTGACGGTAAAGGATGTCTGCCAAGAAGCAAAACTCACCGAACGCTATTTTTATGAATCTTTTAAAAAGAGTGAGGATTTATTCCAGACCATCTTTTTAAAAATGATTGAAGAGTTACAGCAAAACTTAATGCAAGCTGTGATCAAAGCTGCGCCAGATCCAGAAAAAATGGTCGATGCAGGCTTAAGAGCACTGCTGACGACTTTAAAAGAAGACCCTCGTTTAGCCCGTATCGTCTACGTTGATGCAGTTCTGGTTCAGGAATTACATAATCAGGCCACCATTCAAGAAACCCTTGCTCAGTTTGACCGTATGATCCAAGCATTCGTTATGCTGACCATGCCGCAAATACAGCACAAGGAAAATGAGCTCTCTTTAATTGCAACAGGGCTAAACGGATACGTCACGCAAATTGCAATTCGATGGGTCATGGGTGGCTTTGAGCAGTCTCTTGAACAAGTTTTGACAGCCTGCCGTATTGTTTTCTTGTCTTTATTGGCACAAGTTTCAAAATAATATTAAAGTTTTTTGACACTACTTTAAGTCCAAAAAACTAGCTGAAAGCAAATTGGTAACACCTTGAATGGCTTTAAGAAAATTTATGCCGACCTGTCATCATTCGGTCATGTGCTTGCCGTATTTTTGTCACAAATTATTGCTAAATTCGATTTTATAGACTTTTCTGCAATGAAATTGTCATAATTAATCTTTGTAATAAGCCTGTCATAACTACAAAACGGTTCACCGTTAAAATCTACAAGGTATTACGCTGTGAAAGATGACTATATTTTAATTGTCGATGATGAGCTTCCTATTCGTGAAATGATCCATACTTCTTTGGATATGGCAGGCTTTCAATGTTTACAGGCTGAAGATGCCAAACAGGCTCATCAAATTATCGTCGACCAACGTCCGGCGCTTATCTTGCTTGATTGGATGTTACCTGGAGGCGTAAGTGGTGTGGATTTATGCCGCCGCTTAAAACGTGATGAAAACCTAGCAGAAATTCCAGTCATTATGCTCACCGCTCGCGGAGAAGAAGACCACAAAGTACAAGGTCTAGACGCTGGCGCAGATGACTATATGACTAAGCCATTTTCAACCCGTGAACTGGTTTCTCGTATTAAAGCTGTTCTACGCCGTGCAAATGCATTAAGCGGAGAAAAAACAATTGATGCCAATGGCTTAATTCTTGATCCTGTAAGCCAACGCGTAAGCTTTGGTAACAGCATTTTAGATATGGGACCAACTGAATATCGCTTACTTGCATTTTTTATGACCCATCCGGAACGTGCATATACACGTGCCCAGTTGCTCGATCAGGTATGGGGCGGTAATGTATACATTGAAGATCGTACCATCGATGTACATATCCGTCGTTTGCGTAAAGTGTTAGAACCTTTTGGTGTTGACCGATTTGTTCAAACCGTACGTGGTACAGGTTATCGTTTCTCTACACGTGCAGATTTAGCCGCAGGTTAACCAAAATTTATGTATGAACCCTACCCCGTCCCTGAACAGGTACGTGAACAAAAGCTTTCCCGTTACAGTAGTTTGTGGACGTTTGCTAAACAAGATTTACGACTTTTATTATTTTTCCTGATTATTGCAGGTTTAGTCGGTTTAGGGGTTGGGTATTTCTGGAGCTGTATTTTTATCGCCTTCGTGGTGTTTTTTGCACTCCAGTTGCGTTCTTTATATTTGGTGAATGACTGGATTGCCAACAACCCTTACGATGTTCCTCCCAACCTAAGTGGTATTTGGGGGGCATTATTATTTAATGTGTATCGTGCTCAGCGTCAGGAACGTATTGTTCAGGCCGAAATGGTGGGGCTGATTGACCGTGCTCAATCTTCTTTAGTTGCCCTCGCTGAAGCAGTAGTACTCATTGATGATCAACATCAAATTGAATGGTGGAACCCTGCTGCAGAGCGTTTATTGGGAATCAGCCCTCTCGACCGTGGTCGTAACTTATTAACCATTTTGCGCCAGCCTACTTTTATTGAATATTTTAACAATATTGATCAAGCACCGGATGGGATAAAACTCCATTCAAGTCTTGATGATGACCGTTATGTACAGGTCAAACTCACACGGTTCGGTGGAGAAAGTCGTTTATTGGTGGCTTACGACGTTACGCGTATGCACAACCTTGAGCAAATGCGTAAAGACTTCGTCGATAATATTTCGCATGAGCTGCGTACACCGTTAACTGTACTCAGTGGTTATATCGAAACATTTACCGACCAAGAAGATATTAGCCCACGCTGGAAACGCGCATTTGATCAGATGCAGTCTCAAACTAAGCGTATGAACGCGTTAGTGAATGATTTACTGCTGTTATCAAATTTAGAAAATAATAAGAAAATTGCAAAAAACCAGATTATTGAAATGCCGAGTTTAATGAATCAATTGTTTGATGATGCTCAGGCCTATAATGCTGATTATGGACACACGCTCAATTTACACATTGATAGCCACTGTGACCTGATTGGTTCTGACATGGAAATTGCCAGCGCATTTAGTAATCTAATTACGAATGCCATCAAGTACACGCCAAAAGGTGGAACCATTACCATTGGCTGGCATGATGATGGTGAACATGCTTACTTTAGCGTACAAGATACCGGTATCGGGATTAATCCAAAACATTTACCGCGTCTGACCGAACGCTTTTATCGTGTAGACAGTGATCGTAGCCGTCAAACAGGTGGAACGGGTTTAGGCCTTGCGATTGTAAAACACGTATTAATGCAACACGGCGCGTATTTAGATGTGCAGTCTAAAGAAAACGAGGGATCAACATTTACCGCAGTTTTTCCAAAAGAAAGACTATATAACATGACCTAAAGTTGCCTTCTCACATATAAAAAGCCGACTCTTGAAAAGTCGGCTTTTTTGTCACATTTCAACCTATTTACTTAAAATTAGAGCAATATGATTTCGTCTGATTTTTCTCTATAACATTTAAAAAGTTGGTGGCAAAAGTGTTGCTCTGGCGTAATGCATCGCGATGATCTCCACCATCAATTGTTTGATAAATGGTTGGTTTTTTTGATTTACATAGCTGTTGGTAATAAGCGTATGTCCCTCTAGGGTCAACCAAATGATCTTTAGAACCCTGAACAATCATTAATGGTACAGTCGGTACCATATTTTCAATAGACTGCTGTTTTAGATAAGCCAAAAGAGGTTTTAAATCTGCATCAGCTTTAAATATGCTAGAAGGAGATTTTTTCAAATCAGATTGAAGTTCAGATAAACAGCGGCTACGTGCTTGTGTGAGCACAGTGTTCATTTCGGCACTAACTAAATTTTCAGGGACAATGCTTGGTTCTGCTGCTTGCGCTCCTAATAACACAATCGGGAAGAAAGCTGCCACACTAGGTTCTGGGTTTGGATTAGTTTTTACATATTCTGCAATGCCTTCATATTGATAGCCCCCTGGCGCAAGCGCAATCGCTCCTTTTAAATCTAGTTCAGGTGCATCTTTTTGCCCATAAGCCGCCACAGCAATAGCAGCAGCTCCGCCTTGGCTATGGCCCATCACTAGCCATTGTTTATTAAAATCTTTTGGCTTAAGCAAATGTAATGCTCGTACGGCATCTACCACTGTATGCAGTTGGCTCTTGGCATTCATATAGGGATGTGCACCTAGTGTACCTAAGCCCTGATAATCAGGTGCAACAACCGCATAGCCGCGTGCGAGCCAAGAATCTAAAGCTTTGGAAGCAACTTCTTGATAAGAATGAACAGGACCACCTACATAGTCACCAGAAGGTGCACAGGTGTCAGCAACTCCGGTCGTACCATGCGCCCATGCAAGTATCGGCCAGCCCGTTTTTGGAGGTGTTCCTTTTGGTAATAAAATAAATGCTGAGGCAACGATAGGCTCGCCATTCACACCTCGACTACGATAATTGATCAACAAACGCTGATCGGCATGGGGAAATAAACTCGTTACATCTTGTTGTTCTATGGACAATATTGAACCTGGTTTTTCACTCACTATTTGCTTATTCAAATCTGTAATTGGAGCAGCCATAGCAGAACCAGATATCAAACAAATACCGCTGAATAAAATTTTTAAAAGGGAATTACTTTTTCTAATCAAGGGATTACTCCTCTATTATTTACATTGCATCTATTTAAATAATAAATTTATAAAATATAAATTACCATAAAATTATCTATAATTTATATTCAATCTAAAAACACATTAAAACAGATTTACTGAAATTTAATAAAACTATATTTTAAAAATATGTAATATAAATACGGTTGCAAAAATTAATCCCGTTTAAATAATAAAAAATATATGCTGATATTTTCCTAATTACTACAGCGATTAAAATGTCAAAACAATATAAATTTATACCGTACCTAATTTGTCTTATTCTCGGTTCTGTATCTATCCATAGCTTTGCAGACGTACAAGTGTATGGTCCTGGTGGTCCAGCACCCGCAATGAAAGAAGTCGCCAAACAATTCACCAATAAAACTGGCATAGCAGTCCATGTTACTTCTGGACCTACTTCTCAATGGTCGGAAAAAGCGAAACAAGATGCCGATGTTATATATAGCGGTTCCGAAGCCATGATGTCTGATTTTGAAAATGCTTTTTCTGAGCAAATTATAAAAGACTCGGTAGAGCCTTTATATTTACGTCCCGCAGCCATTTTAGTGAGAAAGGGAAACCCTAAGAATATTAAAGGTTTTAAAGACCTCGCTAAACCCAGCGTTAAGGTTTTAGTTACGCATGGCGCAGGTCAAGTCGGTATGTGGGAAGATATTGCTGGCAGAACTGGAAATATTCAATTAACCAAATCTTTTCGAAAAAATATTGCCACCTATGCAGCCAACACAGGAATTGCCAAGAAAAACTGGGAAGAAAATAGCAGCTATGATGCTTGGTTAGTCTTTAATATTTGGGGAGTCAGTAACCCAGACATTGGACAAATTATACCAATTGAACCAGAGCTAGTTATTTATCGAGATACAGGTGTAGCTTTAACCAAGCATAGTTTAAAAGACACTGAAGCTAAACGTTTTGTAGATTTTCTATCGTCTCAACAAGGCAATGCTATTTTCAAAAAATATGGTTGGACTAAATAATGAAGAAGGGAGTCATACTCCCTTTTTTACTTTTTAAAAGTATTAATTCTACCTAAGCTAAAATATATTCTTTAATATTGAATATACGCCTACGGCGTATAAAGTACCCAGTATTAAACAAAAGGCTGAGCTGATATACCAAAATAAATCACTATTTCCAACAAATTTTGATTTTAACCATGGAAAAGCAAAACCACGAATAAGAAACACGGCTGCGACAAGTGACAAAATAATTTCGGTAAAAGGTAATAGCTGTAGTCCTTTTGCTGCAAAGAAGGCATACATAGAACATACTGTTAGAATAATCCCCACAGCTATAGCTGTAAAATTCGGATACCAATGTCCCCTTTCGACCATCTGAACAATACTTTTCCCAGCTCCTAAAAACCGAAAACCATTTGCTCCCCAAAACACACAAATAAAATGAAGTAACGCGGCCACGAAAGTCAAAGCCGAAGCAAAATATAAACTAATGATAGGAGTTGGGGACATTTTATTCTCTTAGTGAATCTTTATAATGAATTAAAAATTAATTTACCGTTAAACATTATATTTAAAAATATAGTTAATTATAGGAATGTAAATAAAAAAGAGAGCAAATGCTCTCTTTTTAAATCTTATTTCTGGGTTAGATTGTATGGCCCATACGTTCGCCCATGACAACAACGGACTCGGCTTTAAAACGTTTTTCCCACTCGATTTTATCTTTTTCAAATAAAATAATTGCAGTAGAACCTAAATAAAAACGGCCAAGCTCAGCACCTTTCTCTAACTTCAACTGATGATGCTGTAATTCAATACGACCCGACGGTTTTACTTTACCTGTTGCCACAGTTTCAATACCTGCAACAATCATCGCGCCCACTAAAACAACAGCCATACGACCAAGTTCAGTATCAAACAAGCAAACCATACGCTCATTACGGGCAAATAAACCCGGTACATTTTCAGCAGTGACCTGGTTTACTGAAAATAACTCACCCGGTACATATAAAGTTTCAGTTAATGTGCCTGAAAATGGCATATGAACACGGTGATAATCACGTGGAGACAAATAAACCGTTGCAAACTCGCCTTCTTGGAAAGGTTGAGCAAGTTGTGGGTCACCAATTAATTTTTCTACAGAGAAGCTTTGGCCTTTTGCCTGAAAAACTTCGCCAGCAGTGATTTTACCAATTTGAGAAATTGCGCCATCTGCTGGTGAAACAATACTGTCTGGATTTTCGTCAACTAGACGTACGCCATCTTTCAATGCACGGGTAAAGAAATCATTAAAAGATTTATATTTGAGTGCATTGCCTTGTTCAGCAATTGATAAATCAATGCCGTATTTGGTTTTAAATGCATGAATAACCGCAGCTTTTAACACTGGATTTTCACTTGCAGCAACTTTACCCACCACACGGCTTAACTGATGCTGAGGAACAAGATTTTGTGCCTTAATAAATAATTCTTTTTTTAAGCGAGATGTAAAACTCAAGACGGCGATTCTCCAGTAATGATAGGACTATCGAGGCGATTGCCCCATTCACTCCACGCACCATCATAGGCTTTTGCTTCCCAACCCAAAAGTCTAGCCAAAATATAGGCCAAACCAGAACGGTGATGTGACTGGCAGTATACGACTACAGGTTGTTTTAAATCGAACCCAAGTTGTTCAAGACGCTGCCGCGTGCGTTCAAGCGGATGCAATTTTAGATGATTTTGACGATTAAGTGCAGTACTCCATTCAAAATGGAGTGCATTTGGAATGTGACCACCTCGTCGAGCCGCTAAACGAACACCACTATATTCATCAATCGTCCTACAATCCCACAGTTGAATACTTTCTTGTTCAACCTGTTTGCGTAGTTCTTCATAGTTCACTCGGAACTGAGCAGCATGTGATAAATCAATCTGAATTAAGTTATCAACTCTAGGTAATTCTTCAACCTCAGCGGTGGTGGGTAAACCTGCACCTAACCATGCATGAATGCCGCCATTAATTAAACTGGTACGGGTAAACCCTAAGCAATGCAAATTCCAGATTAAACGCCCAGCCCATGCCCCACCTTCATCGTCATAGACCACCACATGGTGATTTGGCGAAATATTCAATTTTTCAATGAGCGCTTGTAAACCTGCTTCATCTGGCAAAATGCCAGTGGCTTCTTCATGCTGAGCCACCAACCATTTAGGCTGTAAGTGAATGGCATGTGGAATATGGAGTTGTTCATAAACCGAGGCACGGCTCAAATCTACAATGCGAATATATTCATTGCCTAAATAAGGCACTAACTCTTCTGCTTCTATTAATAAATCGAGTTTAAAATCAGGGAGTGTCATCGTCATGGTTACTTTTTATACCAGCTTAATTTCATCTTAGCATAAGCTTATATCTATCAAACTCTGATTTTCTGCTACCGTTTAGCAAAAAATCAGATATAAACATTCTCAAGCGTTAAGTGCCTGCCAAGCTGTCAAACTACATTGTAATTAAACAGCTTCTTCAAGCTCTTCAATTTGGAAAACCTGACGTAAATAAGCCAAGAACGTATCGTTGTCGGTCATGGTTTTTCCTGGGCTATCCGAAATTTTGGCAACCGACTGACCATTACACTCAACCAGTTTCAACACAATATTGAGCGGTGTTTGGCCCATATCATTGGTCAAATTGGTTCCAATACCAAAGCTGACCTGAAAACGGTCTTTGAAGTATTGGTGCAATTCCCATGCTTTTGGCAAATTAAGGCCATCACTAAAGGTGAGCATTTTAGTTTTGGTATCAATTTTTAATTTACGGTAATGCGCATAGGCTTTATCGCCCCACTCATAAGGGTCACCACTGTCATGACGTAAGCCATCAAACAGTTTCGCGAAATACAAGTCAAAATCTCTAAGGAAAGCGTCCATACCAACAACGTCGGTCAAAGCGATTCCCAAGTCTCCACGATATTCTTGAACCCATGTCTCTAAAGCAGCTTTTTGAAAGTCACGTAGTCGTACATCAAGTGCCTGAAAAGCTTGTAGGAATTCATGAGCCATGGTCCCAATTGGTGTAATGTTTAACTCTTTTGCAAGCAGGACATTACTTGTACCACGGAACACATTTGGCACTGTTTTATGAAAGGCTGCTACAACATGTTTTTGCCATTCGAAGCTGTAGCGGCGGCGTGTACCAAAATCAGAAACTAAAAATGGAGGGTCATTCGGCTGCTGGGATTTTTCATATTGCTGAATCAATTCAAGCTTGGCTTTTAAACGGCGTTCACCTTCAGCCCAGACTTCATCTGTTTTAATACGGCTAAAATATAACTCGTTTACAATGGCTAGGACAAAAATCTCGAACATCATGGCCTGAACCATTGGCCCTTCAATACGAATATCTAGTCGGCCTTCGGCATCTATACTGGCCTGAATAAAACGTCGTTTAAGCTGGAATAATTCTAAATAATCAACAAAGTCGCTTTTAATAAATCGTAGTTTTCTTAAATATTGTAGTTCATCTTCTTTATATTTGAGATTACATAAATGGTCGAGTTGCTCGTTTAAATCATCCAAAATATCCACTAATGGATAAACAGTATCTTCTAAATTTCTGCAACGAAAATGGTAGACGCTATGTGTTTGCGGGAATTTATGCAAAACCACTTGTAGCATCGTAAATTTGTACAAGTCTGTATCAAGTAAAGAATGGATAATTGGAGACATAGTCAATGATTATTCGCTTGCTTCTTAGCATTAAAGCATATTTTTATAGATGAATTATGAGCTTTTATACCATTGTTGCAACTCCATGAAATTTCCTTTTAAAAATCATTTAAATTAATTTCTGCTAAACTGCATCAATTCAAATAATTGCAGAAACTCTCTCTAACAATGCGCGCTTTAATACAACGAGTTCTTGAAGCTAAAGTGGTGGTAGACGGTGAAACGACCGGTGAAATCCAGCATGGCTTATTGGTTTTTTTAGGAATTGGCCGAGACGATACTTTAGCCATAGGCCAGAAGCTTATCGATAAGATTTTGAAATATCGTATTTTTGATGATGAACAAGGCAAGATGGGCTGGAACGTATCTCAGGCAAATGGCGGAGTCCTGCTTGTTTCTCAGTTCACGCTCATGGCTCAAACCCAAAAAGGTTTACGTCCAGACTTTGGTCCAGCCATGCCACCTAGCGACGCAAAAGCACTCTATGAACAGTTGGTTGAATATACCCGCTCACAGTTTGAAACTGTTCAAACAGGTATTTTTGCTGCTGACATGAAAGTACACCTCATTAATGATGGGCCAGTCACTTTCAATTTAGAAGTTGAAGCATAGATATAAAAAAACTCCCAATCGGGAGTTTTTTATTAGATCTTAGCGACCAGTTTTTTCTTTAATAAAAGCACGTGCTTGGCGTACTTTATCTTTTACTGGTTTTGGTAATCTTGGTGGAATGAGTTTAGCTGCTTGGTTAAACCAAACGAGCAGGCTGAAATCGCCTTCCATTTTAATGCTACCGTCTTGCATACCCGTCATAAATGCAGTTGGGTCACCTTTAAGTAAAGTTTTTACACCTTGTTCGCTATCTGCAAATTGCAAAATAAAGTCAGCTTTTTCAGGTGAGCCAGCAACTGTATCGATGTGACCATTGTTAATAATAATTTGGCGAGCAACACCTAAATCAGTACCAATTTGAATGCGGAATGCGCGGTCATGCACTAGCTCAATAAACTTAGGACTTGTACGTGCCAACTGTTTCATACGCAGTGCCAAACCTGCTACCAATAAATCTAACGGGTCTGTACTGACATCAACAAGTGGTAACTTGACTACAGGTATAGAAGAAAGTTTCATGAACATTCACGCCTATTGTATTTTTATGAAAACCTTGGGGCAAAACTCAGCAAGGGCTCCCCATTGCCTGTTTTGTGCATCGACTGATGATATTCTAATTGGCAACGCAATCTATATATGAAACGTCAACAGACCAGCCTATCGTAGCATAACTGGCTATTTTTTAATAAATGCTTTGTATAATAAAAATCATGTTTTCGTAAATAAAAAAGGCATGCTGTGCATACCTTTTTACCGTTAGATAACAATTTAATTATCGGCTAGAACATTGCTGCTGATCATCTTCATATACTGGCGTATGTTCTATATATTGGCGATTTGCCAAAGCCTTCTGTGCCTGTTTATCCTCACGTAATAAAACAAATGTGACCATTACCATCGCTAGACTTAGTGCAGTTAAATAACTATATGTGACTGGCATTTCAAAAGTGACTTGAACTCCAAAACGGACCACTTCCAATAGCCCCCAAAAAAACATCCCTGCAAGCATAAAACCAAGCCAACGACGGTAAGGAGAAAAGAAAACAGCAACAAGCGCGACAGCAATTAAGCTGAATCCGGCGATAGCGGCAAAATTCGCTGTTACCATAGAAACCTCCGTCTTAATGAAAACGTCTAAAAACATTCGGTCTGAACACCAGACCTCATTCCAAAAACAACTTTAATTCATGATTTGTGTTGAAGCTTAGAAAGCATTATGGATGTTTTTTTTTAGAAAAAAAGACCTGTTATTTGTCGATGCGACATACTTTGTCGCAACATTCTTTTGTCATTACATTTTTGTAAATTTAAAAAAGTTCTACGTCCTATATGGCATCAATTCTGGCGTGTCATTACAAAAAACTATGCCGTTTTTTTGCCTGAAAATAAGTTTTTTTCAGTTTTTTTTATTGCCTTTTTTCTGTGCATAATTCTGTCATAACTTGCTTGTTTTTATGACTATTCTGCATAAAAAAAGCGCTACTCTTGAGCAGCGCTTAATGATTGTTCAGTATTATTTAAGCACGGTTTAAATCTTTGTCATGCATACCGAGTAAATACAGCACACCATCTAAACCAACGCTTGAAATCGCCTGATTCGCATTTTGGCGAACAAGCGGTTTAGCACGATATGCTACGCCAAGTCCTGCAATCGCAAGCATCGGTAAATCATTTGCGCCATCACCGACAGCCATTGCCTGCTCTAATGAAATATCGAGTTTGTTGGCAAGCTCACGTAATAATTCAGCTTTACGTGCGCCATCAACAATTACACCTTTTACTTCACCTGTCACAACGCCATCTTGTACGTCTAAAACATTGGCATGAACTTCATCAATGCCTAGTTTGCCTTGTAAATATTCAGCAAAATATTGGAAACCGCCTGATAAAATAGCCGTTTTATATCCAAGTGCTTTTAACGTTGAAATGAGGCGCTCTGCACCTTCGGTAATGGTTAAACGCTCAGCAATTTTAGGTAAAACAGCAGCATCAAGCCCTTTTAATAATGCAACACGGGCACGGAAGCTTTGCTGAAAATCAAGTTCGCCTTGCATTGCTCTTTCAGTAATTTCAGCAACTTGTGCGCCTACCCCTGCTTCAATCGCCAACTCATCAATCACTTCTTGCTCAATTAAGGTTGAGTCCATATCGAAGCACACTAAGCGGCGGTTACGTCGATATGCGTTGTCCTCTTGAACAGCAACATCAATATTTAATTCGCTTGAAAGAAGTAAACAAGCTGCACGCATGGCTTGTGCATCTAAAGTTGGACCACTGCTTAAACCAAACTGTACGCAAGCACGACGAGGCAATGTACTGTCTTTTTCAAGGTCTACACGGCCGGATAAACGCGTTATCGTTTCGATGTTAAAACCTTGTGTAGACACAATTTGTGTAACTGCTTGTAAATGTGCAGCAGTGAGTTCTGGCGCTAAAGCCGTGACGATATAACGAGTTCGTCCACCTTCGCTTACCCATTGATCGTATTCTGCGCCCGAGATTGGTTTAAAGCGCACTGTTAAGCCAATATCATGTGCTAAAATCAAAATCTCTTTCATTGCCAACGCTGTCGCAGTTTCATTATCTGAAGCGACCACGATGCCCAATGTCAGTTGATTATGAATAACGGCCTGACCTACATCCAGTATTTGCAATGAATGTACGGATAGTACTTGCATTAATCGGGTAAACTGGTTTGGTTGGTCCGGTCCTAAAAAGGATATAAGAATGATTTCTCGCATGAATTGACTCTAGTCTGAGTGACAACTATTGTAAGAATCATAATCGAATTTCAATATAATTGCCTTGGAAGTTTAACTTGATTGCGCCTAGACAAGGGCTATTTGCTAGCCTACTGATCATTAGTTTTGCATTGCATACCTTTTTATTGGTGATTGCAACAACACACCAGCTCAATGAAAACCGTGCGAGTCAAGGTCAGCTCATGACCAGTCAACTCGTAGCAGACAGCTTATCTGAGCTTGAGCCTGCCAATACGGTATCTTTGGCGCTTATTGCCAATCGCTATGCGACCAATCCAAGTGTGGCATCTATCCGTATTCTTGATGCCAATAAACAAGTCTTGGCAACAAGCGGCATGTCAAAAACTCGCGAAGGTGAAATTTTTGTTCGTGATGCTCTTCAAAACGAGAAGAAAGTCGGTTCTATTGAAATTACACTTATTCAACCAAGTATTGGGGAAATTCTTCGTACCCAATGGCTTGCGATTTTAGCTTCACTGTTCCTACATGTTTTATTATGGCTTGCTTACCGTGCCATCGCTCGTCCAACCCGTAGCGAATACTTAGCCCGTATTAACGAAGAAAATCGTTTAAAACATGAAATTCAAGAGTTAACCCAAGCCCTCGCGCTTGAAAAACAAAATACAGTAACTTTGGTTGCTCAAGCTCAGCAGCAAGCTAAAGCGAAACCACTGGTTCGCCCACAACCAGAAAAAAGCACAGAAGCTACAGACCAAGATACCTTAGCACTTAATATTCAGTTTTATGACCCTAAACAGTTATTAAGTAGCGTTAACCAGTCTGTTTCGGTTCCTTATTTTAAACTTTGTCAGCTCTTCTTAAATAAAAGTATCGAGCTATGCACAAAGCATTATCATTTAAAGGCGACTGATATTGAGGTGGTAGATGAGTTTCATGCAGAAGGCGCAACACTCGCAATCTCAACTTCACATCCGCACGCTGTAGAATGTTTGCTTATGGTAGGTACAGTTTTCCAATTACTATCAGACGTTTTATATAAACGTTACCGTGAAGATAAACGCTTTGCGCTGCAAACCCGCAGTGCCGTGTGTCATGCCGTAGAAGCAATGCAGATTGATGCGAAAGAAGCTGCTCAGCGTTTAGCACAACATCTACATGCAAAAGAGTCTGCGCTTTATCTTGAGAATGATCAGCTTAAAGCTATTCAAGACAGCTATCAGCTTGTTGCAATGCCAAACCCAAGTAATATCATGACTCGTCATGCATTTATGATTAATGGCATGAACGCTGAATGTGCAGAGCTTGCACAAAATATTAGAACTGAAATTTTGATGGGTAAAAAATCAATTCCACAAAACGACAGTCCAAGTAGTGCAGCTTCTTAAAAAGTCTTTGTGCGCATTTAAACCTAGCCTTTTGGCTAGGTTTTTTTTATTTAAATTCATGGTATTTAGTTTAAATAATTTTATTTTCTTATGATTTATTCAGATAAATAAATCCAGATCTATTATGTTGGGTGGTAAATTTGGATAAATCAGAATCATAGGCAAAATTCTATAAACAGCGTAAACTATGCGAAATTTATTCAATAGAAATTGTCTTACGACAAAAAAAGGTGAAAGCGAATGCCGCTGAGTCGTGTTGAAGATCTTGTCGCCGATATTCGTGCAGGCAAAATGGTTATCTTGATGGATGACGAAGATCGCGAAAATGAAGGTGATCTTGTCATCGCAGCAACGCATGTTCGTCCTGAAGATATTAACTTCATGATTACCCATGCACGTGGTCTAGTGTGCCTGACGTTAAGCCGTGAACGCTGTAAGCAGTTAAATCTTCCACTCATGGTTGACCAGAACGGCGCTCAGCATAGCACTAACTTTACGTTATCTATTGAAGCAGCCGAAGGTATTACCACAGGTATTTCGGCAGCAGAGCGTGCACATACCATTCAAGCTGCTGTTGCAGCGCATGCTAAACCAAGCGATATCGTACAACCGGGTCATATTTTCCCACTTATGGCACAACCAGGTGGTGTATTACACCGCGCAGGTCATACCGAAGCGGGTTGTGATTTGGCACGTTTAGCAGGTCTTGAACCAGCTTCTGTCATTTGTGAAATCATCAATGAAGATGGCACAATGGCACGTCGTGCAGATTTAGAAATTTTTGCTGAGAAGCATGGTCTAAAAATTGGTACAATTGCCGACTTAATTCACTACCGTATGACGAATGAGCAGACTGTAGAACGTTTGGATCAAAAAACGATTCAAACAGAATACGGTTCATTTGAGCTCTATCGCTATCGTGAGATTGGTAACCCGGACATTCATTTGGCTTTGGTTAAAGGCGAGCCTAAAGAAGGTGTTACAACGGTACGTGTACATGGTTTCAGCCCAATTCGTGATTTGCTTAAGCTGAATAAGGCTGACGGCGAACCTGCTTGGAATCTTGACCGCGCACTACAGACGATTGCAGCGAGTGATCGCGGTGTTTTAGTCTGGATCGGACAAGATCATTTGCAAGACTTGGGACCAGCGTTGGATGATTTAAACAAGCCAAAACCGGTGAAATCCAATGCAGCACTTTCACATCAATATCAAACGATTGGTGTAGGTGCTCAAATTTTGCGTGATTTAGGTGTTGAAAAAATGAAGCTTCTTAGCTCACCATTACGTTTCAATGCTTTATCTGGCTTTAATTTAGAAGTAGTGGAATATGTCACTGCTGATCAAATCACAACGAAATAATCGAGGTTGCTATGGCAATTCGCCGTATTGAAGGTTTATTACATCTCGCAAGCGAAGGTCGTTATGCGATTTTAGTGGGTCGTTTCAACAGCTTTGTTGTTGAACACTTATTGGAAGGCGCGATCGACACATTAAAACGTCACGGCGTAAATGAAGAAAACATTACTGTTATTCACGCTCCTGGCGCATGGGAACTCCCGATCGTGGCTAAAAAATTAGCTACATCAAACCAGTTTGATGCCATCATTGCTCTTGGCGCAGTGATTCGTGGCAGCACACCTCACTTTGACTTTGTTGCTGGTGAATGTGCTAAAGGTTTAGGTGTAGTTGCGTTAGAAAGCAGCTTGCCTGTTATCAATGGTGTATTAACTACTGACAGCATCGAGCAAGCAATCGAACGCTCAGGTACAAAAGCAGGAAACAAAGGTAGCGAAGCTGCTTTAACTGCAATTGAAATGGTTAATTTATTAAAGGCAATTTAAAGCATGTCTCAAACACTGCAAGCCGCTTATGCAGCAAAACGCAAAGCACGTCGTTTTGCTGTACAAGGTATTTACGAGTGGCAAATGAGTCACAACCCTGTACATGAAATTGAAGCACGTACCCGTGCTGAAAATGCAATGCACAAGGTCGACTTAAGCTATTATCACGAACTACTTACTCAAGTTATCGCTCAGCACGAAGAGCTTGATGCGTTACTTATTCCGGTACTTGACCGTGAAATTGACGCGCTTGATGGTGTAGAGCTCGCGACTTTACGTTTAGGTGCTTACGAGTTACGTGATCATTTAGAAATTCCATACCGTGTGGTACTTGATGAAGCTATCGAACTCGCTAAGCATTTTGGCGGAGCAGACAGTCATAAATACATCAATGGTGTATTAGACCGCCTAAGTTCGACACTGCGTAGCGCAGAAAAACAACAAGCAAACTAATAGGCTTGGTGTTCTATGGCTGAGTTTTCAATTATTGACCAGTACTTTAATCGGCAGTCAAACTCCGATGTCGCGCTTGGTATTGGTGATGACTCAGCCTTAATTACTCCCCCTCCAAATCAACAACTGGTGATCTGTGCAGATACACTTGTTGCTGGACGTCACTTCCCTCTTGAAACCTCACCTCATGCGATTGGCTGGAAAAGTGTTGCTGTAAATCTTTCAGATATTGCTGCAATGGGTGCCAAACCGCACAGTATTTTACTAGCAATCAGCTTGCCTCAAGTTGACCATGAGTGGCTTGAAGGGTTTAGTCAGGGAATCTATGACTGTTGTAATCAATTTGGTGTTGCCTTAATTGGTGGAGATACCACCCAAGGCCCACATCTCACGATTACCGTTACCGCAATGGGCTGGATAGAAACCGGAAAAGCCGTGTTACGTTCAGGCGCAAAAGTCGGTGATTATGTGTGTGTGAGCGGTCAGGTGGGCGATGCAGCCTACGGTTTACAGCACTTAGGCCATCCGCTGCAACAAAGACTCGACTATCCGACACCACGCTGTCAGCTTGGACAAGAGCTAAAAGGTCTTGCCTCTAGCATGATTGATGTGTCAGATGGCTTAGCTCAAGATTTAGGACATATTTTAAAAGCATCCAAGGTTGGAGCTCGACTCGTCTTGGAAAAATTACCTGTTGATCCTGTATTGCAACAACTCGAAGAACAACAACGTTGGCAATATGCACTTGCAGGTGGTGATGACTACGAATTATGTTTTACAATAACACCGCAAAATTATGAAAAACTTTTGCAAAAACAACTGGACGTTAAGATTACAATGATTGGACAGATCGTTGAACAAACAAAACTAACTTTTGAGCATTTGGGTTCAGATTACCCATTGCAAATTCATGGATACCAACACTTTGCATAAACCGCCGATTCATTTTAAGAACATGTCTTGGTTCAACCGCTGCATCGTTTTCTGTGGGGTTGGTTTTGGATCTGGTCTCGCTCCTAAAGCACCCGGTACTTTTGGCTCTGCTTTTGCCTTACTTTTCATTCCTATCTGGTTATCTCTCGGATTTAACTTAAGTTTAATCGCTATTCTCATCATGTCCTTGGTGGGAATTTATATTTGTGGTCAAACGGCAAAAGTCCTTGATGTTCATGATGATGGGCGAATTGTTTGGGACGAATTTGCAGGACAATCAATTACTCTTCTGCCTTTAATATTTTTTAATATAATGTCGTTACAATGGGCACTAATTGGTTTTTGCTTATTCCGCCTGTTTGATGTTTGGAAACCTTGGCCAATCCGTGTAGCCGACCAGAAAGTTGCTGGTGGCTTCGGAATTATGCTGGATGACATCATTGCAGGGCTTTGGGCGGCACTCTGTATCATCATATTTATTACTTTCTGGGGCGTAACGCCATTTAAGTAGGTTTACTCATGTCAACTACCGTCATTATCCTTGCTGCAGGCAAAGGAACGCGAATGCGTTCACAACTACCTAAAGTATTACAACCTTTAGCTGGTCGCCCGCTACTAGGACATGTTATTAAGACAGCAAAACAACTATTAGCAGAAAATATCATTACCATTTATGGACATGGCGGCGATCACGTAAAACAGACGTTTGCACAAGAAAACATTCAATGGGTTGAGCAAGCAGAACAATTAGGTACAGGTCATGCTGTACAAATGACTTTACCGGTACTTCCTAAAGACGGTATTTCATTAATTTTATACGGTGATGTTCCTTTAGTCCGTCAAACAACGTTAGAGCAACTTGTTGAAGTATCAAGTAAAACCGGTATTGGCATGATTACTTTACATGTCGAAAACCCAACAGGTTATGGCCGTATTGTTCGCCAAGACGGAAAAATTCAAGCGATTGTTGAACATAAAGATGCAACTGATGCTCAGCGCCAAATTCAAGAAATCAACACAGGCATTTACTGTGTCAGCAATGCAAAACTTCATGAATGGTTGCCTAAGCTTTCAAATGAAAATGCACAAGGCGAATACTATTTAACTGACATCGTTGCGATGGCGGTTGCAGATGGCTTAGAAATTGCCTCTATTCAGCCAGAACTTGCTTTTGAAGTTGAAGGGGTGAATGACCGCTTACAACTTGCAGCACTTGAGCGTGATTTTCAGCAACAGCAAGCAAAAGAACTTATGCAACAAGGCGTAACTTTTGCAGACCCTGCCCGTTTTGATTTACGCGGTTCTGTAAAAGTTGGACACGATGTTCGTATTGACGTAAATGTCATTATTGAAGGTGACTGTGAACTCGGTGACTTTGTAGAAATCGGTGCTGGTTGTATTTTGAAAAATACAAAAATTGCCGCAGGAACCAAAGTTCAGGCTTATAGCGTTTTTGATGGTGCAATTGTTGGTGAAAATACCCAAATTGGTCCATTTGCACGCTTACGCCCAGGCGCTAAATTGGCTAACGAAGTCCACATTGGGAACTTCGTTGAAGTCAAAAATACAACCATTGGTCTTGGCAGTAAAGCCAATCATTTCACCTACTTAGGTGATGCCGAGATCGGTGCTGACTCAAATATTGGGGCAGGTACAATTACCTGCAATTATGATGGTGCAAATAAACACAAAACCACTATTGGCGATGCAGTCTTTATCGGTTCTAATAGCTCGCTGGTTGCGCCTGTGACTATTGGAAATGGAGCAACAGTCGGTGCGGGTTCTGTGATTACGAAAGATGTGGCTGAACAAAGTCTCTCCTTTGAACGTGCTCAACAAATTTCTAAAGCAAATTATCAACGTCCCCAAAAGCGTGAAAAATAAGAGGATTGAATTATGTGTGGTATCGTCGGAGGCGTTGCAGAGCGTTGTGTAACCGAGATTTTAATCGAAGGTTTAAAACGTCTTGAATATCGCGGTTATGATTCAGCGGGCGTTGCTTTACTGAATAATCAACAAGTTTTACGTGAGCGTCGTGTTGGTAAGGTGATTAATCTTGCCGATGCTGTTGCTGATCAGCAGCTCACTGGGGTAGTTGGTATTGCTCATACACGTTGGGCAACACATGGTAAACCAACTGAAAATAATGCTCACCCACATATGTCGGGTAAAGTGGCAGTCGTTCACAACGGTATTATCGAAAACTATCAAGAGCTTAAAGATGACCTTCAAGCTCTAGGATATGTATTTACTTCTCAAACAGATACAGAAGTTGTCGCTCACTTAGTTGCAGAAGCACTAAAAAGCACAGATAGCCTTTTAGAAGCCGTTGAAACTGTTGTTCCTCAGCTTAAAGGTGCATATGCACTGGGTATTATCCATAGCGATTACCCAGATGAGTTAATCACTGTACGTGAAGGCTCACCGCTGGTAATTGGTGTAGGTATTGGCGAAAACTTTATCAGTTCAGACCAACTTGCATTGTTACCTGTAACTAACCGTTTTATGTATTTAGAAGAAGGTGATATTGCTCGCCTGACTCGTACTTCAATTGAAGTATTTGCAAACGGTCAACCTGTTGAACGTCCAGTGAAAGAGCTTGACGCAACAGTAAGCAATGCTTCAAAAGGTGAATACAAGCACTACATGCTCAAAGAAATTTATGAGCAACCAGAAGCAATCAAACAAACGATTTCTCAAGCACTTGATGGCAACAGCTTACGCGAAGATTTCTTGCAAGATGCTGAGGCAGATTTCAGCAAAATTCAAAGCGTACAGATTATTGCGTGTGGTACAAGTTACCACTCAGGCATGATCGCGAAGTATTGGTTTGAACAACTGATTGGCGTGCCTTGCCAAGTTGAAATCGCAAGTGAATTCCGCTATCGCACACCTGTGATTGTTGAAAATACGCTTTATATCTGTATTTCTCAATCAGGTGAAACAGCTGATACTTTAGCTGCATTACGTGAAACTCAAAAACGTGCGAAAGCAAACAATATCGATATTCAAACTTTGACTATCTGTAACGTTGCTACGTCTTCAATGGTTCGTGAAACTGATCACCACTTATTGACCCTTGCTGGGCCTGAAATTGGTGTTGCATCAACTAAAGCGTTCACGACTCAGCTTGCTGCGCTTATGCTACTCGTTCTAAAAATTGGACAAGTAAAACAGCGTATTAGCAATGTCATGATTGAAGAGATTGCTCGTGAATTGTGGCACAGCCCGAAAGTCATTCTTGATACGCTTAAGCAAGATTCTGAAATTTTACGTTTATCAGAATTGTTTGTTGAAAAACAACACTGTTTATTCTTAGGCCGCGGCACACACTATCCAATCGCTTTGGAAGGTGCTTTAAAGCTTAAAGAAATTTCATATATTCACGCAGAAGGTTATGCGGCTGGTGAGTTAAAACATGGCCCATTGGCACTTGTTGATACTGAAATGCCAATCGTGATTCTTGCGCCAAACGACGAAATGCTTGATAAGCTTAAGTCGAATATGGAAGAAGTTCAGGCACGTGGCGGTGAATTATTCGTTTTCGCTGATGAAAATAGCGGCGTAGTCGAAAAAGATCGTCAACACGTTGTACAAATTCCGGCAGTAAACGAATGGCTTGCTCCAATCATTTATAGCGTACCAGTTCAGTTGTTGTCTTATCACGTTGCTGTATTACGTGGTACAGACGTTGACCAGCCACGTAACTTGGCGAAATCAGTAACTGTAGAGTAATAATCAAACGCGCGATCTATACCATCAGTGGCGTAGATCGCTTCTTTTGATTAGAAAGCCCGATATGCATTAATTGCCTATCGGGCTTTTTTATTGCATTCATAAAGCTCTAAAAAATAGTCTCCGTTTTTATTAAGACATTCTAATAAATACATTTAAATCAATGTGTTATATACAAAATTCAACAAAACACATTTGATTTATATGTGAAAAAATATGATATAAATCACGTTTATAAATTTGCTTGATAACTATTAATTTCAACTATTACAAAAACTTTCTAGTTATAAGGAGTGACTTATCATGGCTAATGGATTTCCAGCTGGAAGCTTTAGAATCATTAACAAAGCGACAGGTACATGTATTGCAAGCCAATATTTTGAGCAAACAGATGATGTACAAAATGAAGTGATTGCACCTAGTGAGACCCGTTTTTTTACCATTCTCTTATACAAATGACCGACTACTTACGGTACACGATAAAGTTAAAAATATACGCACTTGCTGGGTATTAATTGCTTCTGTTAGTGCAGAAGCAACTGATAAATTACTAGATAAAGATTTAGAAACTTTTCTTGAGCTTTTACCAACGCTAGATGAAGAAACACAAACCCACTTAAGAAGTAGTAATTGCCTTGATATTGTTCGTTTATTACAGACATTTATTGATATTAACGGCAAGGAAACCATTAAATCGGAATACATTAGTAAGTTTGGTGATGATAAGCTGAATAACTCTATAAACATAGCATTAGCTTATAAGTCACTGCCTCGCATTGAACGAGAGTTTTTCAAATGTAAGTATAAACTCCAAGAATATACTTCCTTTCCCTTTTACACTTTGGATGCTGCTGAATTAGCGATTATCAAAGAAGAATATGAACTGAAATATAAACAACAAGGTGAAAAACTCTACAAAATACTTCTCGCCTCTATTCAATTAGATATTCTAAATACTCAAATTTATACTTCATCAGGCAAAGCAGTTTTGAAATTAAACTTAAGCCATCACAGTAGTGAAGAAATTAAATATACTGAAACAGTTCTAGAAAAACTTAAAAAAGAGAGACTTGAGGAAATCAAATTCAAAACACAGACAGAATTGAAAGATATAGAAGACGCTAGAAAAAAAGCAGTAAAAATTATTCAAGAGCTTAGTCAACTTCTGAACTTAAGTAACAATGAGAAAAATATTAATCTAGTTAAAAAGATTTTGCAGACAAGTCTAAAATCAAACGAGGCCTTCGAGCAGCTCGAAACAGCATTAAACAGTACAAATGGTAAAAAATTACAATCAGTTAATATGTATAACGGCGATGTCGACTTACAAGGAAGCGGTCGTCAGTACCAAACTAAATGGGTATTTGAAGATGGCTATATCTTTGTAGAAGATCAGCCCAATGCTGTACTGACACATAGCTGTGACTCATCAATATATATTAGTCATCGATCTGACAACCCAAATCAACGCTGGGAACTTAAATAAGCTGAATTTAGGGGTTCTGAACATAGGTTTAAGTCTTTTAGATAATGATTCTAAAATTAGTTTAAATTCTCTTCAATAATCCAAAGAATTTAAAATCATTCTTTGGATTATTTTAGACTTTATAAAAATCTAATTATAAAATTAAAATATTTATAAATTTCTTAGATATTAGATTAATTAAATTTAATCTGGCAGTAGCTAAAAATAATTAGAATCTTTAAATTAATAAAAGTACTTTTAAATTCTTCATTACAGAATTTAAAACTATTAAAGCTCACCCCGAGTCTAAAAGATTAGGTATAACTGAGAAGAATCATAAACTGTATAGCAATCTTCATAATTCGTTATTTTTTATTTCAGATCCAAGTGAGAGTAATAATAGAAAAAATATATTAAAAGAGAAAAACATAAAATAGGTAAAATTGAAATATACAGACCTTTCTGTTAGTATCGTTCAAATTAATAATAAATCTTTCATCATAATGTTGAAAAATATCTTTAGTATTTTAGAAAAAATAGGTTTTGGTACTCAAAAACGTGCGATTAACGTTCAACTTTCAAATACCGAACTTAATTCTCAGATTATGTTGCAACGTATTGATGGTTATCATGGCATTAATGATGGACTATCAGCAGAGCTTATTTGCTTATCGACAAACCCCTATATTGAACTAAAACAATTTATTGGCTGTCAGGTTGCAGTTGATCAAGTGACAGATTCAGGTCAACTTTTTAGAATTACGGGTATAGTCACTGGCGCTAGCCAAGGTCAAAGCGATGGTGCTTTTAGCCTATACCGTTTGACTATGCAGGACGCGACCAGCTTATGGCATAAACGACGTAATAGTCGTGTGTTTATGAATAAAAGTGTTGTCGATATTATCGAGGTCATCTTTAAAGAGTGGCAAAATAAAAGCCCATTGTTTGCGGCGAGTTTACAGTTAGATACGAGTGGTTTAACCAAAACATATGATGTACGCCCTTTTTCTATGCAATCAAATGAAAGTGATTATGCATATTTAACCAGAATAATGCGTGAAGAATCGATTAACTGGCTTGTGGATGAGTCCAATTATCTTATAGCAAGTAATAGTCAGAGTATTGAAGCACAGAAACTACGTTTAATTGATGATAATAACCAATTTCAATCGCTTGAACGCAGAACCATTCGTTATCACCGTTCAAATGCGACTGAGCAATATGACAACCAGCTTTATCGCTCAGCGACAGTTACAGCCAACAGCTATCCATGTGCAACGTTGGCAAGCTGATAGTCTAAGTCAGGAAGACGCCAGTGGGTCAGTCATTAGCTTACATAAGCATAGCGCTCTACGAGATAATGAAAGCTTAAGTTTAGAACAGGCATGGAATATCTCACCAGCATGGACAAGAGACCTTAAAGGAGAGGATCAAGCCACAGCTTCAAGTAATAGTCAGTTAGAGCGACTGAATAAGCATCTGAATCAGTATCAAGCTTTACAAGCCAAGTATTTTAAAGCGCATAGCAGTGTACGAGATATTCAAGTTGGTTATTGGTTCCAATTGCTTGACTATCCAGAATTAGAAAAAAATCATAGTCAGCATGATAAGGAATTTTTAATCCTTAATAAGCATTTTTATAACCAAAATAACTTGCCCAAAGATATACAAGACCAAGTAGAAAAACTATTAACCTTAAGTCACTGGCAAAGCAATCATGACAGTGAACACGAGCGTCAGGCCAATGAATTTATGACTGTTCGTAGAAACATTACCGTAGTGCCTGAATATGATCCATTAAAGCACCGCCCTGCTGCCCATGTACAACGTGCCAAAGTGGTCAGTGATGGTGAAGAAATTCACGTGGATGAATGGGGACGAATTAAAGTCAGATTCTTATTCACACGTACCGATGACCACTCCCATGATGGTGGTGCGGGCGCCAATGATAGTGATACAGATTCGGCTTGGGTTGATGTTCTTACTCCGTGGGCGGGTGAAGGCTATGGTGCTCGATTCTTACCCCGTAAAGATGAGTTGGTTGTGATTGATTTCTTTGATGGCAACATTGACCGTCCTTTTGTAACGGGCCGTATTCATGAAGCTCAGCGTTCGCCAACGAAGTTTGATATTAAAGGGCAACTTCCTGACACAAAAAAACTGAGTGGTATTCGCTCCAAAGAGGTTGATGGTAAAGGCTTTAACCAGCTGCGTTTTGACGATACTACAGGACAAATTAGCGCTCAGTTACATAGCAGTCATGGTTCCTCTCAGCTTAACTTGGGGAATTTAAGCCATCCGAAAGATAAAGCGGAAAGCGAAGGACGTGGACAAGGCTTTGAATTAAGAACAGATGAATGGGGAGCTATTCGTGCTGCGAAAGGAATACTTTTAACATCCGAATCGGCAGAACAAGCACAAGGCGAACAACTCACAAGGTCTAATATAAAAGAGAATATTAATTTTCATAATGAAAGTAATAAATACTTTAAAGAACTTGCTTCGGCCCATGAAGTGGATGAGCCTGATTTAGGGGCGCAAGATACACTTAAAGAAAAATTTGATAAATGGAATGAAAGTTCAGATGCTTTAGTGGCTTTGCATAGTGAATCAGCAATGATTTTAGATAGCAAAGAAAGCCTCCAACTTGCAGCTAAACAAAACATTGATGTCAGTACACCGAAAAACCTGCAATTTTTTACAGGTAAAAACTGGATAGCAAAGGCACTGGATAAAATTAGTATTTTTGCAAAACATGCAGGAATCAAAATTAAATCGGGTGAAGGTGATGTAGACATAGCAGCTCAAAAAGGAAAAATGACCTTAGCTTCCAAACAACAAATGCATGTTTACTCGCTTAATGATTTTGTCCGTATCGAAAGTGGCAAAGGCATCTTGATTACTGCGGGTGGTGGGTACATCAAAATTCAGGATGGAAATATAGAAATTGCATGCCCCGGTTTAATGGAACTTAAAGCTGGTCAAATCCAGACAAAAAGCGGCGCTTCCCTTTCGAGTCAGTTACCAGCAATGCCGGAACTAAAATCACAATATGACGAGCATTTTATTTTGCATTATCCAGATGGCGAACCCGCCAAGAATCTGAAATACCGAATTACGGCTGAAGATGGTCAGGTTTTTGAAGGGGTATCTGGTAAAGATGGGAAAACCACAGTTTTTACCAAAGATGTGATGACCGCGTTAAATATTGAAGTATTTTCTCCAGAATAAAGTACGAAGGATGGTTAAGAATGAAACTATTAAAGAGCTTAATGCTTTGCACCTTAACAGCAGTTTCTTTTAGTGCTTGTTCAAATGTTGAGAAACAAAAAGAAGGAATTCAAGTGATTGATTATAGTAATCCTAAAAAAGTATGTTTTGGTCGAATTGAATTAACGATCCCGAAAGAAACAGAAGTTGAATACAGTAACTTTAACTATAATGGTAGTGATATAGAAGTTGATGAAAGTGTAAAAACATACGAAGCGTATCAAAAACTCATTAATGACAAGATTGAGTATTTAAAGCATGAACCTCATGAAACAGAGGGTGTTTTATTAAAACGAGAAATTCAAGGTCCTGTAAATCAAGTTGGTCGTTCAGTTAGCCATATCATTATTTTTCGAGATGGGCAGTATGTAACATCAATTTATGAAATTTATGGTTATCTTTATTTAAGTCCGGGAAAACTACTTATTCTAAAAAGCGGAGCTAGTAATGATTTATTGGATGAAGCTGTTGAGGACATGAAACAAACATTAAAAAATATAAAAATTAGATCGACTAAAGGTGAGGAACAGGCTGGTTTATGTTGGAAAGAGTTTTTTATTTTAGATGACATGAGTAAAAATATTCCATTTGGTGGGGGCTATTTGCATTTTAAATTCCCAAGTTATCCTGGAGTGCGAATAGATATAAATCATCGAGTTACCTATGAATCCGATCAACCCTTAATTGCTATGATGAAAAAAAATCAGCAAGATTTGCCCGAAATAGCCAAAATAAAGTTAGGGGTCAAAAATCTTCGCGAACAACAAAAAGTGATTCATGGTTTAGCTGGAGAAGAAGTTCTCAATCATATTTACGAAAGAGGATTAGCTGAACGTGGATTTGAAGATGGAGCTTGGCAATATCTGGGAACCTTAGATAATTACAATGACCCCTTTATTCACTATAGTTTAGAAAGTGCGGAAATGACCAATCCCAATGAGTCATTTTATTCGAATATCAGCCAAAAAAATGTCATACAGCTCCACGACTTTATTTTAAATAGTCTTCAAGTTTCTTCGAATAATAAAAAAGCGAAATAACATGGTGAACAAAGGCTATTGCACAACCGACTTAGGCTAACTGAACACTCCCCCCTAGGCCCCCATGCCACAACAGACTTTTACTTTTGCGCTGATTTAAAGTTTGAGAGATCATTGCGACACAGAGATAAAGGAGCTAAGCGAACTTAGCCCATTTCATTTTTGTCGCAGCGTTGAATGCTGCTAAACAAATTAGGGGCAAAGTCCTGTGGGAGATCAGGACTTTGCAAACTGGTTTGTTTTAAACGTTGTACGGTTTGAGGCGAATACACCTGTGCAAGCTGTTGGCAAATACAATCGCAACTGGCTTGCATGTGCTCACCTGACAAGCAAATTCTTTTAAATTCCTGCTGAGCATTGGCGTCATCATTTGTAATACCGTAAGCACCGACCACAAGTTTTAAAAACAATATAAATTTATGAAGTTTCATATTATTCTCATGATTATTTATATCTTTAAATAAAACAAAAATATGATTCGAATAAATATTAAAATAATTTTTTAAATAATAATTAATCCTCCCACAAAAATAGGAAAATAAAATAATTAAGATTTTAAAATAAAAATAATTTATAAATTTAAAAAATCAGGTAGCAAAAACCCAAATTTTAAATAAATAAAATAGTTAAATGAGAGAGAAAATGAGTTTGAATAATGGCATGGCCAACTCCTTAAAAATGGAGTCCTACCACCAAATCACCGTCAATTGATTAGGGTGGCAGAACGAAAGAGGGTTGACAGACTGGTGCCCATAGAGACCAGCACGCACGGGGCGTCCCCCTTCCGTCCTACCGCAAAGAAAGGGGACGCAAGGGTCTAACGACTTATAGTAGAACTATAATCCGCTATGGGGACTTACGGTCTGTCAAAACCGTCTGGCAATGTAGGCCAGCAACGAGATAATAATCGGTATAATAAAGAACGTCAATTTATTTTAATGAAAAAGTTTAAATATAATAATTTAATTAATGTTTAAATAATATTATTCTCTTTATTATATTTATGTCTTTAAATTAAATTTAAAATATAAAATTTGGTTATATATATTTAGTTAATAAAATAGATTAATCGTTAATTCTAATTTAATAGTTTATATAAATGACTCTAAGATAAAGACGATTTAGCTATAAAAACAACTTATAGAACGCCCTACTCCATAAGTTGATAAGCGAGCACTTCTAGCATCTTTTCTAAAACTTATTTCTCTATAGCTTTATTGAATTTATAAAGCTCTAAAGCATAGTCTCTGGCCTTTATTAAGACATTCTAATAAATACAACTAAATCAACATGTTATATACAAAAACCAACAAAAACACTTGGCTTTTTACATGAAAAATCATGATATAAATCACGCTTCGAAATTTGCCTAATAACTATAAATTTCGACTATTACAAAAACTTTCTAATTATAAGGAGCAACTTATCATGGCTAATGGATTTCCAGGTGGAAACTTTAGAATCATTAACAAAGAAACAGGTGCATGTATCGCAAGCGCATACGGTGGGCAAACCCATGGCTTACAAGATGCTGTAACTGCACGTGGTGAGACAGGTGTTTTACCTTATTCTCATACAAATGACCGACTATTTACGGTACATGATAAAGTTAAAAACATAGACGAAGAGCTTTGGTATTTTGACAGTCGCGACTATCGTAGTGGTCGAGAGAATAAACTATACAACAAAGTTAAAGATATCCGTTCTAGTTGGGTGCTCGGTGCTCGTGTTGAAACAAATGCGATTGCATATAAATTATTTGATAAAGACTTAGAGCATTTCCTTAGTCTTTTACCAAAGCAAGATGAAGAAACACTCGCCCACTTAAAAACCAGTGATTGTCTTGATATCGTTCGTTTATTAGAAACATTTATTTATAGTAACGGCGAAGAAACCATTAAATCGGAACTTGTTGGTAAACTCGATGAGACTAAGCTGAACGAATATTTAAATGCTGTACTCGCTCATGAGTCAATTCGTCGCATCGAACAAAAGTTCTATGAATATGCTGCCTCTCCTTGGCTCTTTTTAGATATTCCTGAACTTAAAGGTTTGTCTGAAAATCCTTTCGCTCAGCAGAATGAACAAATCTATAAGATCATTCTTGCCTCTGTACAATTAGATGTCTTGGATCAAAAAGATTGGACTACAAGGTCAGAGTTCCGATTGCATTTACGCCATCAAAATATCGATGCTCTACTAAAAAATATGAAAAAAGAGAACCTGCAAGAGCTTCGTGTAAAAGCATATAAAGAATATGAAAATACTCAAGACCTCAAAAAAGAAGCCATAAAAGTCCTTTTAGAGCTTAGAAAAACTCTAAATTTACATACGAATGAAAAAAATATGGATACGGTCAAAAAGATTTTAAAAGTCAGCTTAAAATCAGATGAGTCTTTTGAACAATTGCAAACAGCGTTAAACAGTACCAATGGTAAAGAAATAAAACCTGTTAATTGGCATAGTGGCGATGTTTTCTTGCAAGGCGCGGGTCGCCAGTACCAAACTAATTGGGCATTTGAAGATGGTTATATCTTTGTAGAGGGTCAACCAGATGCTGTACTGACACATATCTGGGGTTCATCTGTAGGTATTAGTCAACGATCTGATGACCCAAAACAGCGCTGGGAATTGAAATAAGCTTAATCTAGGCGCTGAGCTTAGTTTTTAGTCATTAAGACTTTAGAGAGCGACTCTAAAAGCTAAGTAAGTTTATTTTCAATCATCCAAAGAATTTAAATCATTCTTTGGATGATTTTTAGTTTTATAGAAATAAACCTGATTATAAAATTGAAATACTTATAAATTTCTTATACTTTAAATTGTTTAAAATTCATTCAAAAATAGTAACTATAAGATAGGTAAAACATGATTTCTTTAGAGCTTTTCATTACATTTTTAATTACTACAATTATTTTTGCTTATATTCCGGGTCCAGCAATGCTCTATACCGCTGCGCAGACGCTTTCTCGCGGTAGAAAATCTGGCCTAATGGCAGCATTTGGAATTTTCTTAGGAGGCTGTTTTCATATCATAGCGGCATCTTTAGGCTTAACGACCATCTTTCAAATTATTCCAAAACTCTATGATATTATTAAAATTTTAGGGGCGCTGTATTTAGTTTGGTTAGGCATTAAATTAATTAGATCTACCTCTACCCCGACTCTTCAGCAAAATGTTGAAAATGGTCAGTTATCTTTAAAGCAGAGCATTCTGGTCGAAGTTTTAAACCCTAAAACTGCTATTTTTTATATCGCATTTTTACCTCAATTTATTAATACCTCATTAGATTTTCCAGTTTGGTCTCAATTCATTATTTTAGGACTGATTGTGAATCTGATCTTTGTTTCTGCTGATGTGGTTTGTGTGTTTTTAGCCAATTATATTAGCCAAAAATTAACTAAATCGAAGAAGCCCCAAAAATCTATGTCAGTGATGGGTGGACTCATTTTTATGGGGCTAGGCGTTTTTCTTGGCTTTAAAAATCAGTAGTTTCTACGGGTAAATGCTTACCTAACAAAGAAAAAGTAACGCCCGCAACTTCCAACGGGTCTGAACTGGTCCAAATAATATGATTCCCCTCATTTGGACTTTCAGAATTTAAATGATATTGATTGAGCTGCCGAATTAATTGGGCAGTTACAGCTTCCGAAGGCTCAATAATTTGAATATCACGACCGACAATTTCCTGAATCGTATCTGAAACAAATGGATAATGTGTGCAACCCAAAATAATCGTATCGACTTTTTGCTCGACTAACGGCGCCAAAATATTTTTTAAATAATCTTTAACTTCTGCGGTATGTGCTTTGCCCGTTTCGATTTTTTCGGCTAACCCAATACAAGGCACCAAAGACACTTTAATATCTTGCGCATACGTTTCAATTAAACTTTTTAAGTTTTTGCCCCTCACCGTGGTTGCAGTTGCCAAAACCGCAATATGCTTGCTCACGGTCATTGCCACAGCGGGTTTTACTGCGGGTTCTATCGCAATAAGCGGCACACTAATTTTCGCTCTAATCGTTTCAACCGCTACGGCCGTCATGGTGTTACAAGCAATCACGATCGCTTTGCATTTGCCATGAGTCACTAGGTTTGAAATTAAATGCGTGGTTCGTGAAACAATCCAGTCACTTTCCCTATCTCCATAAGGGACATATTTCGAGTCTGCAAAATAGATAATGTCTTCATTCGGAAGAGCCTGCCGAATATGCTTAAAGAGAGACAACCCGCCTAAACCAGAGTCAATCATTCCAATCGGGTTGTTATTGTTATTCATGGTTGGTCCTGTATTTCATGTATTTAGAAAAATTCTTTCATGGTTGCCAAGTCTGTGAGCACGACTTTGGGCTGAATGGTTTTTAATTTTTCAGCCGATGTATAACCCCAACCTACCGCAGCAAAATCAATACCTGCTTCATGTGCAGCTTCGCCATCCGTGGTTTGGTCGCCGACATAAATTGCTTGGTTTTTACTTACATCCAGAATGTTGAGAACACGCTTAATTCGCTTCGCTTTGCCAAATATAGACGAGCCACCATCAATATGGCTAAAAAGCTCACAGAGTTCTTTACCCAGTACATTTTGACAGTTTTCTTTAGAGTTTGAAGTAATAATTGCGAGTGTATACCCCTGCTTATGCAGTTCAATTAAGTGGTCCCGCATACCTTCAAACAGATGAATTTCTTCATCTCTTTCTTTCATTAGCCGAATAAAATCTTTCGCAATCCAAGGCAGTTTCCACCTAGAAACATTCATTTCTTTCATAATTTCTCTAGGCGTAAGTTGTTTGTAGTACTCGACTTCGTGAAGGCTTACCGATTTAAACTTATACTTTGCGGAAAGTTGATTTAAAACGCTTAGAAAAAAATGAAAGGAGTCGACTAAGGTGCCATCTAAATCAAAAATAATAGCCTGATATTCTTTTAGGTTTTTTTCCATTTCTAGTTTCGAAAATATATTTTTTATTATTATATTCTGTTTTCTATTGGTTTTTAAATCAGGCCCAACGAGGACCTGACCTAAGTTTCGAATTTTGTTTTAAGCTGCCGCTTTTTGTTCCTTAATCCAATTTTTAATACGTGCATCGAGTATATTTAAAGGCAATGTTCCTGCATTTAAGATCATGTCATGGAACGCTTTGATATCAAAACGGTCCCCAAGCTCATGTTTCGCGAGCTCCCGTAGCTCTAAAATTTTCAGTTGGCCCATCTTGTAAGCTAATGCTTGAGCAGGAATAGCAATATAGCGGTCTGCCTCTGCCTGAATATCAGGTTCATCTAAAGCTGAGTGTTCTCGCATGAAATCAATCATTTGCTGACGGGTCCACTTTTTATAATGTACACCAGTGTCCACCACTAAACGACAAGCACGGAACAACTCACTCGATAGTCTTCCATAGTCTGAAAGTGGGTCTTTATAGAAACCAACGTCTTTGCCCAATTGCTCGGCATAAAGTGCCCATCCTTCAATGTAGGCAGTGTGGTTGGGTTGCTTTCGGAACATCGGCAAATTTGGCAAGTTTTGGGCAATATCAATCTGCATATGGTGGCCGGGAATTGCCTCATGGTAAGCAGTCGCTTCCATTGATATTTTGGAACGTTCAGAGAAGTCGCCAGTATTTACATAAACTTGTCCGGGGCGTGAACCATCCGGTGTCCCTTGGTGATACTCCGCACCTGCCGCTTCTTTTTCTCGATATTGCTCTACAGGTAAAACTTCGACTTTATTTTTTGGCAATAAACCAAACAGCTTCGGCAACTCTGGTTGCATTTGGGCAATATATCCACGATAAATCTCTAAAATTTCTTCACGAGATTTTGGGAAAACCGCAGGATTTGTTTTTAGAGATTGTTGGAAACTTTTTAAGTCATTGAAACCTTGTGCTTTAGCAATTTTCAGCATTTCCGCCTCTATACGAGCGACTTCTTTTAACCCGAGCTGATGAATAGTTTCAGGACTTTCCGAGGTGGTTGTATTGTTTTCTACATAAAAACGATAGAGCTCGTCACCGTTTGGCAAACTCCATATACCCTCGTGTTGTCGTCCATAGGGTAAGTAATCTTTCTGAATAAACGTGCCGAGTTTTTGATAAGCAGGGCGAACATTCTGATCTATGGCCTGTAGTATTTCACGGCTTAAACGCTCTTGTTCTGCTTTCGAAATGTTTTTTGGAAATTGCTTTAATGGAGAAGCAAAAACACTGTCTTTCCCTGCTGGAGTTGCAATGCTATCAATCTGCTTTGCCACTTTTTCAAGTAAATATTTCGGTGGTATCAAACCATCTTTTTGTCCTTGTTTCGCTAACTGAATACCTTGATCAAGAATAAGAGGAATTTGTTTTAAACGAGCAATATAATCTTGATATTGCCTAGCATTGTTAAATGGAATCGAACTAATAAATCCCGGAAATTGTAAATGTAGTCCCCACATTTGATTGAAAGGCATCTCATAGAGTTTCAAATCATAACTTTTAAGCGTCTCTTTCAACTGATAAATCATTAAGTCTTTATTTAATTGATCAGTTGCTGAAAATCCTGTGCTATCAATCGCTTCAAAACGTTTTAAAAAATTTTGCGTAGTTTTTTTATCTTTCTCAATCTGATTTTTTGAAAACTCGGTCCATCGATCGTTGTAGCGTAAATCGCCTAAAGTCGTTGCAGTTTCAGGATTATTTTTTAAAGTATATTCCCACTGTTCTTGTAAAAGCTGATTTAAAGCTTTCACCCGAACAGAGACATTACTGTTTTGTTTAGCTTGTGATTTTTCGGTGGTATTTGTATTTATTTCGGGGGGTTTAGCATTAGAGGAATGAGACATCCAAAATAAAACACTGATACAAGCATAATGTAAGGTTTTGTTTTTCATTTAATTATCCAGAAATATTTAACGAAGTTTAAAATATAGACAAAACAAATTACGTGCCAAGCAGCCTATAAAATAGTGTAAAAATCGAGTATTTTTTTAACTCAATGATTTTATAAATTAATTTTCTTTTTAATTAAATTATTTATAGTTGCTATCTATATTCCGAATCTGACTTTAATTTACCAGAAAGTCAAAAAAAAGCGCACATGAGCGATCTCAGTGCACTTTTTTATTTCTACATTAAAAATTGTTTCTCAAGAAAACAAATATTGATAAACAATATACGCAGCCAGTTTTGCTGTTCTGTTGTCCAAATCAAATTTTGGATTGCACTCAGCAATATCTAAAAGTTTGATTTTGCCAGTCTCTTGAATATGCTTAAAAATTGCTTCAAAAGTGGCTAAATCAATTCCTTTGACAGCTGGCGCACTGACCCCCGGTGCAACCGCAGCCGTGAATACATCTAAATCAATCGTAACGTACAAACAGTCTACTTTTTCAATAAAAGCATCAACTGCCGCAAGCACGTTTGGTAGGTTAAAAATATTAACCTCATGATCACGTAAATATGAGCAATTTAAAGCATCGGCTGTATCAAACAAAACTTTAGTATTGGCATGGTTAGCAACCCCAATACATAAATAATTAAATTGTTTTTGATGCTGTTCTGAAAGCCTTGCTGCTTGTAAAAAAGGTGTTCCAGAGGTGGCATGCTCTGCTTCACGCAAATCAAAATGGGCATCGAAATTAATAATGCCTATTTTTTTATCTGGCGCATGCGCTTGTATATATTGAAATAAACCGCTAAAGCTGCCAAAAGCAACTTCATGTCCACCGCCCAACACAATCGGCTTTAAACCATTTTGTAGGCTATTTGCGACTTGTTCTGCTAACTCGGTTTGTGCTTGCTCTAAATTCTCATATTCGCAGGTCACTGTACCCAAATCGACAATACGGACTGGACGATGAACCGGTAAGTTAGCCAGTTGTGTGCGAATCGCATCTGGCGCATCGGCAGCACCAACTCGCCCTTTATTACGTTTCACGCCTTCATCAGAGCTAAAACCAATCAGAGCAAATTCAGCATGTTGGGTCTTGTTCACAATATGGTGAATACGTTGGTGTGCTTCACCCTCGCCATCATGTCGGCCTTGCCATTTAAATGTGTGATTCATGTGACACCGTTTAAAAAATAACTTCTTGTCCATGCTGAATGACTCGCTTAGGCAAATCTCCGCCCAGCCAGTAAACAATTTCAGATGGATGCTCAATATCCCAAGCGACAAAGTCAGCGACTTTACCCTGCTCCAGACTGCCATGCGTTTGCTCTAAACCGAGCGCTTGTGCGGCATGAATGGTGACACCAGCTAAAGCTTGCTCAGGCGTTAAACGGAATAACGTACTGCCCATGTTCAGCATTAAACGCACAGAAAGTGCTGGCGATGTACCCGGGTTTAAATCACTCGATAGCGCAATACGCACACCATGTTTAATCAGACTTTCAATTGGTGGATATTGTGTTTCACGCAATAAATAAAAGGCGCCCGGTAGTAATACAGCAACCGTACCCGACTCTGCCATCGCTTTGACATCGTCTTCGGTCATGTACTCTAAATGGTCAGCCGACAAAGCATGATAACGTGCTGCCAAACTTGAACCACCTAGCGATGAGAGCTGCTCCGCATGAAGCTTAACGGGTAGACCCAATGATTGTGCTGTTTTAAAAACACGTTCAACCTGAGCAGGTGAAAAGGCCAAATGCTCGCAGAAAGCATCTACTGCATCGACTAAACCTTCAGCATGCAGTTTCGGCAGCATTTCTGTACAGATATGCTCGATATAAGCATCGCTTTGATCTTTGTACTCTGGCGGTAAAGCATGAGCAGCCAAACACGTGCTTTTGACCGTCATTGGTAAAGCTTCACCAATTTGACGGATCACACGCAGCATTTTGCGCTCGTTTTCGTAGTTGAGTCCGTAACCAGACTTAATTTCGATGGTGGTTACACCATCTTGTTGCATGCAACGAATACGCTTAAGGGCTGATTTCAGTAATTGTTCTTCGCTGGCTTCACACGTTGCGCGTACTGTACTTGCAATACCGCCACCGCTTGCTGCAATTTCAGCATAACTTACGCCTTGTAAGCGCTTTTCAAACTCAACGCTACGGTTGCCACCAAAAACACTATGCGTATGACAGTCGATGAAACCTGGGGTTACCCAAGCACCATTTAAGTCAACTGTTTTGGAATAAGTGTCAGCAGGAAGTTGTTGTTGTTTTCCAATCCAATGGATGAGATGCTCTTCGGTAACAATTGCAGCATCTTCGATATAAGAATATTGCCCATTTTGCATGGTCGCAATATGGCAGTTCTGCCAAAGTTTTTTCATTAGCCTATCCTCGAAACTGCCCAACAGTTAAACCATTGGGCAGTTGAATTGTTAGCTTTCCATTTCTATGTTTTGCTGGACAGGCTCACTTTCCTTTCCCAAGCTTTGCTCCGGCTTTACCCAAATGCGATACGCAATGGTTAACAGAGCAAGCCATGCCGCACCTACATAAATTGCAGGACGCGAGTCTGGGAAGTAGCCCATCATCACTAAAATGAACACCATAAACCCGATTGCAAAAGCAGGTGCATATGGCCAGCCGAATACAGGGAAATCCAGTGCCTTAATTTCAGCAGTAGATAATTTACGGCGCATTGCCACTTGCGAAAGCAAGATCATGAGCCATACCCAAACGGTTGCAAACGTTGCGATTGATGCAATGATGACAAATACATTTTCAGGAATCAGGTAGTTCAGTACCACGCCAATTAACAGCACGCCAGCCATAACCACAACAGTCATCCATGGCACACCATTACGTGAAAGTTTCTTGAATACTTGCGGTGCTTGACCACGATTTGCCATACCGTACAGCATACGGCCTGCACCAAATACATCACTGTTAATTGCTGAAATTGCAGCGGTTACCACCACCACGTTTAGAATATTTGCAGCAGATTTAATGCCTAAGTTTTCAAAAATTTGTACAAACGGACTGCCTTGGCTACCAATCTGGTTCCATGGGAAAATCGACATCAGTACAAAAATAGTCAGTACATAGAACAGTAAAATACGGACTGGAACGGCATTAATTGCTTTTGGTAAGGTGGTTTTCGGGTCTTGTGACTCACCTGCGGTTAAACCAATAATTTCGATACCGCCAAAGGCAAACACGACTACAGATAAACATCCAATCAAACCTGCAATACCATGCGGCATGAAACCATCATAAATCCATAGGTTTTGAAGCCCCGGTACAACATTGCTATGGTCAACATGGAAGCCATAAAACATAAGGCCTAAACCACCGACAATCATGGCAACAATGGCACTGACTTTAACAATTGAAAGCCAAAATTCGAGTTCACCAAAGACTTTTACATGAATAAGGTTAATTGCACCCAAGAACATGATGAGAGACAAAATCCAGATCCACCGCGGTACATCGGGATACCAGAACCCCATATAAATACCAAATGCAGTGACATCGGCAATTGCAACAATCACCATCTCAAAAACATAGGTCCAACCTGTGGTAAAACCAGCCAACGGACCAATGTACTGAGATGCATAGTGGCTGAATGAGCCAGAGACAGGGTTATGGACAGCCATTTCACCCAGTGCGCGCATAACAATATAAATTGCAATCCCTGCAACGATATACGCAAGTAATACTGAAGGCCCTGCCATTTTGATAGCAGTCGCCGAACCATAGAAAAGCCCAGTTCCAATTGCTGAGCCCAATGCCAAGAAACGAATATGGCGGGTGTTCAACCCCCGCTGTAGTGTGGAGTTTTGTGACATTTTAATCTCCAATCCTTGAGGAAATTTAGTTGGATTCGGCCACTCCATGTGACCGTTTTATCAATCACACTTCAGATAAACTAGGGAGTAGTTTTGGAATGAGTAACTCGTTTAGGCAACCACTCGCAAGCAATTCGCTAGCCTGTTCGATATCAGGAGCAAAGAAACGATCTTCACTGTAGTAAGGAACTTGATCGCGCAAGATTTTACGAGCTTGTTCAAGTTTAGGCGAGCTTTTTAAACCTTCACGGAAGTCTAAACCCTGACAAGCGCCTAACCATTCAACAGCTAAAATGCCACGAACGTTGTCAGCCATGTACCAAAGACGCTTACCGGCATTCGGAGCCATCGATACATGATCTTCCTGATTGGCAGAAGTTGGTAAGCTATCGACACTTGCAGGATGCGCAAGTGCTTTATTATCGCTCGCAAGTGCAGCAGCTGTCACTTGTGCAATCATAAAGCCTGAGTTAACACCGCCATTTGCAACCAAGAATGGTGGAAGTTGTGACATGTGACGGTCCATCATCATCGAAATACGACGTTCAGACAGTGAACCAATTTCAGCGATCGCCAATGCTAAATTATCTGCTGCCATTGCAACAGGTTCTGCATGGAAGTTACCACCAGAAATCACGTCACCTTGTTCAGCAAATACGAGCGGGTTATCCGATACAGCATTTGCTTCAATTTCTAATACTTCAGCAGCCTGACGGATTTGGGTTAAACATGCACCCATCACCTGTGGTTGGCAACGTAAAGAGTACGGGTCTTGAACTTTGCTACAGTCTTCATGTGAATGTGCAATTTCACTTGAGTCTGTTAATAGGTCACGATAAGCCGCAGCTACATCAATTTGACCACGTTGGCCACGTACTTCGTGAATACGCGCATCGAATGGTGCACGTGAACCCAACATTGCTTCAACGCTTAAGCCACCACAAACCGTTGCAGCAGCAAATAAATCTTCAGCTTCAAACAAGCCACGTAACGCATAAGCCGTTGACACTTGTGTACCGTTTAAAAGTGCCAAACCTTCTTTAGCAGCTAAAGAAATTGGTTCTAAACCTGCAACTTTTAAAGCTTCAACTGCTGGTAACCATTCACCCTTATAACGTGCCTTACCTTCACCAAGTAACACTAAAGACATGTGTGCTAGTGGTGCCAAGTCACCTGAAGCGCCTACTGAACCTTTAAGTGGAATGTGTGGATAAACTTCGGCATTAATTAAAGCCAACAAAGCATCAATTACTTTACGACGAATACCAGAGAAACCACGCGCCAAGCTATTTGCTTTTAATAGAATAATTAAACGAACCATTGCATCATCAAGTGCTTCACCTACACCTGCTGCATGCGAAAGAACCAATGAACGTTGTAACTTTTCTAAATCTTCAGGAGCGATTTTGGTTGACGCGAGTAAGCCAAAGCCCGTGTTAATACCGTAAGCTGTACGCCCTTCATTTACAATTTTCTCAACGCAAGCCACACTTGCATCAATTGCAGATGAAGCACTTTCATCCAATTTAACTTTGATCGGGTTGAGGTACGCTTGACGTAAATCGGCTAAGGTCAATTTTCCCGGTTGGATAAGTAATTCCATGTTGGCTTCCTAATTTTTTGCACTATATTCTGCTGAGACGGTGCTTTTCACAATTGCAAAAAGCACCGCTAGTTCTTCCATGTATTTTTATTGCGTGATCATTGGCAAGTGTAAGCCTTGCTCTTTGGCACAGTTAATCGCAATTTCATAACCGGCATCGGCGTGACGCATAACACCTGTTGCAGGGTCATTGGTCAGTACGCGAGCAATACGTGCAGCAGCTTCATCTGTACCATCACACACAATTACAACGCCTGAGTGTTGAGAGAAGCCCATACCTACACCACCACCGTGATGTAAAGACACCCAAGTTGCGCCGCCTGCTGTATTTAACAACGCGTTTAATAAAGGCCAGTCTGATACTGCGTCTGAGCCGTCTTGCATTGCTTCAGTTTCACGGTTTGGACTTGCAACCGAACCTGAGTCTAAATGGTCACGACCAATCACAACTGGTGCAGACAATTCACCGCTACGAACCATTTCGTTAAATGCCAAACCAAGTTTTGCACGTAAACCTAAACCTACCCAGCAAATACGCGCTGGTAAACCTTGGAAGCTAATGCGTTCACGCGCCATGTCTAACCAGTGATGTAAATGTTCATCATCAGGAATTAATTCTTTAACTTTGGCATCTGTTTTATAAATGTCTTCTGGGTCACCAGAAAGCGCTGCCCAACGGAATGGACCAATACCACGACAGAACAATGGACGGATATAAGCAGGTACGAAGCCTGGGAAATCAAAAGCATTTGCTACGCCTTCATCTTTCGCCATTTGACGAATGTTGTTGCCATAGTCAAATGTTGGAACACCCATTTTTTGGAAATCAAGCATTGCTTGTACGTGCTTCGCCATTGACTGTTTTGCAGCTTTTACAACAGCTTCCGGTTCAGTTTTCGCACGTTCACGGTATTCGTCCCAAGTCCAGCCTACTGGTAAGTAACCGTTAAGTGGATCGTGTGCACTTGTTTGGTCAGTCACCATGTCTGGACGTACACCACGGCGAACAAGCTCAGGTAAAATTTCAGCAGCGTTACCATGAAGCGCAATTGAAATTGCTTTACCTTCTTTTGTATAGCGGTCAATACGCGCTAAAGCGTCGTCTAAATCAGTTGCTTGTTCGTCTACATAACGGGTACGTAAACGGAAATCGATACTTGCTTGTTGGCATTCAATGTTTAAAGAACACGCACCTGCAAGTGTTGCAGCTAGAGGTTGAGCACCACCCATACCACCTAAACCAGCAGTCAGCACCCAACGACCTTTTAAGTCACCGTTGTAGTGTTGGCGGCCTGCTTCAACGAAAGTTTCATAAGTACCTTGTACAATGCCTTGGCTACCAATGTAGATCCATGAACCTGCTGTCATTTGACCGTACATTGCAAGAGCTTTTGCGTCTAACTCGTTGAAGTGTTCCCAGTTTGCCCAGTGTGGTACAAGGTTTGAGTTTGCAATTAAAACGCGTGGTGCATCTTTATGAGTTTTAAACACACCAACTGGTTTGCCTGATTGAACCAATAAAGTTTCGTCAGTTTCAAGATTTTTTAACGTATCTACAATTTTGTCGAAACATTCCCAGTTTCGTGCTGCACGACCAATACCGCCGTATACAACTAACTCTTTCGGGTTTTCTGCAACGTCCGGATCAAGGTTATTCATCAACATACGTAATGGGGCTTCAGTTAACCAACTCTTAGCCGTTAATTCAGTGCCGCGTGGTGCACGAATTTCTACATCACGAAATTTTGTTGTCGTTGTTGTCACAGTCGGACTCCTTCCTTTGAGCTTACATCAGCAGAACATCACTTGTTTCTGCATTTGTATAGTAATGTATTAACTTGTATATACATCTATATACTACACAAATATTTTCCGGCGTGAAGAGGGTGACTCATATTTTTTTAAAAAAATTGAATAAGCATATGAATTAAATTAATTTATTTTTATATTTAGCATAAAAAAAAGCACATATCTTCTAAGAAGACATGTACTTTTTAAGACGTAAATGATGTCTTTTTATCGTTGAATTAACTCAATGACATAGCAGCTTTTGAGTTGTTTTTTGGGAAAATTGATTGATGTGATACCACATTTTTTCTCAATTTTTAGCGTCTCTTGAGCAGCAAGCTGAAAGAGATCACCCTCAACGTTTACTTGTGTTTCACTACCCTGATTAAAAATGAAAATCAGGTCTGCCGAGCTGATAAATGCCTGCTCCGCTGCATCATTCAACCACTGAAAACGGGCATGAAACTTTGCAGAATCATAAATTAAATTTAAATCTCGAATTGCCCCATTCACCAGTTGACTTTGAACCTGACTCTCACCATGAAAAGCAAAAATATCGCCTTGGTTCAGCGTTTTGGCAGGAAGATCATCGACATGCAACACCATGCCCTGTCCATCAAGTACGCTAATAATACGCTGCTTATTGGGAAATAACGAAAATGGCCCAGAAGTGGTCACGTCTGCCATCGAAATGCGCCAGTCAAAGTCGCCTTCACCTTGGCTTCTAGCAATTTCTAAAGTAAAGCCTGCACCATTTTTCCAAAGCATTTTTGTATATTGATCGGCCCTGATCAATTCAATCATGGGTTAAATTTCCCTTCGAGATAGTAGCGGCTACCCGGATAAATCAGACGCGCACTTGAAATGAGTTGTTTGTTTGACCATGTACGGCGACGGATCAGTAAGCATGGTTCAGCTTTGGTAATCTTCAACCATTTACACTCTTGCGGTGATGCTAAAACTGCCTCAACAATATGTTCACCCTCTGACACAGGTGCTTTCGCCATGAGGTAAGCATTTGGGGTAATGGTTTTAAAATCTTGTTGTAGATAATCTGGAATAAGCGCTGCATCAACCAAACGATCTTCGACCTGAACAGGCACATCATTTTCATAATGCACAATAATCGAGTGAAATAATCTTTGCCCTTCACGAGTCTGCATTAACACGCTTTGCTCTGCATTTGCATAAATTTGTTCTAAGACTAAAACTTCAGCGTGGTGCTTATGGTTTCGTGCAATAATCTCATCAGCGATATTATTAATTTGAAAAAGTGCAGTTCGGCCTTGCCCTTCGGCAACGAAAGAACCAACACCTTGAATACGTACCAATAAACCTTCAGTTGTTAATTCACGTAGCGCACGGTTTACCGTCATACGGCTACAGCCGAGTTGATTAACCAGTTCACTTTCAGAAGGAATTTTTTTATTTACAGCCCAAGTACCTTCATAAATTTTTTGTGAAATCAGCTGTTTTACGCGTTGATATAAAGGAACTGGACTATCAGCTTCAATCGAAAGCTCAGTATGTTCTTGTTTTGATGTTCTGGGCATAACTAATTACTCAAAAAAGGCAGCAGGCAAAACAGTATTTTAGTTGACATGCTATGTATATACAACCACATACAACATGTTAATTTATGAATTAAATAGATTTTAAAAAGTTTAAAAAACAAACATCGCTCAATAAGAGCTAATTTAAAGTTTTATGTAGAAAAATTCAAATATATAAATGCTTTATAAATATTTATTTAATAATTATTTCTGCTATGCCTTAGCTCAATTCAAAGAAGCAAAAAAGTAGTCTTTTTGGGTTTACGAAATGCTGCTTAAAATTTTTATTTAAAATAACTGATCGATAGTATTCTTCTGCCACACAGTATATTAATAAAACTGGAAGCACATCGAATGCGTAATTATAAAATAGATATTCTTCGAGGAATGTCTATCCTATTGGTTCTTTTACATCATTTTAATATTCCTTATAAACTTAAAGATACATGGTTAGGTTTTGATTTTTTAGGTGAAGCATTTAGCACAGTCATCGCAAGAAACGGAAATTATGGCGTCACCATGTTTTTTGTGATTTCGGGTTTTTTAATTACCCATCACACTTTAAAACGAGACAAACAATTTTCCGCAATTAACCTCAAGCATTTTTATATCCGACGGGCAGCGCGTATTTTGCCGTGTCTGATATTACTCATTTTAGGTGTAAGCATACTTGGTTCATTTGACTTAAAACCCTTTATGAACCAAGCACCCAATGGCATTGAGGTCTCTTATCCTTTAACCATATTTGCAGCTTTAACCTTCTGGATGAACATCCTGATTATTAAATTTGGTTGGGTAAACTATGCTTTGGGCGTATTGTGGTCGCTCTCTGTAGAAGAAGTTTTTTACTTTGTTTTTCCATTATTGTGCCTGTTCACGCGTAGTAATAAGTTCTTTATTGCTGTACTTGTTGGAGTCATTTTATACGGGCCTTATTTTAGGTCTCTCCATTTTGGAGAAGAAAGCGGCGCCTATTTATATCATTATTTTTCAAGTTTTGATGGTATAGCTATCGGCTGTTTAACAGCTATCTTTTCTCATAAATACCAGCCAAATTGGGCCTATAAAAAACCTCTTTCGTGGTTGCTTATTTTGAGCATGACCGCTCTATATTTATATGCGCCAATAAAAGAAGTCAGCACATGGAGTATTAGCTTATTTGCTCTTGCCACAGGCTTACTGATTTTGTGTTTTCAGCATCCTTCCGAAACACAGGCGCATAATGTATTTACCAAAGTGATGGTCTGGTTGGGGCAACGAAGTTATGAGACTTATCTGTTCCATCTGGTAGTACTAGGCCTTATAAAGGTTGCGTTTATTCCAGCTCAAACCGACGCTAGCATCAAAATTATGCTTTTAATTGGCTATTTGGTTCTGACTTTCATCATTAGCGCTGCTATTGAAAAATATTATTCGACACCGCTTAACAGCTATATTCGAAGGATTTTTATTAAAGACAAGTCATAAAAATAAGCCCCTTTAAAATAGGGGCTTTTTTAATTAAGCGATCAACATGGTTTCATCATCTTGCTTAAAAGGGTTCGACCAGTTCTGCCAAACTTGTGGTCCTAAAGCCATTTCTTCATCACTTAATAAACAACGGTCTAAGCGTTGTATTAAGGCTTGCTCATCCATTTGCATACCAATTAACACCAGCTCCTGACGCGCATCACCTGTGCGGGCATCCCAGTTTTTCTTAATTTGTTCGATGCTGTCCAAGTCACTCGGCCAGTCTTCTTCTGCAACAGCCGCCCACCAATAACCTGCTAGGCCATGTCGAGCCATTGCACCCGCTTGTGACCATGAATAAGCCAATGTCGGTTCGGCAGCCAACCAGAAAAAGCCTTTGGAACGCACGACTCCCGGCCATTCAGCCTGAACCAAATCATAAAAACGTTCTGGATGGAAAGGTCGGCGGGCACGGTAAACAAAGCTACTGATTCCATACTCTTCAGTCTCTGGCGTATGTTCGCCGCGTAACTCTTTTAACCAACCCGGTGCTTGCGCAGCTTCATCAAAGTCAAATAGCTGTGTATTTAAAATTTTATCTAAAGTGATCTTTCCAAATTGAGCAATTTCAATTCGAGCACGCGGGTTTAGCGTTTTTAAAATCGCGATGAGCTGGTCTTGCTGGGCTTGGTCAATCAAATCAATTTTATTCAGCACCATCACATCACAAAACTCAATCTGATCAATAAGTAAGTCGACTACGGTTCTCTCATCTTGTTCACCCAAGGACTCACCACGTTGTTGCAGTGAGTCGACTGAACTGTAATCTTTAAGAAAGTTAAAAGCATCTACTACCGTGACCATAGTATCGAGTCGAGCAAACTCATTGAGAGAGTTTCCATCTTCATCTTCAAAGGTAAAAGTTTCTGCAACAGGCAGCGGTTCTGAAATGCCTGTTGACTCAATCACCAATTGGTCAAAGCGCCCTTCATCGGCTAAGCGTCTCACCTCAACCAGTAAATCTTCTCGTAGCGTGCAACAGATACAGCCATTGCTCATTTCAACCAGTTTTTCATCTGTTCTTGAAAGCTCCGCCCCACCTTCGCGTACTAATGCCGCGTCAATATTCACCTCAGACATATCATTAACAATCACGGCAATACGGCGACCTTCACGATTATTTAAAATATGGTTGAGTAATGTGGTCTTTCCTGCACCCAAAAAGCCCGATAAAACAGTGACGGGAAGCTTGGCAAATGAGTTGGCGATTGCAGTGCGCATGGCTTGATCTCTTTGAATAATATTTAAACTGATCATGGCTGGCCATTTAAATATGGCCAGATCACAGGCGTAATCTATTTCTAAACCATAATAATGTTATGTTACGTTATAACATAACCATTGATCAAGTTTTTATTCTAGTTTTATTCAAGCCAATTTATTTAGTCTTTGAAAAAATTGCTTTTATAGTTACTGACAAATCGAGGTTCTATAGTGATGGTCAGGTCCCCATGAACGGAACCCTTGGCTATCAATATGAATTTGTCCCGAAGCATACACACCAAGACCCATATTAAGAGCTTGGCCTTTGGTTTCCCAGAACTGACAAAGTTTAGACTTGGTTTGTTGAATATTAAACTGGTCTAAATCGGTAGGCTGTTCTGGCCCAATTCGAAAATCAAGCGCTGCATTAAAGACATGTCGGGAAGCATCAGCCCCACCTGCACAGCGGTTTAAAGATAAAGCTCGATAAGCCGATGTCACTTCAAAATCGTTAATCACACCATCGTCAACTAATGCTTTTAAAATGCTAAGCGTCGGAACGATGTTGGACCAAATCTCTCTCGGCGGCACCGCATAAGGCTCCACTCCACATTTTTGCCAATCTCGAGCTGAACGTAATAACTCATAATCTGGCACTACATTGGCAAGTCCTTTCTGCTTAAGAAATTGCTTATAAGCTTGTACAGACTGCGCGTGATCTGCGGTTGCGATCCAAGCAGTATAATCTTCGGGTTGTTGTTTTATTCTTACCACTGTTTTAGATGGCTGAGGCAAAGAGTGTGGATGCTTAGAAACCGTTGGCTTAGGTGTTTGAGTCGTACACGCGGCAAGAGAAAGTAAGATTAAACCTAAATAGGAATATTTCATAAATATGTTGTTCCTCCCTAAACATCGGGAAGCCTTAGTTATTCATGCAAGAGATGTTATAATATAACAATTATAAAGTCCTTTAATTTCTGTTGTAAATTTTAAAAATAAAAAAGGACGTATCAATACGTCCTTTTAGTTTCTAACTCAGACCTGATTACATATCTGCTTCTAAAGCATGTACAGGCTGCTCAGCTTTTAATTTACGGCGTTTAAATTGATAAGCCACCATCAAGCACAAAATCCAACCCGGAATCATCATCACCGCCACACGCATATCTGGCGTTAAAGACATGACAACTAAAATTCCAAGCATGAACACCATGCAAAGATAGTTGCTAAATGGATACATAAAGCTTGGGAATTTAGTGGTTTGACCTTGGCGGATCATGAATTTACGGAATTTTAAATGTGTCCATGAAATGACTACCCAGTTAATCACGATCGCTGCAACCACAAGCATCATGAGTAAACCAAATGCTTTTTCAGGGAAAATGTAATTTAACAACACACATAAAATAGTGACTGCCGCAGAAAGAATCACTGCATTCGTTGGGATACCGCGCTTATTAATACGTGCAAATAATTTTGGTGCATTTCCTTGCTGAGCAAGGCCTAGCAACATACGGCTACTGCAATAGCTTGTACCGTTATAAACTGAAACCGCAGCGGTCAAAATAACGAAGTTAAGTAAAGTCGCAACACCTTGGCTGTCTAAAGAAGCAAACACCATTACAAAAGGGCTACCGCCTTGTGCCATTTGATTCCAAGGAAATAATGAGAATAAAACAAGAAGCGTCGCAATATAGAAAATCAAAATACGATAGATAATCTGGTTTACCGCTTTAGGTAAGGTTTTGTCTGGGTCACGTGCTTCAGCCGCAGTAATACCGAAAAGCTCAATACCACCAAAAGCAAAAATAATGACTGCCATAGCCATCACTAAACCTTTAATACCATATGGGAAGAAACCACCTAATGCCCAAAGGTTAGAAATGCTGGCTTGTGGCCCTGCCGTACCGGTTGCAAGTAAATACGACCCAAAACCGATCATGGCTAAAATGGCTAAGATTTTGACAATGGAAAACCAAAATTCCATTTCGCCAAAAAACTTAACATGCAATAAATTAATACCATTAATGAGAATAAAGAACGTTAGAGCGGATGCCCACGTTGGGATTTGCGGCCACCAATATTGAATATACAGACCAATTGCACTTAACTCCGCCATACATACCAGTACGTTGAGTACCCAGTAGTTCCATCCTGACATGAAGCCTGCAAAAGGTCCCCAATATTTGTAAGCAAAATGACTAAAAGAACCACTTACTGGTTCTTCTACCACCATTTCACCGAGCTGGCGCATCATTAAAAAAGCAATAAATCCTGCAATCGCATAACCCAAGATTACCGATGGACCTGCCAATTTAATCGATTGTGATATACCAAGAAACAGCCCTGTACCAATCGCTCCACCCAATGCAATCAGCTGGATGTGACGATTACTCAAACCGTGTTTCAGGTTTCCTTGCTCTTGTGTTGACATATGATTATTCTCATCCTTGTCACGTAATTTTTTTCCAATAAATTACGTATATCATAAATTGATCAGATTTTCATAGAGATTGGTGAAAAAATAATTGCGTTACTTTTCTCACAACCGCGCATGTAAGCAGAAAATGCAAGAAATAACAATTATTATGCAATGTGTAATTAAATTATGTATTGCGTAATTTGATGAATTCAGTATTATAAGAACCATGAAGCAATTGGTTGTTCTCGGTCTATATCAAACTCATAAGTAAAAAGATGATCTCACTAAAGGTTAAAACTTATTGAGTAGCTCAGTCCCTAGACCGAACTTTTATTTGTATAAGACGCGAGATGAAGACAAGGAAGCGAAAATGGAACAAAAACTAAACTCTTTTATTGAAGTTTCACCTCAATCTGATTTCACTATTCATAATTTGCCTTATGGTATTTTTAGTAGAACAGCCGAAGGCGAGCGTCAGGTCGGTGTAGCTATCGGTGATTGGGTCATTGATCTCGCTGCTCTTGAAAAGCATGGTCTTTTAAAACTTTCAGATCAAGACACTTACTTTAACCAGCCTACACTGAATAAATTTATTGAATCAGGCAAAGCCAACTGGTCTAAAGTTCGTAAAACATTACAGTCTCTTCTTTCAGTTGAAAATTTAACGCTTCAAGAAAACGAAGCATTACGTCAGGAAGTTCTAGTTAAGCAAGACAGCGTAACTTTACATTTACCTGTTCGCGTACCTGGCTATACCGATTTCTATTCTTCTAAAGAACACGCGACCAATGTCGGCTGTATGTTCCGCGACCCTAAAAATGCCTTGCTGCCAAACTGGACCGAATTACCTGTAGGTTATAACGGTCGTGCTAGCTCTGTTGTAGTCAGCGGAACTCAAGTGGTACGCCCATCAGGTCAAATCAAACTTCCAAATGAAGAACGTCCAGTTTTCTCAGCAACGCGTAAACTCGATTTCGAACTTGAAACAGCATTTATTGTAGGTAAACCAACTCAATTGGGGCAGCCGATCTCGATTGAAAATGCTTGGGACCATATTTTTGGAATGGTTCTGCTAAACGACTGGTCAGCACGTGATATCCAGCAATGGGAATACGTTCCTCTAGGCCCATTCAACTCAAAATCGTTTGCTAGCGCTATTTCACCTTGGGTGGTAACGCTTGAAGCACTTGAACCATTTAAAGTTGAAGGCCCGAAACAAGAACCGAAACCACTGGCTTATTTACAAGAAAATATCGCCAACAGTTACGACATTAATTTGAGTGTTGAAATTCAAACACCAAAATCAGCACAAACTGATGTCATCTGTAAAACCAACTTCAAATATATGTACTGGTCTATGGCTCAGCAGCTGACTCACCATACCATTGGAGGCTGTAACGTTCAGGTCGGTGACTTAATGGGTTCAGGTACTATTTCAGGTTCTACACCGGACTCTTATGGCAGCTTGCTTGAACTGACTTGGAACACCACTAAACCTTTGACCCTTGCTAACGGCGAAACTCGTGGTTTCTTACAAGACGGCGATACGCTCATTATGAAAGGTCACTGTGAGAAAAATGGTATCCGCATTGGTTTTGGTGAAGTTCGAAATACTGTACTTCCTGCATTAGCTTTTGACTTTGCAGAGACTTCGGAGCCTGACTATGAAGCTGTATAGTTACTTTCGTAGCTCTGCAGCTTACAGAGTACGGATTGGCCTCAACCTAAAAAGTCTCGCTTATGAAACTGCACCAGTTCATTTAGTTAAAAATGAGCAGCAAAGTGAAGACTATTTAAAGTTAAATCGCAGTGCCCTAGTGCCAACTTTAGTGGACGGCGATTTAACCTTGTCACAGTCCTTAAGTATTTTGGAATATCTAGATGAACAATATTCAGAAACCAAATTACTTCCAAATGATGTGAAAGAGAGAGCCAAAATCCGTGCTTTTGCACAGGCGATTGCCTGTGATATTCACCCGTTAAACAACTTACGCGTTCTGAAATATTTAAAAAATGACTTAAACGTTTCAGACGAACAAAAAAATTATTGGTATCAGCACTGGATTATTGAAGGCTTTCAAAGTCTTGAACAGCAACTTCAAGATTCAAATGGGCAATTTTGCTTTGGACAACAAGCAACGATTGCCGATTGCTGCCTAATTCCACAGGTCTACAACGCGAAACGCTTCAAGATAGATTTATCTGCGTTTCCAAAAATTGAATCAATTTATCAACATTGTTTGTCTATCCCAGCCTTCTATAACGCGGCGCCAGAACAACAACCAGATTGGGAATAGTAAAAGGAGTTTCAACATGACATTTGCCATTAAAAAAATACATCACGTTGCATATCGCTGTAAGGATGCGAAAGAGACTGTTGAGTGGTATAAAAAAATGCTCAACATGGACTTTATCTTAGCTTTTGCTGAAGACCATGTGCCTTCAACCAAAGCCTTTGACCCTTATATGCATTTATTCCTAGATGCTGGTCAAGGCAACGTTTTGGCATTTTTTGAATTGCCAACCCAACCAGAAATGGGCCGAGATGAAAACACGCCTCAATGGGTACAACATATTGCCTTTGAAGTCGAAGATTTAAATGCCCTGTTAGCTGCCAAAAAACATTTGGAAGAAAACGGCGTTAAAGTGTTAGGTATTACTAACCACGGTATCTTCCACTCAATTTATTTCTTTGATCCAAATGGACACCGTTTAGAACTGACTTATAACGATATCCATGCAGAAGAAAAAATTGCAAAAATTACTGAAGAAATGAAAACTGAAATGTTAGATGAATGGAGCAAAACTAAACGTGCTCCACACCATACTCATTTCTTGCATGAAGAAGAATTAGGCGCATAATTCTTTCAAAGCAATCGTTTCAAAAGTCGGCATTGGTGGGAATAGTTTGAATGAACTGTTCTATATCAATGCCGATTTATATTGTTTAAATCTACTAAACTTCTCTCAATTTACGCTATAAATAAAAGATGAAGGTCATTGTAAGAATTGTTGATTATTAAACATGTGAATTTTGCTAATAGAAAAAGGTGATTTCTATTTTTCTATAGGCTCAGGCATGATGTAAAACGCATCAATTCCAATTTATGTTTATACATAACTGTTTAACTGCTGAAGTAAATCGATTAAGGGTATTTAAATGATTGAAGAAAAAGTATCTGGGGGGGTTCAATCACTTGAAGTTGGTTTATCCGTACTAAATGCCCTGTTAGAGCACAATCAACCGATTATTCTCAAAGACTTATCGAGTAAGCTCGAGATGCATCCTGCCAAAGTACACCGTTATTTGGTGAGCTTAATTCGTATGGATTACGCCAAACAACTTGAAGATGGGCAATATGCCCTAGGCGATCAGGCATGGCGTTTAGGCTTAAACTGCATTCAGCACAGTGACACTTTACAGCTGGTACAGCATCTAATTTATGACCTACACAGCAAAATTGGCTGTGGTATTCAAATTAGTAAGTGGTCACCGAAAGGCCCTGTTGTAGTTCAGTCTATTGAATCTAACCACCCTATTTCGATTGTGACAAAAGTTGGCTCAATTATGCCTTTAGTCAATTCTGCTGCGGGACGTTTATTTGCCTCTTACCTTCCTGAGCATTTTATTCGTCCTTTATTAGAAGCTGAATGGCAAAAACATCAAGAGCTTGGTCTAAACATTGCACCACACAACTGGCAAGAATTTTTAGAACTTAAAGATACGATCCGCCAGCAACAAATGTCGGCAGCTAAAGGTGACTTACTTACGGGGATTAACGCAGTCGGTCTACCAGTATTTAACTCAAATCAAGGGATTGAGTTTTGTATTGTGGCGCTTGATAGCGAAATGTTTTTACCCGTCGACCCACAAAGTAAAATTATCGAAACGCTTAAAAATGAGATTAATTTAATTAATCAATATATTAAAAGCCGCTAATCAATAGCCATAAAAAAACCAAGAGCACTGCTCTTGGTTTTTTTAGATTAGAGACAAAGCAAAACTTATTTTGCTTCGAGAACGCCACGGCGAATTTGGTCACGTTCAATCGATTCAAACAGTGCCTTGAAGTTACCCTCACCAAAACCGTCGTCATCTTTACGTTGAATGAATTCGAAGAAAACTGGCCCAATCATATTTTGAGAGAAGATTTGCAATAAAAGCTTCTTCTGACCATCTTTCGTATTACCGTCAAGCAAAATACCGCGCTGCTGTAGTTCATCAGTCGGTTCACCATGCTCAGGTAAACGGTCTTCCAACATTTCATAATAAGTGTTTGGCGGTGGAGTCATAAATTGTAGACCCAAGCCTTTTAACTTATCCCAAGTCGAAATTAAGTCATCACAAATAAACGCAATATGTTGAATACCTTCGCCATTAAAATCAGCTAAGAATTCTGCAATTTGACCGTTACCCTTGTCTGAGTCTTCATTTAAAGGAATACGGATCATGCCATCTGGAGCAGTTAACGCTTTAGATGTTAAACCTGTATATTCGCCTTTAATGTCAAAGTAACGAATTTCTTGGAAGTTAAAAATCTTCTCGTAGAAGTTTGCCCAGTACTCCATACGGCCTTTGTAGACGTTGTGAGTTAAGTGGTCAATTTCTTTTAAACCAGCGCCTTCAGGGTTACGCTGCGCATCGTCAAAGAAAATAAAGTCATTTTCATAAATGTCACGGTCAACCAAGAAGATTGGCATGCCACCAATACCTTTAATTGCCGGAATGTTAAGCTCCATTGGCCCAACATTAGATTGCATTGGTTCTGCACCAAGCTCAACAGCCCGTTTATAAGCTTTTGCCGCATCGCGTGTTTTGAATCCCATCGCGCAAGCAGATGGACCATGCTCATTGAAAAAGAATGAAGCATAAGATTCTGGCTGATAATTCAGGATAATATTGATATTTCCTTGACGCCATAAGTACACTTTTTTCGATTTATGCTTGGCTACTTTTGAAAAGCCGATTGTTTCAAAAATTGTATCTAATTCATTTTCTTTTGAAACAAACTCAATAAATGCAAAACCGCATAGTTCTAATGGGTTCTCTAAAATATCCATCTAGTTTCCCTCTGGTGATTACCTGATCCGTTTATTTCTCATGCTGATCTGGTCAGCTCCTTTCTCTATAGAATACGCATTTGCTGGGAGAGTGTTTGAACCGTCAAAATGCCTTAGCCCAACGCATCCTATGAGAAAAAAACCAATAACTAAAACGAAGATTGAGTGAGCACAAAGCCGATGATTAATTTCCCTTCTATATGGTGTTTATTTTCCATACACACAGTCCTTTCTTATCTAAAAGTACGATTGAGATTTTTCAATAAACCTTTAAAAATCGCCTTTTCCTAAAGTCATTCCTAGATTTATGGAGGCCAACATCCTTGTTGGACCTCCAATGGCCATTTACCTTAAAACAGATGCTACTAAAAACAATTAAATTATGCAATACATAATTTAATTATGAATTGTGTAATTTATTAATCAAATTACACCGTTTGTTTGTGCCTGTTTTAGATTTCATATTTTATAAATCATTGGGTACACTCACATGGCTTTTAAAGTTCTAACGGCGGAAAACTCATGCTTTTAATCAGTGCTTGTTTAATTGGTGAACCTGTACGTTATGACGGCCGATCATGCTTGCACACTACGCTTCAGCAGTTATTTTTAAATAAAAAAGCCCATGCACTTTGCCCAGAGTTATTAGGCGGTTTTAGCACGCCTCGTTTACCCGCAGAAATTGTGGGAGGAACAGGTCAAGATGTGCTTGATGGGAAGGCAAAAATTACTGATTCATCTGGTTTAGATGTGACAGCGCTCTATTTAAAAGGTGCTCACCGCACTTTGGAAATTGCACAGCAAATAAAAGCAAGTTGTGTGGTTTTAAAAGAAAATAGCCCATCTTGCGGCAGTCAAAAAATTTATAACGGTACTTTTCAAGGCGAGAAGATTACGGGTGTTGGGATTACCACAGCACTATTACAGCGCCATGGTTTTAATGTCATTTCTGAAAACGAAATTGAAGATTGGTTAGCAGCACATCCTCTTTAGTACATTACTCTGCTTTTACTTGAGTAGATTTATCTTCACCTGTACGCCGTGCCCAATAAGTCGCAAGCGCAGGACCAGAAATATTATGCCAAAGGCTGAAAATTGCGCTTGGTACGGCAGTAATCGGGGAAGCCGCAAAATGCACTGCTGCAAGCGCCACGCCTAAACCTGAATTTTGCATACCGACTTCTACAGCAATTGCTTTACTGTCCGCATACGGTAGTTTAAAGAACCGAGCTGCTGCAAAACCTAATAAATATCCAAATCCATTATGCAATATCACTACCGCCAAAATAAGCAAACCTGACTGTAAAATAGCCGCTTTGCTTCCACCAATAATGGCTGCCACAATCGCGACAATCGCAATGACCGAAACTAACGGCATGACTTGAATATAGGATTCGACTTGACGTTTAAGCCATGTTCTTAAAATCAGACCAACCACTATAGGCAGTAGTACAACCTGCAAAATCGAAATAAACATCGAAGCTGCATCTATCTTTAACCATTGGCTAGCAAGCAGATAAAAAATAGTAGGCGTTAACACAGGTGCTAAAAGTGTTGATACCGATGTACAAGCGACCGATAAGGCCACATTACCTTTGGCCATATAGGTAATCACGTTTGAAGCAGTTCCACCGGGGCAACACCCCACCAAAATAACCCCAACAGCGATTTCCGGCGGTAAATTAAATAATTTACACAGAACAAATGCCAAACCCGGCATCACCACAAACTGTGCTACCACCCCGATCAACACCGCTTTAGGGCTTTGTAATACCCCTTTAAAGTCGTCTACGGTCATGGTCATTCCCATACCGAGCATAATAATACCCAAGATCCATGGAATATAAGCTTTAAGCCAGACAAAAAATTCAGGTTGCCAGAGTGCCAATGCCGCAAAAACGATGACCCATAAAGCAAACGTTTTCTGAACAAATTGAGTAAAACGTAATAATGCAGACATGCTGTTCATCCATACCAAATCGCAATTAAAGCCCAAACATCATGGGCACTATATCTAGCATTCATTTAACAAATCAGTCGATTGCATACGGACAACCCCTTGTTGCTGCATGGTTTGCCATGCCTGCTCTAAAGAGCCGTTGAGATTAATACCCTTACAGGCATCTTCAATCACTAGAGTTTTAAAGCCGAGTTGAATGGCATCTAAAGCAGTCCATGCAACACAAAAGTCGGTAGCTATACCGACCACATAGACCGTATCAATACCGCGTTCTTTTAAGTAACCCGTTAAGCCCGTCATTGTGGCGTGGTCTGCTTCCATAAAAGCCGAGTAGCTATCAATATGAGCATGAAAGCCTTTTCGGATAATCAGCTGAGCTGTCGGAATATTTAAATCTGGATGAAATTCGGCATCTTGGGTGCCTTGTACACAATGCTTAGGCCAAAGCACTTGCGGTCCATAGTCGAGTTCAATGGTTTCAAATGGCTGCTTCCCCGCATGGTTGACTGCAAAAGAAATATGATTATCCGGATGCCAATCTTGCGTCAGAACGACATTTTCAAAACAACCTGCCAATTGATTAATGGTTGGAATAATTGTATCGGCGTCGACAACTGCCAGGTTTCCGCCCGGCGTAAAACCATTTTGTACATCAACTACGACTAAAGCCGAATTTTGTGGTTGTTTCTTCATTTTCATGCCATCTTAAGTCCCATTCGGGAAAAATATGCATTTTATCTTGCCATAAAAAAGACTGTATCAAGTAGGGATTCGCAGAATTGCACCATATTGTCATATTTACTGTCTTTTACTTGAAATGATCAAATTGGCATTCTATGTTTTGCTCAAGTTTACATAGGGTTTATCAGTTAAGCATATTGTTCTTATGCGTCTGATCAGTCATAATTTGCATAATTGTCATTCAACAATCTGTTATTGTTAGAACTGGACAATCAAAATACTGCAACCATCCCACATTTTGTTTTTCTTACCTCAGATTCGGATGGATAAATAGGATATTTTTTAAAATGACTCAGCAAGCACAGACCATTCAAGGCTCAATCGTCGCAATTGTCACTCCCATGTTGAAAGATGGCGGTGTAGATTGGAAGAGTCTTGAGAAGCTGGTTGAGTGGCACATAGAACAAGGTACAAACAGTATTGTAGCCGTCGGTACAACCGGCGAAGCCTCAACATTGAGCATGGAAGAGCACACACAGGTTATTAAAGAAATTATTCGTGTAGCCAATAAACGTATTCCAATTATTGCCGGTACTGGTGCAAACTCAACCCGTGAAGCAATCGAATTAACTAAAGCAGCTAAAGACCTCGGTGCTGATGCAGCTTTACTTGTAACACCATACTATAACAAACCAACCCAAGAAGGCCTTTACCAGCACTATAAAGCGGTTGCTGAAGCTGTTGAATTACCTCTTATTCTTTATAACGTACCAGGTCGTACTGGCGTAGATTTGTCAAACGATACAGCGGTACGTTTAGCAGAAATTCCTAATATTGTCGGTATTAAAGACGCAACAGGTGATGTACCTCGTGGTAAAGCTTTAATCGATGCTTTAAACGGCAAGATGGCTGTTTACTCGGGTGACGATGAAACTGCATGGGAACTTATGCTTCTTGGCGCAGACGGTAATATCTCGGTTACTGCAAACATTGCACCTAAGGCAATGAGCGAAGTATGTGCGGTTGCAATTGCTAAAGATGAGCCACAAGCGAAGACGCTTAACAATAAGATTGCAAATTTACACAATATTCTATTTTGCGAATCTAACCCAATTCCTGTGAAATGGGCACTACATGAGATGGGACTGATTGATACTGGTATTCGTTTACCACTCACTCCTCTCGCTGAGCAATATCGCGAACCTCTCCGCAATGCCCTAAAAGATGCGGGAATTATTTAATAAGAGCAATTTATGATGCAATTACGTCTTGGTTTAGTCCTTGCAGTTTCAGCCTTAAGTTTAGCTGGCTGTGGTCGCTTCGCACTCAATAATCACTCTTTAGATTATAAAAAAGCAAAGCAACTCGCCCCGCTTGAGTATCCTGCCGATGCAACTGTACGACCAGCGACGCCTTTGTATCCTGCACCAACAGTAGACCAGCTCGCTATCGATCACGCACCGAAGTTTGAAAACAAGCGTGGCAACCGTTTTGCATTGCCACGCCCTGAACAAACGAAAGATGATTCAGCAGATACATCTGCTCAATCAGGTAGCGCGCTTAGTCGCCCTCAACTTGTGACAGATGGTAATAAAAACCCACTATTAAAAATTGATGGAAGTACTGCTGAAATTTGGCAATACACCAAAGCAACCCTAAGCACGTTAAATTACAACATCATCGCTCAAGGCAGTAATCAAGCGACGATTAAAGTAAATGACAAAACTTATGTGCTTAAACTGACTGGTGTTGGCTCTAGTCATAGCCTTGCTCTCTTTAATCCAGACAACACTTTTGCAAGCCCTGATGTTGCTGCGGAAGTGTTAAACCAGATTTACCAAAATTGGCCAGCCTAGTCGTTTACTAGGCATTTTTTTTTAAAAGGTTCCCTCATGTTAAAACAAACCTTGCTCTATACTGGTAAAGCAAAATCTGTATATGAAACAGACAATGCCGACCATCTGATTTTAGTCTTTCGTGATGATGCCTCTGCGTTCAATGGCGAAAAAATCGAACAACTAGATCGTAAAGGCAAGGTGAACAACCGTTTTAACGCCTTCATCATGGAAAAACTTGCTGAAGCAGGTATCGAAACGCATTTTGAAAAATTGCTTTCTCCAACTGAAGTTCTTGTTAAGAAACTTCAAATGATTCCTGTTGAATGCGTAATTCGTAACTACGCAGCGGGTTCTTTATGCCGTCGTTTAGGTGTTGAAGAAGGTAAAGAACTTACTCCTCCTACATTTGAATTGTTCTACAAAGATGATGGCCTAGGCGATCCAATGGTTAACGAATCTCAAGCGATTGCTTTAGGTTGGGCGACTGCTGAACAGTTAGAACAAATGAAAGTGTTAACTTATAAAGTAAATGATGTATTGAAAGCATTATTTGCTGAAGGCAACATGATCTTGGTGGACTTCAAACTTGAATTTGGTGTTTTCCATGACCGTATCGTACTTGGTGATGAATTCTCTCCAGACGGTTGCCGTTTATGGGATAAAGACACTAAGAAGAAACTCGACAAAGACCGTTTCCGTCAAGGTTTAGGCGGTGTTGTTGAAGCTTATGAAGAAGTTGCTTCTCGTTTAGGTGTAGATTTATCTGACATCTAATTCGCCAGCTTCATTAAAAAACCGAGCATTTCCGCTCGGTTTTTTATTTTCAGGTCCCTAAATTTTGGGAAAGTAGACAGATTTGTATATTTAATTAAATTATGACTTGCATAATCTAAAAACAAAGCACTAAAATCTAAAAAAACACTAATTGCATCACAATAATTAAATTTAAAGTATGGTGAATTTATGGAACTATTTAAGCCTGAAAAGAGATTAATGAATCACTCGATACATTTTGGTGAAAATCCATTAGTGATTTTATCTAATTTTAGCGATTCCGCTTTGAAACAAGGTTGGAGCGAAGCTGAAGTAGAAACCGTCATTTCTGAAGCTTCTCAAGGTGACTATATGAAACTCATACGCACATTGAGAACATATACCTTGCTTTAATCATCTACATGACTATAAGCACACATAACCAACTTCTCGCCGGTTTCGAACTCGTTTATAGAACTTGCTCGCCTTTAACTCAAGCGACAAATAGTCTTATTATGCAAAGTACTCTCTATCTCTGTTTATATTTAACCGTCCTATCTGGTTAATTGCTTTTATTTGCATATTATTTTGTTTACCACCGTATCATTCAATTTATAAAAAGACACATAAAGCTGTTAGGAATAAACTGGATTTATCCCGAATGCTGCCTTAACAATAAATAAAAATAATAAGTAGAAAATATTTATTCAGTGAGGAGCAAACCTGATGGATCATGAAATAGAGGAAAAAAAGGTCGAGCAAACCTTAAGCTGGCGTGAAAAAATGGCAGTAGAAGAACATGAGAAACTGTCACCCCGTTTGGTCTATGAAATTATCCGCCGTGATGGTGCAGAAGAACTGGATCGCCCAACAGCTGCACTGATCTTTTCAGGCATTGCAGCAGGTCTGGTCATCAGTTTTTCATTTGTATTTAAAGCGATTATTGCCTCTTATATCCCAACTGATGCGATCTGGACCGACTTAATCACCAATTTCGGTTATACCATTGGCTTTCTAATTGCCATTTTGGGCCACATGCAGCTCTTTACTGAAAATACCATTACTACAGTTGTGCCCTTATTTAAGCCCTTTACCTTGGACAAATTAAGAGCCGTAGGCCGTTTATGGGGGATTGTGATTCTATGCAATATCATTGGAACAGCTTTGGCGAGTTTATTCTTCCTGACCACTGACCTGTTTACTCCAGACATTGACAAAGCACTAGATGAGCTCGCACATCATGTTGCGTCTTTTTCTGCAATCCAGAACCTGCTTAAAGGGGTTATGTCAGGACTTTTAATTGCCGCATTGGTCTGGATGTTACCCTCTGTTAGCAATAAATTCCTAGTCATCTTTTTCATGACTTATCTGATAGGACTAGGCGACTTTACCCACGTTGTTGTTGGCTCTACCGAAATGTCCTATCTGGTCTGGCAAGGAGAGGCTTCTATTGGCGAATATCTATTTAATTTCCTGATCCCAACCACCATTGGAAATATTATTGGTGGTACAGGCGTGTTCACGCTACTGATTTACGGTCAGGTCACTGAAGAGTTGGAATAACAAGAAGCAATAAAAACTATTGCTCCTGCTGCCATCTGCGTTGCTGTAAGCGCTCGCCTTCAACCTCACGCTTATTTCTTGCTGACTCATAGAGTTTGGTACCTTTCAACTCAGGCGGCAAATAGTCTTGCAACACAAAGTGCTCTGGGTAGTCATGAGGATAGAGATAATTAATTCCATAACCTTGCTGTTTCATCAGCTTGGTCGGTGCATTTCTCAAGTGTAACGGCACTGGTAAATTTGCCGTTTTCTCAGCAAGTTCTAAAGCTCGATTAATCGCTAAATAGGTACTATTACTTTTTGCACTTGTTGCTAAATAAACCGCTGTTTGGCCCAGAATAATTCGACCCTCAGGCATACCCACCGCTTGTACAGAGCGGAAACATTCACCTGCAAGCAATAGCGCATTTGGATTCGAGTTCCCAATGTCTTCTGAAGCTGCAATCAGCATACGTCTTGCAATAAAAACCGGATCTTCCCCGCCTTTAAGCATCCGCGCCATCCAGTACAAGGCTGCGTCTGGATCACTACCACGAATTGATTTAATAAATGCAGAAACGAGGTCGTAATGCTGCTCACCCGATTTGTCATAACGCGCAATATTTTGCTGAGCGACTTTTACCACCACAGCATTGGTAATGGTATTTTCAATTTCTGGCTCAAAAGTACTCGCAATTAAGTCCAGTAAATTAAGCGCTTTACGGGCATCACCTGCTGCGAACTGAATCAGCGCATCATATTCTTCTATATGAATGTAACGTTCTTTTAAGAATTTATCGGCTTGAAGTGCATTGTTGAGCAGCGTCTGAATTGCAACACTGTCTAAGCTATTTAAGGTATAGACCTGACAACGTGATAAAAGCGCACTATTGACTTCAAAAGACGGGTTCTCAGTCGTCGCGCCAATTAAGGTAATTTTGCCTTTTTCTACCGCACCTAATAATGCATCTTGCTGAGATTTATTAAAGCGATGAATTTCATCAATAAAAACCACAGGTGTCAGTAAATCACCACTCTCTGCAATCACTTCACGTAATTCTTTTACACCCGTATTAAGCGCAGATAAGCTTACAAACGGACGATCTATCGCTTGAGCCAAAAGTAAAGCAATCGTCGTTTTACCAACGCCTGGCGGCCCCCAAAAAATAATAGAAGGCAAATGCCCCTGATCAATCATTTGACGTAGAGGTGCATGTTCACCTAACAAATGATCTTGCCCAATAATTTCAGACAAGTCTCTCGGGCGCAGGCGTTCAGGAAGTGGAATATGGGTGTCTGACATCTCAAATAGCTTTATCGTCTTTTCACTATAGTCTATTGTGTCTCACAGAAATCTACAATTTGAATCTATGAGACACATCCTTTATTTATAGGCTAACTCGAGGCCTTAAGAGAGTTTCTTACTCAGCTTCAATAGACGGGCTTTTGGACCGTCTTCAATTACCCAAATTGAACCGTCTTGTGCTTCATGTAACCCACGAATACGTTGCTTCATTTCTAATCTCTGCACTTCTTTTACGGGCTTATGCTCTAAATCTACAACGACAATGGCTTCAGAAGATAACCCGCCAATTAAGGCTTTATTTTGCCATCCAGGAAATTGCTGACCACGATAAATGATCATACTCGATGGAGAGATAACAGGAGTCCAGTCAATTTCGGGTGCTTTAAACTCTGGCCGAGTGTGATGATCTGGAATAGGTTGGCCCGAATAGTGGTCTCCATTTGAAACGATTGGATAACCATAATTTTCACCTTTGGTAATAATATTAAGCTCATCACCACCTTTAGGCCCCATCTCAACCACCCACAGCTGTCCTTGGCGGTCAAAAGCCATACCTAACGGGTTACGGTGTCCCAGTGACCATATTTCAGCAGTGACCCCGCCTTGCTTATAAAAAGGGTTACCTACAGCCGCGGTGCCATCATCATTTAAACGCAAGATTTTGCCCAAGTTACTTTTCATATTTTGGGCAGGGTCAAACTTTTGGCGCTCACCTGAACTGACCCAAAGCTTACCATCTGCGCCAAAAAGCATACGATGCCCATAATGGCCTTGCCCTGAGACTTTAGGCACCTGCTGCCAAATTTGCTTTATATTGGTAAGTTTTGGCTGATTGGGGTTAGATAAATCTAATTGCGCACGCGAAATCACTGCCCCAGATCCGCCTTGCCCTTTGGCTGCATAACTGAGATATATCCAGTGATTTTTGGCAAAGTCTGGATGTAGAGCAACATCCCCTAAACCACCCTGTCCGCCATAGTTCACCGCTGGAACACCCTGAACATCTAGCACTTGTTTATTTTGGGGATTAAAAATTTTTAATTTGCCTTGTCGTTCAGTGACGAGTAAACGTTGGTCTGGCAAGCTGGTAATCGCCCAAGGTTCATTAAAATGTCCAATTGCCTCTATCTGATAAGTTTGTTTGGCAGCATTGGTTTGCTCTGTTTTTGCAGTTGTATTTTGTTCAGGATTTTTTGAATTAGTATTATTGGAGCCACAGGCCATTAATAATAAGAAGCTACTGCATAACAAGGGGGCTGCTAGTCGTCTCATCATTTTTATCTCCTTTTGCTTTTATTTTTATATAACGGAGATCATTAAAAAATTTACGATAAAAGTGTTACTTTATTATACGCTGTAATTAAAATGCCCATCGGGAGCGTATTAACGCACCCAACGTACTACATAATCTTCTAAATCATCTTCATGTACATCACTTTCAGGAATACAACGTCCTGCAACCGACTTTTTCGCCTTAACGACGCTTTGTCTCGTACCCGTATTTAAATAGTGCCAAGAAGGTAAATTCTTGCCTTCGTTCAAGCGTTTATAGGCACAGCTCGATGGTAACCAATGAATGGTTTTCAAGCTTTCTGGCGTCAGTTGCAAACAGTCAGGTACTTGCTGCTGACGGTTTGAATAATCCGAGCAACGCCCTGTGCTGCAATCGAGTAACTTACACGCTACCTTGGTATAAGCCACCTCATGGGTATCTTCATCTTCTAGCTTAACCAAACAGCATAAACCACACCCATCACACAAAGCTTCCCACTCAGCCTGTGTCAGCTGCTCTAGCGTGTAATTTTTCCAAAACATTGGACGAAGTGAGGTCTCGGTAGACATAAGTTTTTAACAGCTATATAGATAAAGCAAAGTGAGATTATAGCATTGAACTACACTGGGCTTAAGAAAATAAGCCGTATTTTTGGCATCACAAAATGATTGTTTAATATACATTTCAACCACATAAACGACACATTTCGTGCAAAAAACACGCTATATAGTAAAAAGACAATGAAAAATAAGGAGGACAGCATATGTTCCGTTGGGCAATAATTTTTGCAGTGATTGCACTCATTGCCAGTCTATTAGGGTTTGGTGGTGTTGCAGGGTTATCTAAAGACTTTGCCGTGATTTTATTAGTGATCGCTGTAATTCTCGCTGTTATTGGTTTTATTTCGCGAGGCCGAACCTAATTTAATTATGACCATATCAAAAAGAAGGAACTCGTTCCTTCTTTTTTATTGGCTGATTATTTCTATGTTTTTCTTTTGATGTAGATTTTTACATAGTTATTCATATGACTTTTATTTTTTATGCTTTAATCAAGCGTATTTAAATCAAGTTAAATTTCAGGATTAATGTCATGAGTACAGCAATTAAAACCCGTGAAATTCAATATACTGCACCAGATGGCAGCCATTTAATTGGTTACTTTGCAGCTCCAGAGAGTGAAAGCCCTGTAGCTGGTGTCATTATTGGTCCTGAGTGGTGGGGTCGTAACGAATACACTGAACAACGTGCGCGTGAACTTGCTGAACACGGTTATGCTGCGCTTGCAATCGATATGTATGGCGATAAAAAAGTGACTACGACTGCAGCTCAAGCTTACGAATGGATGATGCAGACATTTGAAGAGTTAGACACGGTGACTGACCGCGCTAATGCAGGGCTTCAAACTTTAGCTGCTCAACCAGAAGTGAATAGTGAAAAACTTGCAGCGGTAGGGTTTTGCTATGGTGGCAAAGTAGTACTCGATCTAGCTCGCTCTGGTGCTCCTCTCAAAGCAATTGCGACATTCCATGGCACATTAACACCTAAGGCACCTGCTCAAAAAGGCAACATTCAAGGTGAAGTTTTAGTTCTACATGGTGAACTAGACAGCATGGTCACCTTAGAAGATGTTGCTAATTTTGAAAAAGAGATGCAAGCTGCTGAGGTTAAACATGAAGTAGTGGTTTTAAAGGATGCTAAACATGGCTTTAGTAACCCGCTTGCAGATGAAAGAGCTAAAGCGAATGGTGTCGACCTTGGCTACAACAGCGAAGCGGAAAAACAAGGCCTTGCTAAAATGTACGCTTTATTAGAACGTACTTTAAAATAAAAGAAGCAAATTTGGAGCAAATGGTTCTTTTTTCGCATTTGCTCCCTTAAATCTTTATGACTTTGCAATATTTTTCCTGTATTTTTTAAACCATACTTCAATAAATATACTCCCGTTGAGCTAGAGCAAAGCCTAGTCTTATTTCCCGCACTCGGGGTTTAATGGAATAACATGAGAGGATACAACAATGACTGACAAGAAATGTCCGTATTGCAATTTTGATGAATATGACATCATTGATAAGAATGAATTTGCTGTAATTTTACCTGACCCAAATCCGTTGTCTAAAGGCCATTGTGTTGTAACGCCACTGCGCCATGTAAGCTCGTTTTTTGATATTACCTCTAAAGAGCATGAAAGCTTACTGACACTTCTTGAAATTGCCCGTCATGAAACACAGCTTCGTCATCAACCAGCTGGTTTCCATATTGGCTTTAATGATGGTGAAGTATTTGGCCAGACTTCCGACCACTTCCACATTCATGTCATTCCTTACTATAAAAACCAACCGTTGAAACTTGATCAACGTTGGGGCGTAAAAGCGGATTAATCCTTTTTATGCTGGAAACAGAGACTACTCGTTTTAAAGTAGTCTCTGTTTTAACAGGCTCGTTCTGATTGCTTGCTTTAAACAAAACTTCTCCCCAATTTCAGCTATAATTTAGCCCTTACTTTTCTTCTATAGCTGTTCATGCCTGAATTTTCTTTTTCTGATGCCCTCTTAAAATGGTTCGATCAACATGGTCGTCATGATTTGCCATGGCAAGTCGCAGATGATCCATACAAAGTTTGGGTTTCCGAAATTATGCTACAGCAGACTCAGGTAAAAACAGTTCTGCAATATTTTGACCGCTTTATGGAGCGCTTTCCAACGGTAGAAGCTTTAGGTCATGCAACTTGGGATGAAGTCGCCCCTTATTGGGCAGGTCTTGGCTATTACGCTCGTGCCCGCAATTTACATAAAGCCGCTGGTCTTGTAGCACAGCAAGGTAAATTTCCTGAAACCCTAGAAGAATGGATTGCACTACCTGGCATTGGTCGCTCGACCGCAGGTGCACTCATGTCTTTAGGTTTACGTCAGTACGGCGTGATTATGGATGGCAACGTGAAACGTGTTTTAGCTCGTTTCTTTGCCATTGAAGATGACTTAAGTAAGCCACAACACGAACGTGAAATGTGGAAACTCGCTGAAGAACTTTGCCCGACATATCGTAATCATGACTACACTCAAGCGATTATGGACTTGGGTGCAACCATCTGTACGCCTAAAAAACCGCTGTGTTTATATTGTCCAATGCAAGCTCATTGTCAGGCTTACCAGCAAGGTTTAGAACAAGAATTACCTTTTAAAAAACCGAAAAAAACACCACCTGTTAAAACAGCAGATGTTCTTATTATTCAGTGTGAAGATGAGTGGTTCTGGCAACAACGCCCAGCTCATGGCCTATGGGGTGGTTTATTTTGTTTACCTATTTTAGAAAATGAACATGAACGACTGAGCATAAGTCAGCAATTTAAACTACAGCCTCAATCGCAAATTTTTCAGATCAGCCATAGCTTCACTCACTTCACATGGTTACTTAATGCTCACGTGTTCCACGTGGAACCTGATCAAAAAGAACATTTGGCGATTGAACTTGAAGGCCAGTGGCTAAGTCCGGAACAGGCCATTGCCAAAGGTATACCAACCGCTATGAAAAAATTGATCTCGACAAGCCGTTCATGACATAGTGGTCAAAATAATTTTGATATAACTATGACAGGGAGTATTTCGTGCGACGTTTTGTTTCTCGTTTCTCACTTGGCTTTCTTATTATTCTATTGGCTGCCTGTGCCAGCGCACCTAAAAAACCTACACCACTGTCACCCGCTCAAATTAGTAAGCTCGAGAGTATGCAGCTTCCAAATCGATTCCCGGTTCCGGTAAAAGGTGTCGATCGAGACGAACTAAAAGACACGTGGGGTGCAGCACGCAGTCAGGGCCGTAGTCACGAAGGCATTGATATTTTGGCTCCACGTGGAACCAAAGTGTATAGCACAACCGAAGGACTAGTTGCCGATCTTCGTAATAATAACTTGGGTGGCAAAGTCATCTGGATTTTAGGCCCAGCAGGAACATGGCATTATTATGCTCATCTTGATGGTCACAAACGTGGCTTAAGTGTTGGTGACTATGTCAAAAAAGGCGATTTAATTGGCTATGTCGGCAATACGGGCAATGCACGTTATACTTCACCTCATCTCCACTATGGTCTTTACCTAAATGGTAAAGGACGTGGTGCTGTTAATCCTTATTCATATTTACGCTAGGAACATTTTATGTCGGAAGCGCTGATCAATCGCTTAGTAGAGTTTGCCGAGTCTGGCAACCAGCAAAAGATCATTTTAAATGGCAATAGCTATCAAGGCTGGATCATGGAAATCAGCGATGATGCCCTACTGATCAGTACCGGTTTTTCAGATAAAGTTGGCAAAGATTTTTGGCTAAAGTTTGAAGACTTAACTCAAGCTGAACTGTATTATTGGGATACTCGCCCAAATGAATGGGTGCTATTTAAACTTTAAAATTCCAAGATAAATATAAGGAGCATCATCATGAAAACTCAACGCTGCGGATGGTGTTCCGACGATCCACTTTATATTGCTTACCATGACGAAGAATGGGGTAAACCCGAACACGACGAAGCACGTTTATTTGAAATGCTTTGCCTCGAAGGTCAGCAAGCTGGTTTATCTTGGATTACCGTACTGAAAAAAAGAGAAAGCTACCGTCAGCACTTTTTTAATCATCCAATTGCAGAAATTGCTTCATTCACAGATGATTTTTTAGAACTAAAATTATCTGATGCTGGTTTAATTCGTCACTTAGGTAAACTTAAAGCCATTCGTGACAATGCGATTGCTTGGCAAGCACTCAAAGCACAAGTTGGTGATGTCTCTACATGGCTTTGGCAGTTTGTAGATGCAGCTCCTCAACATAATGATGTTGTAGATTATCGTAAGGCCCCTGCTCAAACTGAACTGAGCGTAAAACTTTCTAAAACGCTTAAAAAGAATGGTTTCAAATTTGTCGGCCCAACCACCTGCTATGCATTTATGCAGGCAGTAGGCATGGTCGATGATCATGAAAACGATTGTCAATTTAAAGCTTCATAACCTACCAGAACGGTTCAAATCCGCTTAAGGAGTTTCCGATGAGCAATAATACGATTCAGGCCTATGCTGCAATGCAAGCAGGTGAAAAACTGGTTCCTTACCAATTTGACGCAGGTGAATTGCAACCGCATCAGGTTGAAGTAAAAGTTGAATACTGCGGTTTATGTCATTCTGATATTTCTGTTTTAAACAATGAATGGCGATCGACTGTCTACCCTGTGGTAGCAGGCCATGAAATTATTGGACGAATTGTTGCTTTGGGTTCAGAAGCCAAAGGTCTACAAATTGGACAACGTGTCGGTATTGGCTGGACAGCTGAAAGTTGCCAAGCCTGTGATGAGTGTATTGGTGGTCAGCAAGTACTTTGTACAGGCGGAAGTGTTGCAACAATCGTGGGGCATGCTGGTGGCTTTGCCGATAAAGTCCGTGCAGGTTGGCAGTGGGCTATTCCCCTCCCTGACGATTTAGACGCTGAAAGTGCTGGTCCTTTACTTTGTGGCGGAATTACCGTTTTTGACCCACTACTTAAACATAAGATTCAAGCAACACATCATGTCGGTGTGATTGGCATTGGTGGCTTAGGGCATATCGCCATTAAGCTACTCAAAGCTTGGGGCTGTGAGATCACTGCATTTAGTTCCAACCCTGATAAAACAGAGGAACTTAAAGCAATGGGAGCAGATCATGTCGTGAATAGCCGTGATACAGACGCGGTAACAGCACAAAAAGGGAAATTTGATTTATTGCTCAGCACAGTAAACGTGACGCTAAACTGGCGTGCTTTCATTTCTACGCTAGCACCCAATGGTTCTTTGCACTTCTTGGGTCTCACCCTAGAACCTGTTCCTGTTTCTGTAGGTTCACTTATTAGCGGTGCTAAATCAGTAACTGGCTCACCTACAGGCTCACCTGCTGCACTACGTCAACTTTTGAAGTTTGCTGCACGCAAAAAAATTGCGCCTCAAATTGAGCTGTTTCCAATGTCACAGCTCAATGAAGCAATTGAACGTCTACACTCAGGTCAGGCACGCTACCGCATTGTACTTAAAGCAGACTTTGCAGAATAAAACTAACTCGCTGTTTTAATCTGTTGCCGTGACCAGTCCGCTAAGTCTTTAATTGCTTGGCGGACATCTGCTGTTAACTCATGACCTGCATTTAAACGAATAAAATGCCGATAGCGTTCATCCTCACCAAAAACATGCCCGGGAACTACGGTAATTCCGTGAGATTTTGCAGTGTAATAGAGCGCCAAACTATCTACAGTTTTAGGTAACTGCATCCAGAGTGCATAGCCGCCTTCTGGTTGACTCAGTGCAATTGGAATACCTTCAAAGGCATTTAAAATACAACTACGATATTCCTCGACTTGCCGCATCAAATTCGGTCTTAACTGCTCTAAATGCTCCCTGTAACCACGACTATAAATAAAATCAGCTAGGCCTAGTTGTAGCGGTGTATTAACCCCAATATTACTGGCTACCAGCTCAAGCCTTAAATGTTGTAGCTTCGCACTTAAACAGAACCACCCTACGCGATACGCACTCGACAAAGACTTAGAAACTGAACCACACCAAATCACATAACCTTCGTGGTCCCAATATCGAATAGGCAATGGTCGCTCACTACTGTAGCCACATTCACCAAAAATATCGTCTTCAATAATAAAACACTGATACTTTGCGGCTAATTCAGCAATCTTTTGTTTCTCTGCATTGCTAAAACAATATCCTAAAGGGTTCTGGTAGTTCGCTGTCATTAAACAAACCTTAGCCAAACCTTGCTGCATTAATGACTCTAAACGCTCAAGATCAATGCCACGATGATCGGCAGGAATCTCAACAATCTGTCGTTTTAAACTTGCTAATAACTGTAAATGACCATTATAGGTAGGTGTAGGAATAAGAATACTATCGCCTACTTCAGTGAGCTTCTGAATCACCAAAGACAAAGCAGGCATACAGCCATTGGTAACAAAAATATCTTCCGGCGCGATATAAATACCATCTTCACGCCAATGATCAGAAAGCGCTTTTCTTAATTGCTCGTGCCCTTGTTTATTACAATAAAGAAAATCTTGTGGCTGACAATTTTTTAAAGCCCGTTGAATAGAACGACGTAAACCTTCTACAGGAATAAAGTGCGGCGTTAACTGGATCGAACCCAACGGTACAAGATGACTTTGTAAAGCAGCTTCCTGAATTTGGTTATGTAACTCCAGATTTGAGACATGTCGAGGCAAAGATAAAAAATCCGGACTATCCGGAATAGGACTAGATTGACTACGAGCAACCACAAAATAACCCGACTTCGGCTTTACATAAATGAGTCCCCTCGCTTCAAGCAATTCATAGCAACTTTTTGCCGTACTTAAGCTAATGCTGTGCTGACGAGCGAAATCTCGTAAAGAAATAAGCTTCTGATGAGGTTTAAGTTCATCTTGATAAATACGATGTGCTAATTGATTGGCAAGAACCTGATATTGAAAAGTCATTCTGTGCTGCTTTTTTAAAAATTTCTGTATCTGTACTGGTTTATAGAACACCTTTAGGCTATGGAAATCAACTCAAAGAGTAGCAAGATCATGAAATTAAAAGTTATATTGTTATTTACTATTGTTTTAGCGGGTTGCCAACCACAGCCCAAAAATGAGCAGCACAGACACACGGTTTGCCAAAGCCTCATAGAAGGCTATTTAAAAATGACCAACCAACAGGACTATAAATTAGAACAGCGCACTGATGATGAGACCTATACGATTTCTCATTATGAATATAAACGTAATAGCTCAAACGAAGTTGTCATGGTGAATTCGGTCTATTCAAAATTATATTTTAGTTGCCGAGAACAACAACAAAACTATTTCTTATCTCAACATTCATCACAAGGACAAACGACACCTATTTTAGAAGTTCATTTTCCAAGTGATGCTTATGGTAAGTTTAGAGACAGGTTTTAAAACCATCTTTTAATTGATCTGCCAAAAACTCAATAAATAAACGGATTCGTTTTGGTAGATGCTCTTGTTGATAATACACAGCATGGATGCTTTGATATTGATGTTCGATTTGATCTTCAAATAACGCAATCAATCGCCCTTCTTGAATATCTTTCCAAATTTCAAATTCAGATAGCCGTGCAATACCATGTCCTCTAATTGTGAGCTGGCGTACAGTCTCACCACTTGAAGCTTTAATGTTTGCTTGTGCGAAAAAATATTCATCTCCCACTTTAATTGGCCAGCTATTAATATAATCAGGTCTGGTAAAACCAATTAAATCATGATGTTCAAGTTGTTCAGGTTGTGTCGGTATTCCCTTAATCGCTAAATACTCTGGACTTGCCACAATATATAAACGACTCTTGCACACTAACTTGGCATGAAGACTCGAATCATTGAGTTCCCCAAATCGAAATGCCACATCGGTCTTATGTTGTAACAGATCAATCACCTGATCATTACTATTTATTTCGATTTCAATGTCGGGATAACACTCACGAAACTTATGCATTAATGGTGCAATGACATGTAAGACAAATGGCGTTGCCGAATCAATACGAATCAGTCCCGCAGTACCCTGATCAGACTTTTGTAACTCTTCTTCAGCAGCATTCAGCTCATTTAAAATTTTACGAGCCTTCATCAGAAACTGCTGCCCTTCTTGGGTGAGTTTTAACTTACGTGTTGTTCGCTCCAACAAGGTCACACCTAACTTTGCTTCCAAACGTGTCAGAGAGCGGCTTATTCCTGAAGGTGTTTGTTTTAAATGTTCTGCTGCGGCTACAAAGGAGCCTGTATCAACAATTGTGATAAAGGCAACCAGTTCTTCAATTGTTGATTTCATGGCTTATTCTATTATTGACTAATCATCAAAGATATTTTGCTTATTCATCTATTTTTTCGCAACAATAAAAAAAGCAAAATGCACCTCAAGTTAAATGATTATTCAAATTTAGGTGAACACATGAATATCCCACGTTTTGGTCTAGGTACTTTCCGTCTTAAAGAACAAGCAGTCATTGATTCTGTTAAAACTGCTTTAGACGTAGGTTACCGTGTCATTGATACTGCTCAAATTTATGATAATGAAGCAGCGATTGGTCAAGCGATTGCTGAAAGCGGTGTATCACGTCAGGACTTGTTTTTAACTACAAAAATCTGGGTAGATAATTTTGCTCAAGATAAGTTTATTCCAAGCTTAAAAGAGAGCTTAGAAAAGCTTCGTACTGACCATGTCGATTTAACTTTGATTCACTGGCCAGCACCAGATTTAGGCGTTTCGATTCCTGAAATCATGCAGCTTTTACTTGAAGCAAAACAACAGGGCTTAACTAAACAAATTGGTATTTCAAACTTCAATATTGCACTTACTCAACAAGCAATTGACACAATTGGTGTAGAGCATATTGCAACAAACCAGATTGAACTAAGTCCTTATCTTCAAAACCATAAACTTGTAAATTTCTTACAAGAGAAGAAGATTGATGTCACTTCATATATGACGCTTGCGTACGGCAAAGTGCTTCAAGACCCTGTTTTAGCTGAAATTGCAGCAGCTCATAAAGCAACGACAGCACAAATTGCACTTGCGTGGGCATTGCAACGTGGTTTTGCAGTCATTCCATCTTCGACTAAACGTGAAAACCTGATTAGCAACTTAAAAGCACAGGATATCGAGTTAACTTCAGCTGAAATGCAAATGATTGCCGAACTTGACCGTAACAGTCGTGAAGTTAGCCCAGAGCCATGGGCACCAGTTTGGGACTAAACTCATGAACACTCAATCAAATACGGCGTTCTCGTTACTGGCATTGGCAATTGGTGCCTTTGCCATTGGCACCACAGAATTCTCACCAATGGGGCTGTTGCCGAATATCGCTAATGATTTAGGTATTTCAATTCCAACAGCCGGAATGTTAATTACGGGCTATGCACTTGGCGTCATGCTAGGTGCGCCTTTCATGACACTTTGGTTTGGTGGTTTTGCTAGGCGTAATGCGCTTATTTTGCTGATGGCGATCTTTACGGTGGGTAACCTGATCGCAGCGTTTTCACCAAGCTATATGAGCTTATTAGGTGCACGTCTCATCACAAGCCTTAACCATGGTGCCTTCTTCGGGATTGGCTCTGTTGTAGCAGCGAGTATTGTACCCGCGCACAAACAAGCCAGTGCTGTGGCAACCATGTTTATGGGTTTAACCATTGCCAATATTGGTGGTGTACCGTTAGCAACATGGGTTGGGCAAAATATTGGCTGGCGTATGTCGTTCCTTGCGATTTCATTGCTTGGTGTGATTACCATGCTCGCTTTATGGAAAGCATTACCGCAAGGTATGGTTGCCCAAAAACCAAATGTGAAAGCTGAGTTGAAAGTATTAACGCGTGGCCCTGTGGTACTTGCATTACTTACCACCGTACTCGGTGCAGGTGCAATGTTTACGCTTTATACCTATATCGCGCCAAGTTTGACTGAGTTTACTCATGCTTCACCTACCTTTATTACTTTTATGTTGGTGTTGATTGGTGTCGGCTTCTCAATTGGTAACCATTTAGGTGGTCGCTTTGCAGACTTGTCCATCAACAAAACTCTGATTGGTTTCTTGGTCCTGTTGATTGTGATGATGGTAATTTTCCCAATCCTTGCACAAAGTCAGATTGGAGCAGCGATTGCCTTAGTGATCTGGGGTGCCGCAACCTTTGCTTTAGTACCGCCTTTGCAAATGCGTGTAATGTCAGTTGCTCATGAAGCACCAGGGCTTGCCTCTTCAGTAAATATCGGTGCGTTTAACCTAGGTAACGCAGTCGGTGCAGCCGCAGGTGCGTTAGTGCTCGATTTAGGTTGGGGTTATAGCGCAGTATCATTTGCTGGTGCATTACTGGCGGGGTTAGGTTTGTTACTGGTTTTATTTCAAATCAAACGTGAAAGTAGCCCAGCTCGAACTTTACAGCAATGTTCAGATTAATAAAAAAGCGCCTCATCTCAGGCGCTTTTTTATTGCTTATTATTTTAAAATATCGGGCAATTTAGGTTGCTCATAAATCGGGTTCATTACTTCCCGCTTCATTTTAAGCAGCATTTGATACGGTTGCTGCTGAACAAACATATTTACAAAGCTTAAAGGAATTGAACCCGCTGGGTCCGCATAGCCACTCGTGGTTACTTTAACTTTGTTGTTCGCTAGTTTCTGGAATGTCCATTCACCTTCATAACGAGTTAAACGAACCACATCGGGTTGAATCGGATAATTACTATTAATTGCTGTGTTCTTAATCGTAATAACGCCATTAGCAGCTTTACTCATTTTTCCTTTCACCACAACATCGCGGTCTTTTAGCGGAAAAGGAAAATCTAAAACCATATATAATGTAAATTCACCCTTTTTCTCATCCTGAGACAGCATTTCAACTTTACCCATATAAGGCACCCATTGCGCTGCGCGTTTTACATCTAAAATCACCGCCACAGCACGCTCAATGGGTACATCAAAGGTTGTTTCAGCTTTGTATTGAAAGACTGGGTTATCAGCCTTTTGATAGGTCCACACTTTAATATGATTACGGTCAAGGCTAAGTTTCGCCTTGTCTGTAGAGCCAGCCCCTGCATAGAGGCTGCTTAAGCAAAGAAGAGTGGTCAAAGCAATTTGTTTTTTATTCATGTTCTGCTCTATCTTGTTTTTCTCGCCACATATGCGACGTATACAGATGGTTTACACCTGTACGTCGTTCAATCCTAAAACATCTTTCATGTCGTATTTGTGCGCTTCGCGACCTACAACCCATGCAGCAGCTCGTACTGCACCAGCAGCAAAGTTCATACGATTCGTGGCTTTGTGAGTGACTTCAACACGCTCACCCTCACCAATAAACATGACAGTATGTTCACCTACAATATCGCCACCACGGATGGTTTCAAAACCAATCGTTTGACGTTCACGTGGACCGGTATGCCCTTCACGACCATAAACAGCAACTTCTTTTAAGTTACGGCCTAAAGTATCAGCAATCGCTTCACCCATCATGAGTGCTGTACCTGATGGCGCATCTACTTTATGACGGTGGTGAGCCTCAATCACTTCAATATCTACTGTATCGCCAAATACTTTTGCTGCAAGCTCAAGTAACTTGATTGATACATTTACGCCAACAGAATAGTTTGCCGCATATACAACAGGTATATGTTTTGCCGTTTCATCAAGCTCAGCTTTTTGTTCATCGGACATTCCCGTTGTCCCGATCACGATAGCTACCCCAGCTTCACGACATAGCTTTAGATGCTCAGATGTTGCAGCAGGAGTCGAAAAGTCAATTACAACGTCACAGTCTTTAAGAACCTCAGCCAAGCTTCCCGTAAGCTTCACTCCAATTGAACCAATTCCTGCAAGTTCACCAGCATCAGCACCGATTAAAGTACTTTCTGGGCGTACAACAGCGGCTCCCAATTGATAACCTGCTTGTTGAACTGCCTGAATAAGTATACGACCCATACGGCCACCTGCACCCAAAATACCAATGCGTGGAGCTGCTGACATAATCCTTCCCAATCTTGTGTTTTACGTAATTGGCCTACTATATCAAAACTCTTTGCTCACAATAAAAAGTAAAAAATATTTTTTAAGATGAACTGAAATTTAATCAGTTTTCACAAAAGTTAAAGAATTGATCTGCACACTACGGACCCACGAATGAAAAAAAGATGACTATAAGGAGTTCAGCATGCATTCGAAAATTATGGGCTTAATAGCCGTTATGGGGATGATGAGTTCAGTAGCATTTGCAGAGCCTGCAATCCAACCTGGGGACACATTAGAAAGCTTATCTAAAGCACGCATTACCACGAACGTAAATACTCAAGCAGCAACACCTACACCTCAAACAAGCGTAGCAAGCAATACCACTGCTGAAGTTAAAGTTGAAGATATCGACCCGATCATTGGAGAAAAAGCCGCAGAAGTAGAAACAGTAAAAGTAACTGTAAAACCAGTTACTCAAGCTACTGTCGAAGCTGTAGTAGCTCCAGTTGCATCAAGTGAACTTATTGTAAGTGTTGATGATATTGATGTCGCTCACCCGACAGAGTAATCGGTAGGCATTTTCTTTTAAGCAGAATAAAAATAATAAGATGAATCAGCGCAATAAAAAGGCGGATATTTTGAATATCCGCCTTCTTTTTAATTTACGATCTAATCAAGCATTAATCGAATAAACGATCAAAGAATGATTTTTTCTTTGGTGAAGAAGCACTGTCTTCGCCATCGAAAGATGCTTGTAATTCTTTGAGTAACTCGCGTTGACGAGACGTTAAATTAACTGGTGTCTCTACCACAATACGGCAAAGTAAATCACCCACCATGCTGCTACGTACAGGGCGAACGCCCTTACCACGTAAACGGAATAATTTACCTGTTTGAGTTCCCTCAGGGATCTTCAAGCTAACGCGACCTTCCAAAGTCGGAATTTCAATTTCTTTACCAAGTGCAGCATCAGCAATGCTTACTGGTACGTCCATATATAAATCGGCGCCATCACGTTGGAAAATTTCGTGTTCACGAACAACCACTTCAACGTATAAGTCACCAGCTTGACCATCACGGATCGCCTCGCCTTTACCACTTAAACGAACGCGGTCGCCATTATCTACACCCGCTGGAATAGTAACTTCCAATGTTTGCTGGCGATCAGCTACACCTGAACCATGACATGCATGGCATGGGTTTTTAATAATTTTGCCTTGGCCACGACATGTGCCACAAGTTTGTTGTACAGAGAAGAAACCTTGCTGCATACGTACTTGTCCTGAACCATGACAAGTTTTACAAGTTTCTACATCTTTTGGATTTTGAGAGCCTTTACCATCACACACATCACATGGTGCCGGAGCAGTAAAGGTAATGGTTTTTTTCACCCCTTTTACAGCTTCCTCAAGGGTAAGTTCCATGACATAGCGTAAGTCTGAACCGCGACGTTGGCGTTGCTGACGTCCACCGCCACCAAACGCTCCACCAAAGATATCACCGAACTGGCTGAAAATATCTTCTGCACTGAAACCACCAAAGCCACCACCAGCGCCACCAAAGCCGCCTTCAAACGCATTATGTCCCATACGGTCATACATGCTGCGCTTTTCGCTGTCCGATAAAATCTCATAAGCTTCAGAAGCTTCTTTAAACTTTTCTTCTGCTTCGGCATTGTCAGGGTTTCTGTCAGGATGATATTTCATCGCCAATTTACGATAGGCTTTTTTGATCTCATCATCACTTGCGGTTTTTGAAACGCCTAAAACCTCATAATAATCACGTTTAGCCATGTTTGGCGGTGCTCCTCACGGAAATTTTATCAATACTCTATTGCCGACTAAATGGGGGGCTTTAGCCGAATTTACAAGGGGAAAACTTTCAAAAAACAGATATATTAAAAAACTGCCTTATTTTTTAAATATTTAGACAAGCCTTTTAACCATGCATTTAATAAAAATAACCAAGCAATAGCGCTAAAAACAACACCAGCAACTGTTGATGCAGTTACCCAAAGGTTGCTGTTCCATGCAAAAAAGAAGAGAGGAATAAACCAAACAACAGCAAAAACTGACATGAAGAGGAATAGAATACCATTGCGCATAATCCAGAGCGCATGAGCATGAATCCAAACTTCCGCATCATCCACAACAGCTACTTTACGAGCGACCAGATAAGCAAAGGCCGCAAAAATAACCGTAAACAATGCAAGAAACATGAACGCATAAGAAATTACAATATAACGGCGATGCTGTTCGATATGGTCTTGCCCCATCTGTATTTCACCTCAATTCACTGCACTTTGCCTATTTTTTATGCAGTGAAATAATCCTGTATTTTTTGTGTAAAGACAGGTGCTACTATATTGGACTTTTCAATATTTCGCACCTTTATTCACAAAAAATTTATGTATTTTATGCTGTTTTTTTCACCTTAAACCACGCAGCATACAATGCAGGTAGGAAAAACAATGTCAGCAAGGTCGCTACAATCAATCCACCCATAATTGCAACAGCCATTGGACCGAAGAAAATACTTCGCGAAAGTGGAATCATGGCTAGCACTGCTGCCAAGGCCGTCAGAATAATTGGACGGAAACGGCGTACCGTTGCATCAATAATCGCTTCCCACGTTGGATGCCCTGCTTGCCGATCTTGTTCGATCTGATCAATCAAAATAAGCGAGTTACGCATAATCATGCCGGACAAGGCAATGGTTCCCAACATGGCCACAAAACCAAATGGCTTATTGAATAAAAGTAAGAACAGAACCACCCCAATTAAGCCTAATGGTGCGGTCAAGAACACAATCGTTGCTCTCGACAAACTCTTCAGCTGAATCATGAGTAATGTCATGACAACCGCTAAAAACAGTGGCATACCGGCATTGACCGAACTTTGCCCACGTGCTGACTCTTCTACAGTTCCCCCGACTTCAACGAGGTAACCACTTGGTAGCTCAGCGCGTAATTTATCCATTGATTCCGCTAACTCGCCCACAACAGTTGCTGGCTGCAATTTGGTACGAATATCTGCACGCACGGTAATCGTTGGTAAACGGTTACGATGCCAGATCAGGCCATCTTCAAATTTATATTCAATTTTCGCAATCTGGGCTAAAGGCACTGTGGTTCCATTGGCTGTTGGTACTGCTAAACTTGCAAGAGAAGCGACTTCAACACGCTCAGCTTGATCACCACGTAAGCGGATCTCAATCAGTTCACGCTTTTCACGATACTGTTCAATTGCGCTACCTGTAATTGAAGCGTTCAAGAAATTTGCCAAATCCACACTAGACACACCCATTTGTCGAGCACGGTCTTGATCAATTTGAATTGCAATGATCTTGCTCGGCTCGCCCCAGTCTAAATGCACATTGGTGGTATTCGGGTTTTCACTAATGACCTTAGCAACCTGCTGCGCCTCTTTACGTACCAGATTGAGATCTTCACCTGACACGCGATATTGCAACGGATAACCCACAGGTGGACCATTTTCCAGTAATGACACACGAGTACGAACTTGTGGAAGTAATTGCTTAATTTGGGTTTCTAGCGAGCGACGAATTTCATCACGGTCATCAAGTGAAGTGGCTAAAACCACAAATTGTGCAAAGCTGGCTTGTGGTAATTGTTGGTCTAACGGTAAATAAAAACGCGGTGAACCTGTACCCACATAGGCCACATAGTTATCAATACCTTTTTGTTTAGACAGGAACTGTTCAACCTTTTTCACCGCTTGTTCTGTAGCGGTTAACGAAGCGCCTTCTTCAAGTTTTAAATCGACTAAAATCTCGGTACGGTTTGAAGGCGGGAAAAACTGCTGAGGAACCATTTTAAACATCAGTACAGAGAGTACGAATATCCCAACTGTTGTCGCAATTACAGTTTTACGATAGGTCACGCAAAACTCGACCATTTTCCTAAAACGTAAATAGAAACTAGATTGATAAGGATCGTAATGATGGTCCTGTGAAATCTCGATCGTTTGTGGTTGCGGTTTTTTCGTTAATCTTGCCCATAAACGAACATACCAAGGTGCTTGATGCCCAGTCTTGGTAAAATCAGGCAGTAGTTTTTCACCCAAATAAGGCACAAATAAAACTGCGGCAACCCAAGACACCAATAATGCAATAGTCACCACCTGAAAGATCGAACGCGTGTATTCACCCGTACTAGACTGTGCCGTAGCAATAGGTAAAAAGCCTGCCGCAGTAATCAGTGTCCCTGTCAGCATTGGAAAGGCCGTTGTTTTCCACGCAAATCCGGCAGCCTTAATTCGGCTATACCCCTGTTCCATCTTAATGGCCATCATCTCGACGGCAATAATCGCGTCGTCGACCAATAGGCCTAAAGCTAAAATCAGAGCACCTAGAGAAATCTTATGTAGCCCGACATCGAATATATTCATACCGGCAAAGGTCATTGCTAAAACCAAAGGAATGGAAAAAGCGACCACTAAACCTGTACGGAAACCTAAAGAGAAAAAGCTCACTAACAAAACAATAATGACAGCTTCAGCAAGTACTTTCACAAACTCATGAATACTGCGTTGTACTGCTACAGGTTGGTCCGACACCTTCTGTAGTTTCATGCCTAAAGGCAAAGTCTTTTGCAGTTGGGCAAATTCCGTTTCGAGGTTTTTACCCAAGGCAATAATGTCACCACCCTTACGCATTGATACAGCAAGGCCAATACCATTTTCACCCATGAAACGCATACGTGGCTGAGCTGGTTGACTAAAACCGCGGTAGACATCAGCGACATCACCAAGTTGAATGGTTTTGTTGCCTACCAGTAACGGCGTTTTCTTAATTTCATCAACGCTTTGTAAATGCCCACTTACACGAATTTGAATACGGTCTGTACCAGTTTCAAAGAAACCAGCGCTTGCCATACTATTTTGCTTTTGTAAGGCTTCTTGAATTGCAGAAAGAGGAATACCGAGCTGAACTGCTTTGGTGTTTGAAATCTCAATCCAGATTTTTTGGTCTTGTAAGCCAACCAATTCGACTTTGCTAACATCCTTGACGCGTTGCAGCTGTAATTGCAAACGATCGGCATATTCTTTGAGTAGTGCATAGTCAAAGTCCTTGCCTGTCAGTACATAAATATTACCGAAAGTATCACCGAACTCATCATTGAAAAAAGGGCCTTGCACACCGCTTGGCATTTCAGTGCGAATGTCATTGACCTTTTTACGAACGTTGTACCAAACATCAGGAATCTGTGCCGACTTCAATGAATCCTTGGCAAAGAAAGTAACCATTGACTCACCTGGGCGGGAGTAAGCCATAATCTTTTCATACTGCCCTGTTGTCATCAGCTCCTTTTCAATCCGGTCAGTCACCAGCGTTGAAACCTCTTTGGCAGTCGCTCCAGGCCAGTAGGTTTTGACGACCATCACTTTAAAGGTAAAAGGCGGATCTTCACTTTGTGACAGTTTTGAATAAGAGATTGCACCGATAATGCCAAGCAACAGCATGAAATAAAGGATAATGCCTTTATTATTCAGTGCCCATTCCGAGAGATTGAATTTCATGGCTTCGTTGCTCCCTGAATTTTCACCGCACGGTTTTCACGGTCAATCGGGTGAATCTTCTGCTTATCGCGTAGCAAATGAACCCCACCAATCACAACCCAATCATTTGGTGTTAAACCAGTTAACACGGGTACACTATCTCTGCCATATGCCCCAACTGTTACAGGTACTTTACGTAAAGTTTGGTTGGCATTGACTACCCATACATAAGCTTGATTATCTGTAGCTGAAACACTCGAAAGTGGCACACTCATGACATTAGTTTGAGTCGAGCTAAAAAATACGCGTGCACTTTGTCCAAGCTGAATAGCAGATTGGCCTTCTTTGAGAGCTACCTTAACTGTAAAGGTGCGAGACTGATCAGCCGCAGGAGAAACTTCACGTACATATCCGGCAAATTTTTCATTCGGTTTAGACCACAAAGTTATCCATGCCGCTTGGCCAACTTTAATCTCACTAACTGCTTGTTCTGGTACACCGATGACCACCTCACGTTCACCATCAATCGCCAATTGATAAGCCGCTTGTCCTGCTGAAACGACTTGTCCAATTTCAATATTACGCGCTGTAATTACCCCGTTTTTATTAGAAACGAGTTGGTTATAACCAGTTTGGTTTGCAGAAACTTCATAGTTAGAGCGGGCTTGTTGTAACGCTGCTTGCGCCGCGTCGTACTGATTTTTAACCGTATCAAATTGTGAACGGCTTACTGCATTGACAGGTAATAATTGTTGAAAACGTTTAAGTTCATCTGATGCTGTTTTCGCTGCTGCTTGTGCATTCTGTAATTGAGCTTTGGCAGCATTTAATTGTAGCTGTGCATCTGCTACATCGAGTTTTGCTAATACTTGTCCAACTTTAACTCGGTCGCCCACATCGACATAGCGAGCCGTAACTTGTCCACCCACACGAAATGCCAAGGCTGTTTGTTGTCGAGCCTGTACATCTCCTGCATAGCTTTTTAATTCGTTTAGTGTGGTCGAAGGCTGCGTCACCATCACATAGGGTATTTCTTCTGTTTTGGGAGCCTCTTTACTACACCCCATTAATGTGACCGTGCAAACAATCACCATACTCATGATGAGAGGTTTTAACAGATTCATATCTTATCGCTCTTATTCAAACTGGTTTTTTAAGGCACAATATGTTTGCATCATAGTTCGTTTATTTTTTAATTAATATACCCATGGGTACATTAATTAAAGAAAAACTTATAAATATTTATTTTTTTAAACTTTTATTAGAGGGTTTTGTGCAAACAGTTAATCAAAGTGGTCGCCCTAAAGATCTGGAAAAGCGTGCCCGTATCTTACAAGCCGCTAAAGCTATTTTTTTAAAATCTGGTTATCACGGTACCAGCATGAACCAGATTGCACAGGAAGCCGGAGTTACTAAACTCACGGTTTATAACCACTTTCAAGACAAAGCAAACCTGTTTATCTGCGCAATTACAGAAACTTGCGAAGAGACTCTAGGCACTAAACCATTTGAATTAGATGCATCGGCAGATTTTTATCAAACACTCTATACGGTGTGTTCACGTGCCTTACAAATTATTTATTCACCTGAAGCATTAAAGCTTGAACATGTGTTATTTGAGCTCGCAGCAGAACAAAGCCCTTTAGCTGAACAATTTTTCACGGCATCCCATACCCGACTTCAAAATCTGTTAGTTGCGTTCTTCCAAAAAGCAGCTGAGCTAGGTTTTATTCAAGCCGATGATCCCGTTTATCAAACAGAGCTTCTTTTAACGTTGTTGCTTGGTGTACGTCACCATAAGGTTCTACTTAGAATTATTGCTGTACCCAATGCGCAAGAGTTAGACCATATCATTCAAGATGCAATTCATTTATTCCTGCTCAAATATCGGAATTAAACCAAAGTCCGATTGCCAAAAGTTGCACTGAGTGCATGTCATCTTTTAAGTCACCATTAGCGAATTAAATGTTATTTTTTAAGCAAAAATTCACATTTTCTTACGCTCAAAGCTTGGAATGTTTGTTAATCGCGCTATATTCGATAAGAATAAGAACAGGAGAAAAATAGCATGGTTCAGCAAATCGATGCGCCACTGCGTGAGGATGTCCGCTTACTTGGCAATTTGTTAGGTGAAACCCTAAAACAACATGCAGGACAAGAACTGTTTAATCAGATCGAGCAAATCCGTGCGCTTGCCAAAGGTGCACGTGATGGTCAAGCTGAAGCCGAAAAGCAATTAGAACAATTATTTTTAGAACTGCCCGATGAAGAGCTATTACCTCTCACCCGCGCTTTTTCTCATTTTTTAAATTTTGCCAATATTGCCGAGCAATACCATGTCGTGCGTAGCCGCAGACAGGCGGAGTTTGATTCGGAGGCTAATTCTCCAAATCCACTTGTTCACTTATTTCAAAAATTTAAAGATAAAAGTATTTCGACAGAAAAACTGTTCCAGCAAATTTGCGACCTTAATATTGAACTGGTACTTACGGCGCACCCAACCGAGGTAAGCCGTCGCACCCTCATTCAAAAATATGACGATATCAATGCTTGTCTTTCACAACTTGATCAGCAAAAACTTACTCCACGTGAACGTCAAAATGCTCTTGCTAACTTAAAACAACAAATTAGTTCGGCTTGGCAAACTGATGAAATTCGTCAGCACCGCCCGACTCCTGTCGATGAGGCAAAATGGGGCTTTGCAACCATTGAGCAAACGCTTTGGAATGCTGTACCAAAATTCATTCGTGAATTAAATGAATTAGTTCAAGACAATTGCCAACAAAACTTACCACTCAATATTGCACCAGTGCGCTTTGCATCTTGGATGGGTGGAGACCGTGATGGTAACCCGAACGTTACTCATCAAATCACTCAAGAAGTGCTGTGGTTATCACGCTGGCAAGCTGCTGACCTTTACCTCAGAGATATTGAAAACTTACGTTGGGAACTTTCAATCCAGACGTGTTCCGAAGAAATGATTCAAGCGATTGGTAGCCAACATGCAGAACCTTATCGCGAGTATTTACGTGCAACACGCGAGCGTTTAAAAGCGACTCGTCACTGGTTAGCGCAGCGTCTACAAGGTTTAGAAGCAGATGACAGCAATGTCATTAAAAGCAAAGATGAGCTGTTACAACCATTATTGTTGTGCTATCGCTCTTTAATTGACAGTAACCTTCCAGAAATTGCGAATGGTCAACTTCTCGACTTTATCTACCGTGTGAACTGTTTTGGTATTGAATTACTTAAACTCGATATTCGCCAAGAATCAGGGCGCCATCGCCAAGCCATTTCAGCCATTACTGAGTATTTAGGTTTAGGTAATTTTGAGTCATGGACTGAGCAAGCGCGCCAAAACTTTCTCATTCAGGAACTACAAAGTAAACGCCCACTTCTACCGAAATATATTAATGAACCTGAAGGGAGTTTGATTGGGCATCCAGATGTCCAAGAAGTATTTGCAACTATGCGTACTTTGGCTGACCAACCACCGGAGTCGTTAGGGGCTTATATTATTTCTATGGCTGAATATCCGAGTGATGTTTTGGCTGTATTGTTATTGCAAAAAGAAGCAGGTATTCAGCATCCTTTACGTGTCGTGCCTCTGTTTGAAACTCTAAAAGATTTAGATGGCGCTGCAACTACCATGAATACGCTGTTCAATATGCACTGGTATAAGCAGCACATTCAGGGCAAACACGAAGTCATGATCGGTTACTCCGACTCAGCAAAAGATGCTGGTTTCATGTCTGCCAACTGGGCGCAATATCGTGCTCAAGAAGAGCTGACTGCAATTGCTCGTACACACGGCGTACAGTTGACTCTATTCCACGGTCGTGGTGGCTCAATTAGCCGTGGTGGCGCCCCAACCCAACAGGCACTATTCTCACAGCCACCAGGTTCAATCTCTGGCGCAATTCGTGTAACAGAACAAGGTGAAATGATCCGCTTTAAATTCGGCTTAGAAGGTATTGCAATGCAAAACCTTGAAATCTATACCGCAGCAACACTTGAAGCGACATTGTTGCCACCACCAGAACCTAAAGCCGAATGGCGTGAACTTATGAACCGTATGACAGATCATTCTGTGAAGGTTTATCGTCAAACAGTGCGTGAAAACCCACATTTTGTGAAGTATTTACGTACTGTCACGCCTGAGCTTGAGTTACAAATGTTGCCTCTAGGCTCGCGTCCAGCAAAACGTAAAGTCAGTGGTGGCATCGAGTCTTTACGTGCCATCCCATGGGTATTCGCATGGACTCAAATCCGTTTGATGTTGCCTGCATGGTTAGGTACAGGTGCTGCCATTAATGAAGTGATTGCCGATCAGCAAAAAGCAACACTTGATGAAATGCTCCAGCAATGGCCTTATTTCCAAACGCTTATTGATATGCTGGAAATGGTATTGTCTAAAGCCGATGCCAACATTGCTCTCTATTACGAGTCTCATTTAACTGAAGATGAAGATTTAAAAGTACTCGGCAACCAGTTGCGTCAGCGACTAAAAGATGCTGTTGAAACATTACTTAAATTGAAAGATGAATCAAAGCTTCTGAGCAACAACGAGGTTCTTGATCAATCTATGCAGGTTCGTAAACCATACTTACTTCCTTTGCATCTTTTACAAGCTGAACTCATGAAACGCCGCCGCGATTACCTAGCGGAACGTCAGGCAGAGCATACGCCTGTTGACCATGCACTTATGGTGAGTATTGCGGGTATTGCTGCTGGTTTACGTAATACGGGCTAAGCTGTTTTTACCGATCGTTTGACAAAGCAGTACATCACCGATGTGCTGCTTTTTACTTGCAAAGTTCCCCATTTTTCATAAATTTTCCCTGATTTTATATTTTTTTAAATATTTTTTAAAAATCATAAAATTAAGTTTTATTATAAAAAAATAACTAATTCCTTATATTTAGAATTCTTAAAATTATACCAATCGTTAAAAAATAATTACTTTTCACTCACATACTGCTCACCAGAGATTAAATGCTTTCCAAAGAAAGAGTATCATTGCACCAATTAAAGAATAATGAGCTCATTTTATGTCCAACTGGTTTCCAAAATGGCAGCCTTACCAAGGTGATGTTGACCATCGACCGGTCTCTACCAATGAATATCTCCCCCCAGTTCAAAGTGCCATTTTAGGCATCCAACATGCATTTGCCATGTTTGGAGCCACCGTTTTAGCGCCATTACTTATGGGCTTTAACCCTAACCTCGCTATTTTAATGTCCGGTATCTGTACCATCCTGTTCTTCTTAATTACAGGTGGTCGCGTTCCAAGTTACTTAGGATCGAGTTTTGCCTTTATTGGTGTGGTTGCAGCAGCGACTGGGCACATTACAGGTTCGGGCGCCAATCCAAATCTGTCTATGGCTTTAGGTGGAATCGTAGCATGCGGTATCTTTTACGCACTCATCGGTTTTATTGTGATGCTTACGGGTACGCGCTGGATTGAAAAACTCATGCCGCCTGTAGTAACTGGCGCAATTGTGATGATTATTGGTCTAAACCTTGCACCTGTTACCATTAAAGGCGTTGCAGGCCAACCATTTGAAATGTGGATGGCATTAATTACTGTACTTTGTATGGGTAGTATTGCGGTCTTTACGCGTGGTTTATTACAACGTTTACTTCTATTAGTTGGTTTGATTTTGGCTTATGCAATTTATGCCATCACGACCAATGGTTTGGGTTTAGGTAAACCAATCGATTTTAGCCAGATCTCTCAAGCTGCATGGTTCGGTATTCCAAGCTTTTCACATCCTACTTTTGATACCAAAGCAATGCTAATTATTGCACCAGTTGCATTAATTTTAGTGGCAGAGAACTTAGGCCATATTAAAGCAGTAGGTGCAATGACTGGCGAAAACCTAACACCACAATTAGGCAAAGCATTTGTTGCAGATGGTTTGGCAACAACGCTTTCTGGTAGTGTTGGCGCGCCGGGGATGACCACTTATGGTGAAAATATTGGTGTGATGGCAGTCACTCGTGTGTACTCAACCATTGTTTTTGTGATTGCGGGTGTCTTCGCCATTTTTTTAGGTCTATCTCCAAAATTTGGCGCGGTGATTAGTACCATTCCAAGCGCAGTTTTAACAGGTGCATCTATTGTCGTATTTGGTTTAATTACAATTGCTGGTGCAAAAATCTGGATCGAAAACAAAGTTGATTTTTCTAACAATAAAAATCTGATTGTTGCTTCTGTGACGATTATTTTAGGTGCCGGTAACTTTGAATTATTGTTCGGTAATTTCAATTTAGGCGGTATTGGTACAGCAACATTTGCGGCCATTATTCTAAATTGGTTGTTTAGTTTAAAAGATAAAACTTAAATTCAAAAAGGCAGCGTAAGCTGCCTTTTTTCATTCCGATTTAGTATGATGAATTTTTGCGTTTCAATACGTTCCTATCATGCGTTTTGATTTTTTTGATTTACAGCTCGTTCTTCATATTGTCTCTACAGGTAGCCTAACTAAAGGTGCGGACCGCTCTGCTATTTCTCTTCAAGCAGCGAGTGAGCGTATAAAAAAACTCGAACAGTATTTTGAAACACCCTTATTTATTCGCCAAACCACAGGTGTAGAACTCACCACAGCAGGACATGCTTTTGTCGAACATGCTCGTCAGCTTTTAGCACAAAAAGATCAACTCGAACAAGAAATGCAGCGCTTTAAGTCTTCTACAACACAAGCCTTAACGCTTTGGTGTAACTCTTCAGCTCAAAGCGAATATTTGCCTCCGTTATTACCGCAATATTTAGTGCTTCATCCTGAAATGAATATCGATTTGCACGAAGCAGAAAGTTCGGAAATTGTAGATGCATTAACCCAAGGAATTGCGAGCCTTGGCTTGGTCTCAAGCTTTTTTGATACCCGACATTTGCAAACTAAAGAATTTGCGAGTGATCCTTTAGTTTTGATTTGTCCTGCTACACATGAGTTAGCTCAATATCAAAAGCTAAATTTGATAGAGGCTTTAAGCTATGGTTTTATTGGCCTTAAAGCCCACCACTCTTTGCAACAGTCCATTGAAACTCAAGCTAAATTATTAGGCTTTAATATACAGTATCGTTTGCGCTTACCTAACTTTAGCGCAATTGCTGAAGTCGTTGCCAAAGGCGTTGGAATTGCAATTATGCCTGCCCGTGCGGCACAGCGCTTGCAATCGGACTATGATTTCCATTCCATCCAATTACTCGGCGCATGGGCAAACCGAAAACTACTTTTGGCAACACAAAATTTCAGCCAGCTGCCTAGCAGTTATAAGCAATTTGCAGATTTTCTATTAGAACATCGCCCTTAGAAATTTGGTTTAGTGCAAAATCATATAAAGCCCTAACGACACCAACCCTATAAAAAAGATACGTCGAAATAACTGCTCATTGAGTCGATAACGGATTTTTTTACCGATCCACATTCCAATCAGTGCAGCCAACAACGCAGCAAAAGATAAACGATAGTCCAGTGTTACTCCCGACATCGGGTTATGGTGTAAAAAAACAGCAAGGCAAATGGTAGAGACGGTAAATGTTAATCCCAAAGCCTGAACCAACTCGTCACGTTTTAAATGTAAAGACTGTAAGTAAGGCACGATAGGAATAATAATGACGCCTGTGGCTACGGTGACTGCCCCACCAATATATCCAATAATCGGCGATAACCAGCGCTCATGCTTCCCTAAATGTGGAAGCTTTTTGACGCATAGTCCATAAAGCCCATATAAGGCCAACATACAGCCTAATAAAATCTCACTACTGTGCCCATGACTTTGACTTAAAGTGGGTAGAAAGCTCCATATTGAGCCCACCACAATGCCTACGAGTAAAGTCCAGAAACGGCGAATAAAAGCCCAAACATGCCCCTCAGCAAAAAGCTGCCAAACATTGGTGACCATTGAAGGAACAATTAAAAGAGATGCAGCCTGAAAAGGGCTCATTGCGATGGTGAGTAAGCCCATTGATACTGCGGGCAAGCCTAGGCCAATCATGCCTTTGATCATGCCAGCAAAGGCAAACACCATCATAATAATTGCTAAAAAAGTCACTGTTTATCTCCGATTCCCTACATGGTTATGCTACGGAAAAAAACAGGTTTTGCCCTATTCTTGTTTTTAGGAGTAGGCCTCAATTAGAGGTTGAGGCCGTTTTGTATTTTTCTTCTAAAACATTACTAAAAATACTTTCAATCATCCAAACTCGGTACAAGCTATTAAATACATAACTTTGCCCATCAATACGCAACTCTAAAACTGGCAAATCAGGCTGATGCTTGTCTTTGCAAAGTGCATCATTTCGTTCTAAGACAGATGGGACATCTTGTTCAGTTAACTGCTCAATGCCGAGCTGCTGCTGTAACTCTTGGAAATGTCTTTGGAAAGATAAGTCTTTTCCTTTCGTCCAAACTGCCTGCAAAATAGTAAAAATTGTATCGAGTTGCTGGTTTTCCGGCACGCTATAAAAAAGCTTTGCCATCTCAAGCGTACTTTCTTCTGTAGGACGACAAAAAGGTGTAAAAGCCACCTCAGTACGTTTAGAAACACGTGTTGCCAAGCTCCAGTCAAACCAGTCTCGACCTTGGTAACTGAGCGGATAGACTTTTAACTGAATATCATAATAGTCTGCGAGTTCTTCTTTAATATAGGCAAGCAGCAACCAGCTCATCGGGTCTTCTAAAGCAATAAATACATCAAGCTCAGGATGAAGAGCCTGAATTTCATTGAGTGCTTCAGCATCATTAATCAAATGTTCACGCCATTCGATATGATTAATTAAAAAAATCGGAATACCAGTCAGTAACTTTTGTTGCTTTAATCGACGGGTTAAACGTAATAAATCATCCACTGCGTGATATTTACGTCCACCAAATTCAAAGTACGCTGCCTGTACAGGTTCATCTGTAAAAATACGTTCTGGGAAATGCTGTGGCATCTGATGCTTTACCGCCATGGCATGTAAAGTACGCAACTTTCCATATTGCTGTTGCCAAAGCATGTGAAAGATATCTTCAAGTAAATGTAAGAAGTTCTGACCTTGTAATGGGGTTCTTTTTAATATGACAGCGGCTTGTTTTAAAGCTTCTTGGCTTGGGATTTCTGGGAACTCATCAAAAGCAAACCGATGCTGATTTGCTAAAATCTTGGCATCATTTAAACAGTAATGCTGCCACTCCTCATGCGTCATGCTGTTTGGAGGTTCAGAAGCTGTATGAGAAATAATAATTTTTAAAGGTTTAAGCTCATCACTTAAAATTTCATCTAGCTGAGACAATTGCTGAACAGCCAGATAGCTATACACATCATCAAGTCGTAAATAAATACTTAAACCATTTTCCGTGGGTAACACCGCTTGACGAGAAGGCTTTTGGTAAAACCAGCTCGATCGGATAGGGTCAAACCAACGGCGTAGCAGTGACATGAGTAGTGCCTCTAAAAAATAAATCCTAAGCGAGATCAAAAGGTATTTTGATCATAGTGCAAGGTTAAACAGTAGTCGAGATAGAAAAATGACTACCTAAGTTCGCGCAGAAAATATGTCATGTTATTTCGCGAGTTTCTGCGTAGGTGAAGATTTTATCACCATTTTATGGCAAACCCATAGAATGATCTGAAAACACCTTTTCCTACAAGCGGATTTTTTTTACCAGACATAAAAAATGCACCCATAACATGATAGCAATTCATCGTGTTAATGGGTGCATGTTTCCTACTCAATTATTAAAATTGAATATTTTATAAAACGCGTACAGCTCCTTTTGCCGCACTTGTTGTATGCATTGCATAAACTTTTAACGCTTTTGATACTTTACGTTTACGTTCTTCTTTCGGATGCCAGCCTTTCGCTTCTTGAACTGTACGACGGTGCGCCATAGTCGCATCATCAACGTTCAAGTGAATCGTACGGTTTGGAATATCAATTTCAATAGTATCGCCATCTTCAACCAAACCAATTGCACCGCCTTCAGCAGCCTCTGGTGAAACGTGTCCAATTGAAAGACCTGATGAACCGCCAGAGAAACGACCATCTGTCACCAATGCACAGTCTTTTCCTAAACCTTTCGATTTAAGATAGCTGGTTGGGTAAAGCATTTCTTGCATGCCCGGACCGCCACGTGGACCTTCGTAACGAATAACAACGACGTCACCAGCTTTAATGTCATGACCCAAAATTGCATCTACGGCTGCATCTTGGCTTTCAAATACTCGCGCTGTGCCTGTAAATTTCAAGATTGATTCATCAACGCCTGCAGTTTTCACGATACAACCATCAAGTGCGATGTTGCCGTATAGAACTGCTAAACCACCATCTTTAGAGAATGCATGCTCTGCATTACGAATCACGCCTTTTTCACGGTCGCCATCTAAAGTTGAGTAGTAACGGTTTTGAGAGAATGCCACTTGAGTTGGTACGCCACCCGGAGATGACCGATAGAACTCATATACATCGGCATCTTCAGTACGGATAATATCCCACTTATCTAATGCATCTTTTAAAGTTTTCTCGTGCACTGTCGGTACAGATACATCAAGTAAATTCGCACGATCAAGCTCACCTAAAATAGCCATAATGCCACCCGCACGGTGAACATCTTCCATATGAACGTCTTGTTTCGCAGGAGCAACTTTTGAAAGTACAGGAACTCGACGTGATAATTCGTCAATATCGTCCATAGTAAAATCAACTTCAGCTTCACTTGCTGCAGCCAATAAATGTAGAACTGTATTGGTTGAACCACCCATTGCAATATCAAGGGTCATGGCATTTTTAAATGCAGCCTTAGTTGCAATTGAACGAGGCAAAATACTTGCATCTTCTTGTTCGTAATAGCGCTTAGCCAATTCAACAATAAGCTGACCCGCTTTTAAGAATAATTTTTTACGGTTTGCATGCGTCGCAACAATCGAACCATTACCCGGTAAAGATAAGCCTAAAGCTTCGGTTAAACAGTTCATTGAGTTTGCAGTGAACATACCTGAACATGAACCACATGTTGGACATGCTGAACGTTCAAATTCTGCAACTTCTTCGTCTGTGTAACTTTCATCAGCCGCAACAACCATTGCATCTACAAGGTCAATCGCTTTTTCATTACCGCGGAATTTGACCTTACCTGCTTCCATTGGGCCGCCAGACACAAAAACTACTGGAATATTTAGGCGCATCGCAGCCATCAACATTCCCGGTGTAATTTTGTCACAGTTAGAAATACACACCATGGCATCTGCACAGTGTGCATTCACCATGTATTCAACAGAGTCTGCAATCAAATCACGTGATGGTAATGAATAAAGCATGCCGTCATGCCCCATTGCGATCCCATCGTCCACTGCAATTGTATTGAACTCTTTAGCAACACCACCTGCTGCCTGAATTTCTGCTGCGACAAGCTGCCCTAGATCTTTTAGATGTACATGGCCTGGAACAAATTGGGTAAATGAGTTGACCACTGCAATAATTGGTTTGCCGAAATCTTCATCTTTCATTCCTGTTGCACGCCATAAGCCACGTGCGCCAGCCATATTTCTTCCGTGTGTCGATGTTTTTGAACGATAGTCAGGCATTTGTATTTCCAACAAGTTGTGCTTGAGTGAAATGACTTCCACTCTGGCTGAATGATACTGATATAGCGTTAGATCAGTCGGAATATTGACTCATCATCATAATTTGATCATTCTCCATTCTATAGAAGCAAATAATATAGGGAAAGCCAAGAACGATAATACTCAGTCAATATTTAGCAAAACTTACATGAATAATTTTTTATTTTTTTATAACCTTTTTTTATCAATAAATTTTTTTCAATAATTTTTTGTTCACTATTTAAAAACTAAAAAGCTCAATTGCCATGAGTTTAGGGCTTCAAACGTTTTTCACGTATACTACCCATAAACTCTTTTTGGATTGCATTTGTGAAAATTATTTTTGCTGGCACCCCCGAATTTGCTGCAACAGCATTGGCGGCTTTATTAAAAACTTCCCATGAAATTATCGCGGTTTATACTCAACCAGACCGTAAAGCAGGTCGTGGACAAAAACTAACGCCATCCCCTGTGAAACAGCTTGCACTTGAACACAATATTCCTGTTTATCAACCACTCCACTTCAAAGCTTCCACCGAAGAAGGCTTGGCTGCTCAACAAGAATTGGCTGCTTTAGGTGCCGATGTGATGGTCGTTGCAGCCTATGGTTTGATTCTTCCACAAGCTGTACTCGATACACCTAAATATGGCTGTTTAAATATTCACGGTTCATTATTACCACGCTGGCGTGGAGCAGCACCAATTCAACGTGCGATTGCAACAGGTGACGATGAAACTGGTATCACCATCATGCAAATGGCTGCCGGTTTAGATACAGGCGATATGATGTATAAAACCTATTGCCCAATCACTGCCGAAGATACCTCTGCGACTTTACATGACAAACTTGCAGATCAAGGTGCAACAGCAATTTGTGCGGTACTTGAGTCAGAAGAAACACTACAAAAATATTTGGCAGAACGCGAAGTCCAAGATGAAAGCTTAACGGTCTATGCTCATAAACTCGTAAAGTCAGAAGCTCGTATTGATTGGTTAATAGATGCTGCTCAAATTGACCGAAATATCCGTGCATTTAACCCTTGGCCAGTCGCTTTTGTTCAGCTTGATGAAAACAACGCACTGCGTGTTTGGAACTCTTTAGTTTCTAGCCAAAGCAAAGCAGATGCCCAAGCTGGTGAAATTGTTGCAATTGATAAACAAGGCGTACATGTTGCTTGCGGTGAAAATACATTTGTTTGTTTGACGAGTGTACAGTGGCCGGGTGGTAAAGCATTAAATGCTCAACAAATTGCACAAACTCAAAAACTTCACGTAGGACAGATTCTGCCATGAGTCAGGTTACTTCAAATTCTTCACGTTTTAACCTACGTGCTCAAGTCGTCCAAACGTTACTAAAAGTTCAGCAAGGTCAATCGTTGGCTAGTATTTTAAATACACAGCTGAATCAAGTTGCAGAACGTGATCGCGCACTATTTCATGAACTTGTTTTAGGTACATTGCGCCAATGGTTTGCACTTAAATCAATTAGCTTACCTTTGCTCAGCAAACCTTTAAATAATGAGACAGTAGAAACCTGCCTATACGTTGGTCTTTATCAAGTTTTATGTACGCGTATTGCAGCGCACGCTGCCATCTCGGAAACAGTAGATGCGACTAAACAACTTGGGTTCCCTGCACTCAGTGGCATTGTAAATGCTATTTTGCGCCGAGCTACTCGTGAAACTGATGAGTTTGAGCAAGGTTTACAACAAGCACATGGCTTACCAAGTTGGCTTTTTAAACGCTTAAAAAAGGATTGGGGAGAACAAACCGAAGCGCTCTGCCAATCGCTAAAACAAGTTGCACCTTTAACCTTACGAGTGAACCAGCGACACATTGGTCGAGATGCTTATTTAGCAAAACTACAAAGTCTCGATATTCAGGCACGTGCGTGTACTCTGTCTGAAGCAGGTATTGTTCTTGAGCAATCTGTACAAATCACTCAGTTACCTGGTTTTGAACAGGGCTGGTTTTCTGTACAAGATGAACATGCGCAGTTATGTGCAACCCTATTGCCTGATTTAAACAATAAAACAGTGATTGATGCGTGTGCTGCTCCGGGTGGTAAAACAGCTCACTTACTGGAAAAATTTAAACCAGCACAGTTAATTGCCATTGATCAGGATCCAAGTCGTTTAGTCCGTGTGACTGAAAACTTAAACCGACTACAGCTAGACCAAAGCCATACTGAAATTCTGGCTGCGGATGCAACCAAGTGGACTCCGGCTGAACCAGTAGATTGTATCGTGCTTGATGCACCATGCTCTGCGACAGGTGTAATTCGTCGTCATCCAGACATACGCCTATTGCGTCAATCTACCGATATAGCGCAAACCATTGAACTACAAAAGCAAATTTTGGAACACATGTGGCAACAACTTAAAGTTGGCGGCACATTGCTCTACATCACCTGTTCAATTTTAAAAGCTGAAAATGAGCAACAGATGATCGACTTCTTTGCAGAACATACCGATGCAAAAGAAGTGAAAATCGAAGCAGCTTGGGGAATTGAACAAACCCATGGCAGACAATTATTGCCACAAGCACAATCTGGTGATGGATTTTATTATTGTAGAATCCAAAAAATTGCATAAAAAAAAGCAGGCGTTATGCCTGCTTTTTTACTAGATCAGTATCTTAAAGTGTATGCTGATCTTTTACTTCATCTAAAACTTCATCTAATTCTTCAGGATGCTTTGCTAAATGTAAGATGGATAAAGCCAGTCCACCCCATACAAACACCATCGAAATTATTAACATCACGATTGCCGAAGTATTCATTATTTTATCCTCCTAGCGATCTTTCATTTTACTTAACACGATAGCTACGACTGCACAGAAAATCACACTGCCCCAGCCGAATATACCTTGTAAGCTCATACTATAAGTATCATAGCCATTTTTGATCAAATTAAAAACAGTCATAGAGAGTGTTGTTAATAAGATTAAAGAAGTGATGACTGTTAAAGTGAAGTCCCAACCTTTACCCAATTGAATGGTTGAAATTCGGTTTACATGGTCACGAAGCTCTTTAAGTGCTGAACGTTTAAACCAAGCTACGCTAATAATTGAGATCAATGCACCACCAATAATTCCAATGTTATTAATAAAGTGATCGACAATATCAACAAGCTTAATTGCATTTACACTTGAGAATAAAATAATTGAAACCAGTGCACTACCACCACCAATAATGGTTACAGCTTTCTTGCGTCCCCACTTTAACTTATCTTGCATTGCTGCAATAGGCACTTCCAAAATACTGACCATTGAAGAAATACCAGCAACAAATAATGAAGAGAAGAACAAAAGACCGAATAGATCAGCACCAGAACCTAAACTTGAAATAATTTTAGGGAAAGCAATAAATGCGAGTCCGATACCACCACTCACAACATCCTTAACTTCAGTACCTGCGGCATGTGCCATAAAACCAAGCGCTGCGAAGATACCAATACCCGCTAAAATCTCTGTTGATGCATTTGCAAAACCAACGATTAAACCAGAACCAGTTAAATTCGTTTTTGGTTTTAAATAGGATGCATAGGTGACCATGATCCCGAAACCAACTGAGAGTGAAAAGAAAGTATGGCCATAGGCAGCTAACCAAACTTTATAATCCATCATTGCAGACCAGTTCGGTGTAAAGAATGCATTTAAACCTTGTACCGCACCTGGTAAACGTAACGATTGAATAACTAAAATAGTGAAGAGAATGAATAATAAAGGCATGAAAATCTTATTTGATAATTCCACACCTTTTTTCACACCACCATAAAGAATGATGAGAGTAAGTGCCCAAATCCCAACAATCGGCCAGAATAAATGACCTACAAACTGTAAATCAAAGCCGGTTGCTTTTGTGGTCTGTAAATAGGTATTAAAGAAGAAACCTTCCGGATCACTTCCCCACATTTGGCCAATAGAGAAGTAAACATAGCTACCAGCCCATGTAAGTACACTTGCATAGTACAAACCAATGATGATACAGACACAAACCTGCCACCACCCTAATGTTTCACCACCTTTAAATAAGGCACGATATGCCTTAGGAGGTGAACCAGTACTACGATGGCCTACCGCATAATCTAAAAATAATAACGGTAAACCAGCAGTAATGAGTGCTAATAGATAGGGAATAAGAAACGCACCACCGCCATTTTCATACGCAACGTACGGAAAGCGCCAAATATTACCTAAGCCTACAGCCGAACCAACGGCTGCAATAATAAAACCAGATCGTGACGTCCAGTTTTCACGAGTATCTGTCATAGAACACCTAATGTTAAAAGATTACTTATTTTTACTGCTATTGTTGATTGTTATTCCGCATGCAAAAAAAGAACCAAAAAATACTTTTGTGTTTGTAGAAAATAAAATGCACCTTTTGAGTATTTTTATTCCCTTAACAAACAAGCAAAAATAGAAAATTCTTCCTTAAAGATTTTTGTCCATTTTTTGCTCCTATATAACTGAACAATACCTGTTTTTATTTCTTTTTACTGTAATTTCCGTCTGAAAATTTACGTTTTTTTAGAGATTCTTATCTAGATTGGTTATTTTTTAGCTAATATTCCTGTTTTAAAGCATATTATTACCTTCTTACATTCAATGATATTTTCTACCATTAAAGTTTTATTCCCATTCATAAAATAGATATATCAACTAATTTGTAGATGAGTAAAATATTAAAGTATTATCGATCACTT
>NZ_JBIUCS010000079.1:0-1442 GCF_044538485.1 Acinetobacter sp. ABJ_C5_2 | reverse complement strand
TCTCTCTTTTTGCCTACTCTATTAAAGTTTTTCTACAAAATCAAAAATTGAAAGCTTTAAGCCCTTCTTTTTCAAATATTTTATTTATTAAAATATTTGTCGACTAGACTTCCAATCTAATGAATCAATTTTCATAATATCAATTTTCCAGTTATTATTCTCATAAATCAATACGTAAACTCTACATTCTTCACCTTTATTATTTTTTATATAAAACTCAATTTTTTTTTCATTTAAAATATTTTCTTTTGATATGACTTGTTCATACTCCGGAGGAATACTAAAAGTTAGTGTAATCCGTCTGTCTTGTCTTAAGGATAGTGCTTTATCTGACAAGTATTCATTCTGGATCATTACCAATTCATTTAACCGAGTTTCCATTACTTTCTCATTAAAAATGAGATCAGAATTTTTTTCTAAAACATTCCCCCATTTCTTCTCCCAATCTTTCATTTGATTAATAAAAGTTTCTAATACTAATTTTGCTTTTTTACTCATAATATTTACCTTTATTTATACAGGCTTGAATTAGTGAAAGGATAAGTATTTATTTTACCTTCCGATTTATTTAGCTTCAATATCTTTTATTACTTCCTTTATAAATGCGTAAGTTCCCATATTTATCCCAAAAGTTTGTGGGAATACTTGACCAATCCAACACTTTTCTCTAATCATCTAACTAATAAGTAACTAACTTTTACCTTATTACAATTTCCCATTCTTCTTACTTCAACAATTGAACTAGTATTTGTGCTAGTTCATGTATTTAAATCACTCTTTAATACGGTTGTAATGTAGTCCAGCCTCTTCATCAAAATACAGACATTGAAAACCGATATCATTTAAAGTAATTACATTTTTTGAAGGAATTAGATTTTGTTCTTTCCACTTTGACGCTTCGAGCCTAGCTCTCGTCTTGAACTTATGCAAAAGCCTTATTTTGCGGACATGAGCTCACCCTATACCTTATATTCAGCTATCCACATAATTCAACCTATATGAGCAGTAATTTCCTGCAGCACGTCTAAGTGGTCAAAGTGATAGAATCACAAATTGTCAAATTCTTTACTCTGCCTTTCAGTTTTCAAAAGCGGCGCGCAGTTGTTTATTATAAGGTATAACCAATATAGGGTCTGGTACAATTTAAACAGCTTTTAGCATCACGAAAGAACTGTCTTTTTCTTAGATGTAGTATTTAATCAGTTGCTTTATCGGTTAATAATCAAGCTTATTACTACCACACTCAGTGCTAAAATGGTGACATTTACTTCGCTTTTAAATACGACGCGCTAAGTCACCTTCTCTTTTATAAGCAATCTTTTTTATTCAGCTTTAAAAACAATTAATATAAAACTACATATTTCCACATATATAATCAAAAATCCTTAATTCAATTATATTCATGATTTCTTCTTTTTTCTGACCTTCTTTCCAATCTAAAA
>NZ_JBIUCS010000078.1:0-1568 GCF_044538485.1 Acinetobacter sp. ABJ_C5_2 | reverse complement strand
ATTATTCATTCACAAAAACAACTAACTTTCCTCCTGGTAAATGACCGTCCCAACCACAGGGAAACCCATCATTTAAATATACTTCTAGAATATCATTCCAAATTTTTGGAAAATAATCATTTGCATAGCATTGAAAAATTATTTCTATATCTCTATACATTAACTCAATTAATAAACAAGAATCCTCATACTCCCATTTTTTGAGTGCTCCATTAAAGTTTTTTATGTGAAAGTCAAAAAAGTTATTTTTTTCTAATTTAGCTGAAATTCTTTGATTCCACTCAAAGCTTTCTGGGAAAACTTCATATGAGTTTGAAACGGTTTCCCATTCATCAAAATTATCAAAACTTGAATTTAAAGCATAATCTCTTCCAATGGTTGCATCATTAATAATATGGTAGTTACCATGCGTTTGAAATTTTCTAGAAAAGAAATTTCCTTTTTCTAAAAAAGCAACAAATGCAGAAGCAGCCTCTAAAACCTCATCCCAGTTTTTCATTATTTACCACTAACATGATTTCTAACAGTTCCTTTCCAATCGCTCATCAAACTGGGCGCTCTTTACCATACGTGTTTTTTTGACCAATAATTACATGATAAGCTTTATTATCTTTTGATAATGTACCATATACAGCTTCCACAATTCTTTTGCCACTCCGATTTTAATCCTAAAGCACCAGTTCGACTCAATTAATTCGATGATCCAACTTAAGTCTTTACTGATATCCCCATAAATAAGACAAATTGTTACAATTGTAATATAATTCTGTTTCTTCATCAAAATACTGAGTTTTGAAACGGACCTTATTCGAAATAGTTTCACTATTTTTTGAAGAAATTAGATTTTGCGCTCTCCTCTTTGGCACTTTAAGCATAGTTCTCATCTTACGCTCGTGCAAAGCCTTGCTTTGCTAAAGTTAACTCACCTCATACTCTACATTCAGATTTCTAATAATTAAATATGTTTGATCCATTGTTTCCTGAGGCTTGCCTAAATAACCGAAGTGATGGAATCATATATAGTCAAATTCTTTACCTGTGTATTTTTATTAAGAGTACTCAACTTACCATTAGGTAATTTATTTTATTTTCAATCTTTTAAAATATTTCAAAAAACTTTAAATATAGCAACACCTCCTTAAATAATTATAATCAAGCTTTAAAAACTTCATATCGAATTTATTTTAAGCGCATTTAACACATCTATAACTTCTGAATTAAAATTAAAATAACTTCTTTTTCTTTATTCAGCTTTATAATTATGATAATTTGCTTTTAAAACTATTAAATAAAATTTAATTAGTAAATTTATCACTTCAACGATCTGCTATAATCTCTCTCCAAAATTTCATTTAACAATTTCTCATACACACAATAATTTCTATTAAAATATATAAAAAATTCATTTAAAAAATTAAATTCCCAATGATCATATATATAGTATAAGTCTATAGAATCTTCATACTTTTCAATGTACACAGAAAATGTAAAACTAATAATATTTTTAGTTTTTTTTAAAAAAAAATCTACCACATACTCATTTTCACTCACATTATCCACATTGGAGA
>NZ_JBIUCS010000077.1:0-1581 GCF_044538485.1 Acinetobacter sp. ABJ_C5_2 | reverse complement strand
ATATATCATTTTCAACTTTAGGAATAATATATACATCTAAAGTTGTTTTATATTTTACTGCCTGTATTTCGACTTCATTGACTACATAAAAAATATTTGTATAAAAGTATGCATCTATAACATCAAATTTGTCACTTTCATCTAATGAGTTGAGCCATGTAAAATCTACATTGTATAAAAAATTCTTTACAATTAACCAATTTCTACTTGCTTTTATTGGAAGCATAAAATTTTCATTCAAAAAAGTCTCGTAACTCATACTTTATTAAGCCTCTCACAATGATAACCTTTATTATGTAGTCGGATACCCATGGAACTCACTTATGTTTGAAGAACTTCATACACATACACTGTGTAAGTTTCCCTTATTGTAACCAATTACTCTTCCAGTCTCATAAATCTAATAATATAATTTTTTACCATCATTTTCATATTCTATATCTTGGGTTAAACCTTCTTTATCTATTTTATTCCTGAAAGCTATTGCTTGGGATGCTGTCGCACTCTCCCAAAGCTACTAATCCAATATTAAGCAGATTTACCATGACTTAAATATTTTATAGCAATATCTTTAGTTTCATGTAAAAACCCTGATTTAGAATTTTTCCTAGGTCGTTCATTAGCTTTTCTTTCTTCTAGACTTTTTTATTACAGTCCCAGAGGGTCAATCCCTTTTAAAGGATTATCAGCATATTGATCAAATTAAGCCCTTCAACAATCCAATTGAGCCCTTTACTGATGAATCGCCCCAAATGAGGCAAATAGTAACAATAGCGATATATGTAATCTAAGCCGTTTATCAACATACTGATCTTTGAAATGGATATTATTTGAAAAAAAATCATTGTTTTCAATGAAATTCAATTTTGTTTTCTCTGCTTTACATTCATCCCATGCCATTTCACTTTCCAATTAATTGTATCAGCACAGTTGATTATTTCTTGCAATCTACCTAAGTGATCACGGTGATAGGACCAAACATCATCAAACTCTTTACCCTGCTTTTCAGTTTTCCAATGTGGGGCCACTTCTACACTTTGTGAATGGCTTTGTGTCTTCTGAATATAAAACGTATCTATAATGCTACTCGCATCTTTTCCTAGCTGACTGCTCTCCTCAAGTAAACGACCTAAAAGATCAAGGATGAAGTATTCTTCTGTACTATCAAAATATTTGACCTTTTCAAATTGATTAAAAATATTGCGATATAAACTCTTTATAATAAGTTCCCGATTTTCTAAGATAGAATTAGTATAAATATTAATTTAAGCAATTTTAAATTTAAATTGATCACTAAAAATTTAATATTCACAGGTCAATTCAGCATATAATCAAATATTATTAATATTAAATTTTTCTTTAGTTTTCATATTAACGAATCCCCCATCTCCCAACGCCAGATAACTTTCCCCTTGACTATATATTAAATTAAATAAACCTTCATAAAATCGGCCACCCAAATAATAAAGATCTCCTGAATCAGGAATCTCATATATCCGCCCATCCTCATCTATTAAAATTTCTCTCCCATCTTTATAACCAATATTCCTAATATTTTTATATATTCGTTCTTTATATATG
>NZ_JBIUCS010000076.1:0-1587 GCF_044538485.1 Acinetobacter sp. ABJ_C5_2 | reverse complement strand
AGTAGTGATTATCTTTTGTATTGCTTTGATACAAAAAAGATTGTTACGGGAGGATATAACGGTTTTTTGGTTTGGAAAAGGGTGTGAAAAAATTAAAATTGATTTATATCATTTTACTGAGAGATTATTAATAAAAGAAGAGTTGGTTTTTAAATTATAAATTAAAGATTAGTTTTCTTTAATTATTGTGATATAGTTTTGGCTGTTTTTTGCGAAATTTTACAATTTTTAATAGAGTTGTAAGTAAGCGTAAGAAACAGAACCTCATTATAACCATTATTATTTACTCTAAGTAAAGTGCAAAATTAGAGGCCATCATCTAAGATAGTTATCCTGAAAAAATGTTCATGTAATAGAAATAGAATTATAACCGTCAAATAGTATTAAAACTCGATCCACCAAATAAAGTTCTGTTATATAAGCCTGTCCATTTATATGATAAAACAAAAATCTATTAGATAAAGATGGAAATATAGTTCATCGAAAATAAACAGATATATATATTTCTATTGGAGATTATAAATAATGAAGTTAGAACAAATTGAAACGGCAGATATGGATGTGAAAAGTATAAAAATTTATAAAGATAATATATATATTTTATTTTTAACAGTTTATGATACATGCTTAAAAAAATATATAAAAAATGTGGAGTTGGTTTTTTCTAATTGGAGTTCATTTACGCTTGAAAAGTATGATAGTACTATTGAGGAATATAAACAATTTGATTTATTAGAAATAAATAGGAGTAAAGAATTTTTTACTTTAATACAGATTATAAATATCTTTGAAGATGTAATTGAACTAGAGGGTTTTAATAATGATGGTGAGTGGAATAAGGTGATCATTTTTAATCCTTCATATAAATTGAATGTTATCAATATTGATAATTTCCAAACAAATATTTTATAATGATGATGTAAAATCTAACATTTTTATGGAAACGGAAAATTGATTCAGTAAAGAAAGATAGCAAAAGGAAACTGAATTTTTGAGTACAAGATAAAAAATGCTAAAATCTTTCAAGCTAAAAGGACTTATTTTAATATGCTACATATACAAATGTAACATGGGTGGTGAGTATCACCCAAATGAAGCACTTACATCAAATTCCTGAAAAATAATCTTCCACATATAAAGTGAAGTGATTATAATATAGAAAAAAAAGCACCAAGTAATGGAAAAAAGCATATTTTTTATGATGAATAGACAGAAATTAATTTTTGATGAAACGAAATATCCAATAACATGGCGTTATAACTCAGTTGATTGTTCTTTATCAGATGAGGATAAACATAAAATTATTTTCTTGATACAAGATGAATCTAAAAAGCTTTGGGACTTTTTATTTCCTTTTAATCAACTGATGGAAATTAAAGAAAATTATTTTTTACTAGTTGAAAAAAAAGATTTAGATTTTAATGAGGAGCTTAATTCGCGAGATTTTTTTGTTCAAAAATTACAAGCAACTGAATTATTAATTTTTTTTTGGGGAAGAAATAATTGTGCAATTATTTCATCAAGTATACTTATAAAATCATGGAATGATTTTTTCTATCCAAGTGATGAAGATTGTATTGTTTATTT
>NZ_JBIUCS010000075.1:0-1700 GCF_044538485.1 Acinetobacter sp. ABJ_C5_2 | reverse complement strand
CGAACTCAGAAGTGAAACCTCTTAGCGCTGATGGTAGTGTGGGGTTACCCATGTGAGAGTAAGTCATCGCCAGCTCATTATTCCAAACACCCCGGTCTCGAAAGAAACCGGGGTGTTGCTTTATGCGCGGAATAAATATAAAACTCTGAATGTAGACAATAAAAGCCGATATATATTAATTCTAAGAAAGAGTTCTGTTATAAGTAACAAGAAAATTAATCTTTTAAGTATGCATAATAAGGGAAGTGGATCGATGATAATTTATGGTGATGTAAGTTCGGGTAATTGTTATAAGATTAAATTATTACTTTCCTTATTAAAAATTAATCATACATGGATCCATGTTGATATTTTAAACAAAGAAACTCAAACAGATGATTTTTTGTCGTTAAATCCCAATGGAAAAATACCTGTATTAGTGCTGGATGATGGTCGTGTTTTGAGTGAATCCAATGCTATTTTAGGTTATGTGGCTGAAGGATCAAAATTTATTCCTACAGATCCTTTTATTAAAGCAAAAATGTATCAGTGGATGTTCTTTGAGCAGTATAGCCATGAACCATTTATTGCAGTTGCTCGTTTTATTAATAAGTATTTAGGGTTACCAGCAGAAAGAATAGAGGAATATCATAATTTACAGCCAAAAGGCCATAAAGCGCTATCTATTATGGATAAAGCTTTATTAGAGTATGATTATCTCGTTGGAAATGAATTGACCATTGCGGATATCGCTTTATATGCATATACGCATGTCGCTGAGGAAGGCGGCTTCGATTTAAAGTTATATCCAAATATTCGAGCTTGGTGTCAAAGAATTCGAGAATATTTAGGTTATGTAGATATGATTTAAATAAAAAAGAACTCATATAGAGTTCTTTTTATATCTGAACATTTGATTTAGAAGTGTGCTTCCAAGCCTACATATGGACCTTTAAACTCAAATTTAAGGTCATTGTTATCATAGTCATCTAAGTCAATATTGAGTACGCGGTAGCCAGCTTTCAAGCCTAAATCAACTGCTAAATTATCGACGAATTTATACTTTACCTCTGCTAATGCATCTGTGATTTTTGCATCATTAAAGTTTGTATAGGTTGCTTCGCCTTTAGCACTTAAACCTGTGAATGGAAGTTTTACTTCGCCTGACAAATAAGCAATAGGATATGTTTTATCAATATCCACACGTTTACCAGTATAGGCAGTGATATCACCATTTAATACAGTTGCACCAAGCCCTGCATCTATACTCACAATATTATCTAATAATTCGTAGTAAAGAATAAAATCGCTATGATCTAAATTAATTTTATAGTTAGCTTGGCCTAAGGTCTCTGACTTAGTTTGTGTATCTAGATTTACATAGCGAATTTTTGCATTTGGAATAAATGGAATTGGATGCTCAAAAGCGAGTGAAAGCTGTGCACTGCCTTTTCGATCTAAATCTTGATCATCTGGTAGTTGTGAAGACATGTTTGCTTTACCATCGTAAAACCAATAACCAACGTCTCCTTTAACTCCTATAAAATCAGCTTGTGCGAATCCGCTAAGACCCATCCCGAGTGCTAAAAAAGACAGTTTTAATATTTTCATCATCAATCCTAAAAAAGAAAATCTTTGAACGCATGATATAGATATCTTTGCAGTTATGCATTGATGAAAAATGGTGAATATAAAGCTTCTATATCTTCGATTTTTAATAT
>NZ_JBIUCS010000074.1:0-1709 GCF_044538485.1 Acinetobacter sp. ABJ_C5_2 | reverse complement strand
ATTTGCTTCTATTGTAACGATTATATTCCTTTCCAAACCCTATAGCACTAACTTTCCCATAGAAGTTAACAATCCCTGCTAACAAATCATAAACTTCAAGATATTTTTCTTTCTCAATCGAAAAATAGAAAAAGAATTTAATATCTGAAATATTAATTCCCGACATTTCTTTAAAAATGTCTTCATTTTCTATTTTAGATATATTCATTACGGATATGCCTCTTTATATTTATTTAAATCTCAAAGTGTGACCTTTTATAATAAAAAGTTTAAAGTTATTCCTATATTATATGGATAACTTCTAAATGCTTAATCACTCATACATTGTAGCTGCTAATAAAATTTTACCCAAAATTTTCCAGTCTAATTGATTATTTTTTATTTTTTCCAAAGCATCATAATCTCTTACATTTTCAAAATATCCATCCATATCATCCACCCAACTATTAATCCCCTCAAGATAATCGGCTAAATTATCATTTTCCCATTGATTTGTTGAAAGATCATTCACTAACAATTGTACAAATTCCAAAAAATCTTCTTTAGTATTGATTTTTTGGACTTTCTCATTCAATTTATTCACTATTTCACCACCGTAGATTGCAGATTGCCTAATTTCAAACTCATTGAGGTTCCACCATTTTAGTTGGAATTTTCCAACTTTTTGGTCCACTTCTTGAGCACAAATCCTATTTCTACTTTTGCATATAATTCTATACTTTTTAGTCCTCTGTTAAATAAGTATATAACTCATTCAACCATTGAAATAAATCATTTTCATCTTCAAAGTAAATATTGGATAATTTTGAAATATAACCTTTATCAATATCTTTTATCTCTAAAAGTATACTCATTTGATTAATTAAAGAATCTAATCTTGCAGGTTCAGAAACTTTTTTATATTCATTGATTATTTTTTGATCAGTTAAATCTTCATAATCAGAATCACTAAACCAAGCTCCTAACAATTGATAAGTTAAGGGAAATTGAATTTTAAAGTTTTCTTGCATTAATAGATCCCTATTCTAGGTGTGAAGTCAAAATTGTATATTTACCATTACCTGTAGTTTCAGCAGAACTTTGGCATCATATCTATCACTTATAGTTGTTTACGTTCTATCAAGCCCCTCACCAGTCACATCTATTCCATTTCCTATTACCTTTTTATCACCAGAATACAATTTCTTTAAAAATATTATTAGTCATTTCATCAATAACCATAAATTAACTATCTCCTTTAGGTTTAAAGTATTGTAATACCCATATCTTAGGAGGATGGATATTTAATTGATAATTAAAGTTGATTTCTAACTTTTTCGAGAATTCTATTGGATGATTAAAGATAACTTTCACAAGAGTTCTAATAGTTACCTCAGATTTTCAATAGAATTTATTTTTGCTATAATCTCATCTTTAGCAAGTGAAAATTCCTCCTCTTCACCTGCATCCATTCCAATCAATTCATCAATTAAATTTACTAAATGCTCACTAAGTTTTAAATAATCCATATCAAGGCGAATTAAATAAGCTTCTTTAGAAACCATCCGATAATCAAATATTTCATTTTATACAATTAAATGAAGTTAATCTAACACCTTTTTATCAATATTATGTAACATTATAAAGGATACGTTTTATATTTTGCACTTCTCTATTTATTTTATCATAATCTATATCTATTTTTTTTGGGGGCGGGGAATTTAAAATAT
>NZ_JBIUCS010000073.1:0-1712 GCF_044538485.1 Acinetobacter sp. ABJ_C5_2 | reverse complement strand
ATTCATAGCAAATAAAATATTTAAGTGAGCAAGGAATAAAATGACTTTAGATATTTTTGTTAGAAAAATTTATATAAAAAATCAGTTTCAATTATTAAGCATTAATACAATAACCACCATTAACTTTACAAAAGTAATATAAAATAAGAGCTTGCAGTAGCGTAGAATTCTTCTTGTCAAAAAGGATATATCATTCCTTTTTGTGCATTTTATAGCCTACATTTTCCCCAAGATGTAGGTTTTTTTTATGCCATAATTTTATTATTTATTAACTTTTTAAATTATAAATAAAAAAAGCCATAAAGGCTTTTTATACAGTTTCTGGTTTTTTCAATTGTTCTTGAATATAGAGATTCATATAGTATTGCTCTATATAATCATCAGCATAATTATTCGCTAATGTTTTTGTCGCTACTTGTTCATGCTTAGCATAGCAGTTCGTTTCCAAGTCCTTTTCAAGTACCCACCATTGGCGATTAATACGACGCACCTGAAACTTATCACTTTTATATTTTCTTTTAGCCATTTTCCTAAAATTACAATGTAGATAATAAAAGAGAGTTTCTACTGGAGTTGAAAGAACATGTCAACAAGCATAGTGTTTAATTGGCTAATTTGTGAAATCTAGGTTCTGAGTCCTGTTCAGTAAATATAAAAAAAGCCCTCATAAGAGAGCTTGAAATCTAAACAAATTTTGCAAGTTTAAAAGAAATTAACGAGATAGATTTTTTAAAAGCATTTTTAAGCTTTCCATCATTTTTTCTAACTGTAGAGGGGTAATACCTTCAAATGATTGCTCAAGTACTACGCTGGTTAGATCGTTAATTTTATTAATCATTTCAGTACCACGTTCAGTAAGATATACGCGTGTAATACGACCATCAGTTTGGCAAGAATATGTTTCAACTAAACCCTCATCTTTTAAGCGATAAACAATTTTAGTTGTAGTCGACATCTTTGAAATAATCATGTCAGATAGCTCAGACACGCTAGCGTGAGGTTTACTACTTAGCGCTAGCATAATACGTCGACGTGAGTTATCTAAGCCATATTTTTTAAGGGCATTATCAATATTTTGAACATATTGAGCATGGACCTGAGTAATCCAATAATATGGAAAATCTTCAAGAGTGAAAGATTCCGTTGTAGGTAAAAAACGCGCATACTTCTTTGTCATTGACTTTTCCCCATACCTTGGTGGATCGCATTTTATGAAACTAATTTTAATAGTTGAAAAATATAGTTTCACTAAGCAAGTTATATCAGGACTTTAAGTCATGAGCAAAATTTATATTGTTTGATTTAACAAGGACAAACTATAAATTTTGCTAATCTGATAAAACTTATTTCTTACCGTTTATTTGAACTTGGCTGCTCGCTTGTTCGTAAAATGAACGATACCTGTTTGCATGAGAATCCTAGAAAAAAAAAGTTGTTTTGAACGTGACATTTCTATAAAAATTTTTTGTCTATAAAGTCATAATTATAAAAAATCAATCCATTTAATAAAGAAATGTTTAATTTAATCAATAGTTTAATTTGGTTTGAAGTACTTAAAATTTACCATACATTTAATATAATTCATCTTTTAATCTAAACTATTAAAATTTATCTTAGTTAGTTAATTGAAAAATAAAAAATTTTCACTTTTCTTAGGAGTTTTGATTTTTTAACTTTTTATTATTTGTTTAACTTGAATATTAGATTAATTG
>NZ_JBIUCS010000072.1:0-1723 GCF_044538485.1 Acinetobacter sp. ABJ_C5_2 | reverse complement strand
ATGTATCTTTTATCTATAACTTCAACCAGTCAAAGTCATGGTGGGTCTGACAAGACTTGAACTTGTGACCCCACGCTTATCAAGCGTGTGCTCTAACCAACTGAGCTACAGACCCTCAGATACATCTATGAAGAACAACTTGTTGTGGATTCTTACCAATCGTCAATCTTTCGTTAAGGAGGTGATCCAGCCGCAGGTTCCCCTACGGCTACCTTGTTACGACTTCACCCCAGTCATCGGCCACACCGTGGTAACCGCCCTCTTTGCAGTTAGGCTAGCTACTTCTGGTGCAACAAACTCCCATGGTGTGACGGGCGGTGTGTACAAGGCCCGGGAACGTATTCACCGCGGCATTCTGATCCGCGATTACTAGCGATTCCGACTTCATGGAGTCGAGTTGCAGACTCCAATCCGGACTACGATCGGCTTTTTGAGATTAGCATCACATCGCTGTGTAGCAACCCTTTGTACCGACCATTGTAGCACGTGTGTAGCCCTGGCCGTAAGGGCCATGATGACTTGACGTCGTCCCCGCCTTCCTCCAGTTTGTCACTGGCAGTATCCTTAAAGTTCCCGACATTACTCGCTGGCAAATAAGGAAAAGGGTTGCGCTCGTTGCGGGACTTAACCCAACATCTCACGACACGAGCTGACGACAGCCATGCAGCACCTGTATGTAAGTTCCCGAAGGCACCAATCCATCTCTGGAAAGTTCTTACTATGTCAAGGCCAGGTAAGGTTCTTCGCGTTGCATCGAATTAAACCACATGCTCCACCGCTTGTGCGGGCCCCCGTCAATTCATTTGAGTTTTAGTCTTGCGACCGTACTCCCCAGGCGGTCTACTTATCGCGTTAGCTGCGCCACTAAAGCCTCAAAGGCCCCAACGGCTAGTAGACATCGTTTACGGCATGGACTACCAGGGTATCTAATCCTGTTTGCTCCCCATGCTTTCGCACCTCAGCGTCAGTGTTAGGCCAGATGGCTGCCTTCGCCATCGGTATTCCTCCAGATCTCTACGCATTTCACCGCTACACCTGGAATTCTACCATCCTCTCCCACACTCTAGCTAACCAGTATCGAATGCAATTCCCAAGTTAAGCTCGGGGATTTCACATTTGACTTAATTAGCCGCCTACGCGCGCTTTACGCCCAGTAAATCCGATTAACGCTTGCACCCTCTGTATTACCGCGGCTGCTGGCACAGAGTTAGCCGGTGCTTATTCTGCGAGTAACGTCCACTATCCCTAGGTATTAACTAGAGTAGCCTCCTCCTCGCTTAAAGTGCTTTACAACCATAAGGCCTTCTTCACACACGCGGCATGGCTGGATCAGGCTTGCGCCCATTGTCCAATATTCCCCACTGCTGCCTCCCGTAGGAGTCTGGGCCGTGTCTCAGTCCCAGTGTGGCGGATCATCCTCTCAGACCCGCTACAGATCGTCGCCTTGGTAGGCCTTTACCCCACCAACTAGCTAATCCGACTTAGGCTCATCTATTAGCGCAAGGTCCGAAGATCCCCTGCTTTCTCCCGTAGGACGTATGCGGTATTAGCATCCCTTTCGAGATGTTGTCCCCCACTAATAGGCAGATTCCTAAGCATTACTCACCCGTCCGCCGCTAGGTCCAGTAGCAAGCTACCTTTCCCCGCTCGACTTGCATGTGTTAAGCCTGCCGCCAGCGTTCAATCTGAGCCATGATCAAACTCTTCAGTTAAAATCATTTTG
>NZ_JBIUCS010000071.1:0-1787 GCF_044538485.1 Acinetobacter sp. ABJ_C5_2 | reverse complement strand
GGTTATAAAGAACCCTATATCAATTATTTATCCTTATAAAATAGATTATCTTTGATATCTAAAACTTCATCGGAATAAAGATAATATTTTCCTTTCTTAAAGACTACTTTTCCTAACTTTTCACCAGTTTGAACTTTAAAGAAATATAGTTCGTTATTTTTCTCTTTCACTTTACATATATAAGATTTATCAACCTGAAAGCCAGCAATAGAATACTCACACTTTTTGGGTGTTAGCGTTAAAACCGATTCTATCGTCGCAACATTACCACCCGGCAACTCTTCTGAACTATAATAATGATAAGTACCATTCCACTTATCTGCATTTGCAAATGTGGTAACAGAAAGAGCCAGCAATAATAAACAAAATTTTTTTATTTAATTAACTTATAAATAATCAAGTCAAACTATTATAACCAAATTACAATACAATAAAATATTTTATTGTTTTATAAATCAACTATTAAAAATACTCTTTTTGAAAATTAATTCTTACCACAATTACCAAATCTAGAGAAATATATGAAAGAAATTGTTGTTTTTGACTTGGATGGGACATTACTATCGGGTGACTCTACAAAGGCATGGTTAACAGATAAATTGAAATCTAATATTTTTAGATTTATCGCTGCACTTATTGTTACGCCCATCGCTTTACCTCTTATGAAATTTAAGAAATATAAATCTAAAGGTGCTTCATTGTATTTATGGATTGCAACGTATAGCTTGAATGAAGAAGAATTAGAATACAGCTTTAAAAATTTCTCTAAGAATATCAATGAAACTACTTCCAGTTCAGTATATTGGTTTAAGCAAGGTATAGCCGAAGTTAAAGATCATTTAGCCAATGGAAGAATTGTGTTTATTGCCACGGCTGCACCAGAAAAGTTAGCGAATGTTTTACTCGAGTCTATCAATCTAGATGTACGAATTATTGGTACTCCTCTACAAAACAAATTGGGAGGATGGATAAGTGGGATACATTGCAGGTCTGAAGAAAAAGTAAGAAGATTGAATAAGGTTGATATCAAACAACCTTGGTTTGCAACATACAGTGATGATATTGATGATGACTTACCTATTTTGATGGGCGCCAAAAAGCCCTACTTAATTAATAGTGATAACAACAAAATTAAAAATATTAAAATCAAAAATTTAAAGCTATTAAATTGGTTTTAAAGTTATGATATGAGTATTGTTTATGTAAGCTTTCTAACGACTAAATAAAGATAGTATAGGCACTTTTATTACTAAAAGGGCCTATAAAAGTGATTTTTACCGGTTAATTTGGCTCTAAATTAAATATAATTACACATTTAAGAATTAAGTAAAATATTAAAGCTCTATTTTATTTGATGAATTTGCATAAAACCTTCATTGCATTCTAAAGTTGAACCTTTTAAATTCTCACATTTAATTTTATTATCTTTTGTTAATCTAAATTTAAAACCATCATTAACTTTATAGCCTGATTTAAATTCTTTTGACATCACTCCCCAAACAGTAGGATTGTTTTGAACATATATAGAATTTATAGCATAAATATTTAAAGAATCATCCACAGTAATTTTCTTTATATGATTTTGATCAAGAAAATTATAATCATATTGACCTTTTTTATTTGGCAAAATACTTGTATCCATTAGTTTAACAACAGCAATTTCTTTTGCTTTTTTATTAAAAATATAAAATTTCTTTATGATATAAAAATCACCTCTTAATACATTTTCCGTATATTCCACAAAACCAATAAAATTATTATCTGAAAAATATGGTGAAATAATATAT
>NZ_JBIUCS010000070.1:0-1959 GCF_044538485.1 Acinetobacter sp. ABJ_C5_2 | reverse complement strand
ATTATAATATTTTATATCTTGATATTGGTCCATGTAAAAAACATCATGAACAATATTTAAGAACCATATCTCATTTAAAAAATTTTTAACTTCATCAGAAAAGTCCTCTAGATGTAATGGCAGCTTATCCAAAACTATCTTTCTTCCTGCATACCAACCAGCAGCAATCATTTTTTTAAAAAAATCAGAACTAATATGGTTAGGATATTTCACAATAAAATCTCACCTTAATATTTAATAAAGCCTTCATATTTTCAACACTAATTATTTAAATAGCCAAAGTATTTTAAAACAAAATATCAATATCTTCCACCGTTATAAAATCATAAGTTTACAATAATAATTCGCATATTATCAACTTAGTTCTCATCAATATATTTTCACCTGTATTTGCAACCACAATTACAACTTAAACAAAATTATAAAAATACAAACTATTTAATTTAAAACATTACCAGCACACCTAGAATAACAATTAAAAATTTATATAATTTAGTACTGCCAAAAACCTGCAACTATTTTACCAGTTTCTTTTTTCTTGAATATACACAAAGTACCATAAGCAAATATATAACTACCTTTAAGTGTATTTTTTGTATAAAAATCCTCATCAATTTGTATAAAAAAAACAAAATTATCTTTATTAAGCTTTTCAAAATAATAATTTTCTTTTTGAATAAGATTTGGTGTCTTTGAATAAGTAATTAGATTAAATTCACCATCTTCCACCTCATCGTATCCAGTAATAAAATTAGTATTCAATTCTTTTGCTGTATAATCTGTAATATTGCTTTCATTTGAATATTCATGTATAAAAATTTTAACTGCAATATTTGGATAAATATTATTATCTATTCTTTCATCAAATAGTTTATGAACAAATATACTTAAATACTCTCTATTATTTTCATGATTTTGAAAAGTCATATAGAAAATATAATCTTTCAATTCATCAGGTTTTTCTGTAAGTATTATTGGTATATTTCCACCTATACGCCCAATGCTACCAGCCTGTTTACTACTAATCTTTGCAATATAATTCATGAATTTACTTCCTAATTTAATCAAAATTGTCACTTATCACAAGGTTTCAACTTATTTGCTTTACTATATTTAATAGCTTCATCTCTAAATTCATGCGCTTTTTATATCGCAAAATTTGCATTGGCTGGTTCCCAATCTCTGTTTTAACAAGTTCATCCTACATTCCTCTTCTTATTAATGCTGTTTTCTATTGATATGTTGCATTATATCTTGGTTTTTCAGTTTCTGTTGGTCATACCTTCCATATTTAGACTGAAGTTTGGAAATATATTTATGCATATCATTTTGTTGAATTGAAATCACAGGATTACTCCTTGCAATACCAGTTGAACGATCAGCAATTTTCCCTTTTTTTCTTAACCATGCATTTTGAATTAACTCATGAGCGTCAAGATTGTCTTTCATCTGAGACTTAGCTTTATATCCTGCAATTCCGAATCTATTTTGAGTGACCTAAAGAATCAATCCGTGCTATTGGATTTGGAATACTATCCATAGAAATGGAAATTATTACTGATGACCTCAGAGCATTTAAGAAGTTGGATTTAGCTTTTTCCACGTTGCCAACTTGAGCATAGCTCTCGTATTGCACTCGTACAAAGCCTTGTTTTACTGACACGAGCTCATCCTATATCTTAGACTTTCCAAATGACCGCACCTATATGATCCTTCATTTCTTGTGATAGACCCCAATAGCTCCAATAGTAGGATCAAAAATCTTTAAAGCCTTTTACATTTGTTGTTACTTTCCGCAATCGGGCACATTTTAAGCTATTGCATTTATCTGCCCAATCAGGCGTTGATAAAAGTCTATTTACTGTTTTTAATTTATCTAAGAACTTATTTAAACACTAATATATTATCAACAATTATATTTTATTTATAAGAATTTCACTTTATTGACAGCAACAAATA
>NZ_JBIUCS010000007.1:0-110742 GCF_044538485.1 Acinetobacter sp. ABJ_C5_2 | reverse complement strand
GCATAAAATTATCATATGGTAAATAAAACTTCAAAACCACCTATTATTTTCTATTTTTATAATAATAAAAAAGTCATTTGTAATCTTTATATAAAAAAGTAAAAAAAGAGAGATAAATTAGAAAAACTTAATAGATTTTTTATTTTTTTCATGATATTTATTAGCGCTGAATAAGAGCAATGACTAAATGATTGTTGTCGAAACAAAATGATATTCAGGGATGCTTCTTATTCAAACAAGTTGCGAATATGTTTTACATGGTATGTATTTTGCTTAGGACAAGCAGGCGTATTCAGCAAACTTCTACTTCGTCACTTCATAAGGATATTTTCGATGTTGACTAAAACTGTTAAATCTTTCGGTTTAGCTATGGGCTTATTGGCCTGCTCTCTCCCACTTTACGCAAAAAACAATGTTGTTGTCGTTGCTACTGGCGGTACAATCGCTGGTGCTGGTGCAAGCTCAGCAAATAGTGCAACTTACACAGCAGCAAAAGTTCCAGTTGATGCTTTAATCAATGCAGTGCCACAAATCAAAGATTTGGCAAATGTAAGCGGCATTCAAGCATTACAGGTTGCTTCTGAAAGTATTACTGACAAGGAATTATTACAAATTGCTCGTCAAGTAAACGACCTTGTTAAGAAGCCATCTGTGAATGGTGTCGTAATTACTCATGGTACAGATACTTTAGAAGAAACAGCATTTTTCTTAAATCTTGTTGTTCATACTGACAAACCAATTGTTGTTGTTGGTTCAATGCGTCCTTCAACTGCACTTTCAGCAGATGGACCACTTAACCTTTATAGCGCAGTTGCTTTAGCAGCTTCTGATGAAGCAAAAAATAAAGGCGTTATGGTTCTCATGAACGACTCTATTTTTGCTGCACGTGATGTAACTAAAGGCATTAACATTCATACAAATGCTTTTGTTAGCCAATGGGGTGCTTTAGGTACATTAGTTGAAGGTAAACCATACTGGTTCAGACAGTCTGTTAAACGTTTTGCAAATGCTTCAGAATTTAATATTGAAAATATTAAAGGTGATGCACTTCCACTCGTACAAATCGTTTACGGTTCAGACTCTATGCTTCCTGATGCTTATGAAGCATATGCAAAAGCTGGCGCTAAAGCGATTATCCATGCGGGTACAGGTAACGGTTCTGTTGCGAACTATATCGTTCCAACTTTACAAAAACTTCATGATAAAGACGGTATTCAAATTATCCGTTCATCACGTGTACCACAAGGTTTCGTATTACGTAATGCTGAACAACCTGATGATAAATATGGTTGGGTAGCTGCTCATGACTTAAACCCACAAAAAGCACGTCTTCTTGCAGCTTTAGCTCTTACTAAGACTAATGATGCTAAAGAAATTCAACGTATGTTCTGGCAGTACTAAGTTTTTCAACCAGCCCAAACTGATTTGGGCTGGTTCTTTTCTCCTTAATTCTCTCCTTGAAAATACGCTCCATCTTTGGTCAATCCTCCACTTTCGTGTTCTCAACATTCTGTTTAAATACTAAAATCCATAACAGTTGCCAAAATATTAAGCATTTCGTTTGAACTTTGCGTGTTAAACTATGCTTCGGTCGCATTAAGGATTGGTTTATGCAGTTTGTTCATCTCGGTATTTACACAGAATTTTCGATTACAGAGTCGATTGTTCGCATACCCGACTTGGTCAAGGCTGCTGTAAAGGATGAAATGCCTGCGCTGGCACTTACCGACTTATCCAACCTGCATGCTGCTGTAAAGTTTTATAACTCTTGTCTAAAAAAAGGTATTAAACCTATTTTAGGTAGCACCATCCGTCTTAACGATGCCCAGCATCGTGCAACGTTACTTGCAATGAGTGAGGTTGGATGGAAAGGTATGACTGAAATTGTTTCGCGTGGCTTCATTGAAGGTCAACAACTCAGTATCCCTTGCGTACAAAAAGAATGGGTTCTAGAACAACACCAAGATATTATTGTTTTACTGGGTCAGCACAGCGATGTTGGACAAATGCTTTGCTCATCTAACCCACAAAAAGCTGAACCGTTACTTGAAGAGTGGATCGAAAAGTTTGGCGATCGTGTTTATCTTGCTTTAACACGTACTGATCGTCCGGGCGAAGAAGACTTTATTCAAGAAGCTGCCAAACTTGCAGCTAAATACAAAATTGGTGTAGTTGCACATAACGATGTGCACTTTGTTGAAAAAGAAGACTTCGAAGCACACGAAGCACGTGTATGTATTGCAGATGGTTATGTTTTAGCAGATGACCGACGTCCACGTTTATATAGCCCGGAACAGCATTTCAAAACCTCAGATGAAATGATCGAGCTATTTTCAGATATCCCAAGTGCTATTGAAAACACCTACCATATTGCTAAACGCTGTAATGTCAGCTTAAAACTCGGCACTTACTTCTTACCTGAGTACCCAATTCCTGATGGTTTTACCATCGACAGCTATTTTGAGCACTTATCAAAAGAAGGTTTGGAAGAGCGTTTAAACTATCTTTACCCAGTTGAAAAACGTGGTGAAGACTGGCTAGAAATTCGTAAGCCATATGATGAGCGAATTGATTATGAAGTCGGAATCATTCTTAAAATGGGATTCCCCGGCTACTTTCTTATCGTCATGGACTTCATTCAATGGGCAAAAAATAATGGTGTCCCTGTAGGGCCGGGCCGTGGTTCTGGTGCTGGTTCATTGGTTGCATATAGCTTAAAAATTACCGACCTTGACCCTCTTCGTTACGATCTACTCTTTGAACGTTTCTTAAACCCAGAACGTGTATCGATGCCCGACTTTGACGTCGATTTCTGTATCGCAGGTCGTGACCGTGTTATTGACTATGTATCACGTACTTATGGCCGTGAAGCGGTTTCCCAGATTGCCACGTTCGGTACCATGGCTGCAAAAGGAGCAATTCGTGACGTTGCCCGTGTTTTAGGTAAATCTTATGGTCTAGCTGACCGTATTTCAAAAATGGTTCCAACTAAACCACTCGGTGTAGATTTGGCAACTGCGATTGAGATGGAACCTCAGCTTAAAGATATCGTAACTAACCCTTCAAACCCCGATAACGATGATGCCAGCGAAATTTGGGAAATGGCATTAAAGTTAGAAGGTATTACCCGAAATACTGGTAAACATGCCGGTGGTGTTGTTATTGCACCCGGTAAAATTACCGATTTCTCTGCGGTACTTTGTGACGCCGACGGTACTAACCGTGTAGCTCAATACGATAAAGATGACGTAGAAGCTGCAGGTCTCGTAAAATTTGACTTTTTGGGCTTACGTAACTTAACGGTTATTGAAGACGCGATTCAAAATATTAATAAAAATCGTGGCAATGACCCATTAAACATTTCTCACGTCCCTCTTGACGATCCTAAAGCTTATTCTGTCTTTGCCGATGCAAATACAACCGCGGTATTCCAGTTTGAATCCGTCGGTATGAAACGAATGCTGAAAGAAGCACGTCCAAGTAAATTCGAAGAAATTATTGCGTTCGTGTCTTTGTATCGTCCGGGCCCGATGGACCTGATTCCTGACTTTATTCACCGTATGCATGGTGGAGATTTTGAATATCTTCATCCTTTGCTTGAAGGCGTGTTAGAGCCAACCTACGGGATTATGGTTTACCAAGAACAGGTAATGCAAACTGCACAGATTTGTGCGGGTTATACGCTCGGTGGCGCTGACTTACTTCGCCGTGCAATGGGTAAAAAGAAACCTGAAGAAATGGTGAAACAACGCCAAATCTTCCTTGAAGGTGCTGGACAAAAAGGCATTGATGAAAGCACAGCCAACCATATCTTTGACTATATGGAAAAGTTCGCAGGCTATGGTTTCAACAAATCGCACGCAGCTGCTTATGCGCTTGTTGCATACCATACAGCATGGTTAAAAGCTCATTATCCTGCCGAATTTATGGCAGCGGTAATGTCATCGGAAATGCAGAACACTGACAGTGTCGTATTTTTGATTGATGACTGTCGAAATAATGGACTCGAAGTTCTACCTCCATCGGTTAACATGTCGACTTATCATTTCCATGCCAGTGATGATAAAACCATTGTTTATGGTTTAGGTGCAATTAAAGGCGTTGGTGAACAGGCAATGCAGTCTGTTATTGATTCACGTCGTCAACAAGGGCCTTATACCGACCTATTCGACTTCTGCCACCGTATTGATTTGAAAAAAATCAATAAACGAACTTTAGAGGCACTTATCCGTGCTGGTGCGCTAGATTGTTTAGGTATTGAACGTTCGAGTTTAATGGCTCAATTGCCTGAAGCCGTACAAGCTGCTGAACAAGCACGTAGTAACCGTGAAAGCGGCATTATGGACTTATTTGGTGAAGTTGAAGAAGTTCAACGTAAACCTGCCAAGCCAGTTAAGCCATGGAGCGATGAAGTTCGTCTTAAGGGTGAAAAAGACACACTTGGTTTGTATTTAACAGGTCACCCTATTGATGTTTACCGTCAAGAACTCAAAGCCTTTATTCCTGCAAAACTTAATGAAATTACAGCAACTCGTCGTGGCGTAACGACTGTTTATGCAGGTCTTGTTCTTGATGTAGCCAACTTCCCAAACCGTGTTGTTATCGTACTCGACGATGGAACAGCACGTATTGAAGTAAGCTGTAACCATGAGCGTTTCCAACGCTTTAAAGATATCATTCAAGTTGAACGTGTAGTCGTCTTTGAAGGCGAAATTTATGAGCGTGAAGGCTTTGATCGTCCAATGGGGCGATTAAACAAAGCATTTAACTTAAATGAAATCAGACAAAAACGTGCCAACAGTATTCAAATCAAATTAACCCATGATTTAATGCAACCAAGTTTGGCTAAAGATCTACAAAATATATTATTGCCTTATTGTAACGTCGATATGCATCAGCATATTGCAATACAACTACAGATTGACCAACCATATGCTCAAGCTGAGCTTCAGCTTGGTCCGCAATGGAAAGTCGCTCCTTTAGATGAACTTCTTGCCAAACTGAGAGATTACTTTGGTAAAGATAATATTCATATTGAATATCAGGTAAAATCTAAGGCAGCTAAAGCAGCAGAACCTGTTCGTCCACAACCTGTTGCCTCACCTCCTGTGGACATGACTATTGATGATGCGTTGGATTCATACCAAAGCGAAGTTTCTCAATATTCGTAATTTCTGGAAATCTTATGAGTTTGTTTGACGACACCGCCGTGTCAGAACAATTAGCACAAGTGCGTATTGTCATGGTCAATACCACTTTGCCTGCTAATATTGGCAGTGCTTTACGCGCAATGAAAACAATGGGCTTGAGTAAATTGGTTCTGGTTTCACCAAAGATCTATCCACATCCAGATATTCAGGCGCTTGCTGCTGGTGCACAAGATTTATTAGAACAAGTTGAAATTGTTGAAACACTCGAAGACGCGATTAAAGATTGCCATTTAGTTTTTGGAACGAGTGCGCGTAGCCGTACTATTCCATGGCCTTTGCTTGATGTGCGCCCTGCTTCCAAAGAAGCAATTAAGGCAGCTTCACAAGGTCAGCAGATTGCTATTGTTTTCGGACGTGAAGACCGCGGCTTAACCAACGAAGAATTAGCTTTGGCAAACTATCACCTTACTATTCCTGTAAACTCGGACTATGGTGTACTTAACGTTGCTCAAGCGATTCAAGTTGTATGTTACGAACTTCGCATGTCGGTATTAGAGCAAAAAGAGTCTGTTTTTGATGATGGACAAATGCCACTTGCCCAAGGTCAAAGCATGCAATGGGATGAGCCTTTAGTCACTCAGCAACAAATGGAAGAGTTTTACCCTCACTTGGAAAAAATGCTCACTGAAATTGAATTTTTAGATCCAGAAAATCCTCGTTTATTACCTTTACGCTTGCGTCGTTTATTTGGTCGTATACAATTAGATCGTATGGAATATCATTTACTTCGCGGTATTTTTAGTCGAGTTCAAGCTCTGACTAGCGGCAAATGGAAAAAAGCATCATCGGATAAGGAGGATCAATCCAATGCTTAAACAGCTTAAAGAAGATATACAGGCTGTATTCGCGCGAGATCCTGCTGCACGAAATACATTTGAAGTACTCACCACTTATCCTGGTATTCATGCCTTGCTCTTGCACAGACTTGCACATGAGCTTTGGAAAAAAGATTGCAAAGGGACTGCTCGCTTTGTTTCATCATTTAGCCGTTTTGCAACAGGTATTGAAATCCATCCTGGTGCCAAAATTGGTAAACGCTTCTTTATCGATCATGGTATGGGTGTTGTAATTGGTGAAACTGCTGAAATTGGTGACGATGTAACGCTTTATCATGGTGTTACCTTAGGTGGTACCACATGGAAAACTGGCAAACGCCATCCAACGCTAGAAGATGGCGTGGTTGTAGGGGCCGGTGCAAAAATCTTAGGCCCATTTACAGTAGGTAAAGGTGCTAAAGTTGGTTCAAATGCTGTGGTGACAAAAGCGGTTCCTGCTGGTGTAACAGCAGTTGGAAACCCTGCTCGCTATATTTATAAAGATGCCGACAAAACTAAAGATAAAGATGAAGAACGTCGCCGTGATTATGCACAGAGTATTGGTTTTGCTCCGTATGCGACTACTGCTGATCAATCTGACCCAATTTTAGAAGGAATGCGAGTTTTACTTGACCGTATTCAACATAATGAAACACGTATGAATAGTTTGTGCCAACGCTTATCTGAACTTGACCCAACTTTCAAAAAAGAAAGCCAAGATGAACAGCCTTTTAGTGATGAAGAGCTAAAAATTCTTGAAGAAGTTCGTCGTGAATGCGGTGCACAAAACAAGACATCAAAAACGTAATATTCTTGATTCATAATGTAACACGCTTACCCTTGCAAGTGGGTTTAGCTTTTCCTAGACTTAGCTGTACCAAATCTGACTTTACTAAAATGAACGGAAGATCCTATGAATTTTAAGCCATTGGCGTATTTAATCCTTGCAACTTCTAGTTTAACAGCGTGTACAATGGCACCTGTAAAAGAACAAAAAATTGAACCTTTTGTTTTCAAGGAACCAGAGCTTACTCCTCCATTTTATGCGTTAAATCCATTTAATTATGATGCTCCACCTGCGTTTGAAGTCGCTTTAAAAGAAGCTGCAGCACAGCCTGTAACTAAAATGGTGGTAACTCGTCAGGACGATCCAACTAAATCACTTACATTAGATACAAATAAATTAATTGTACCTACTATCAATAATTCACAACGTTCAATGAAATACGCAGTTTTAGCGGGCGATAATGAAATTGATGTGACTGAAATTGATGACTTCTTACAACTTGTTGAAGGTAAAGCTCGTCACTACCCACCTCGCTTTACTGACCGTCAAGAACGTAAAGGTTTTGAAAGCAAACTTAAAGAAGTCACTCAGCGCTTAGATACATTAGCTGCTAATCCAAATGCGTCATTTGATATTCTTATTCGTGCTTTTAAAGCAAGCGTACTTGCCCGTAATCTCGATTTAGGTACTGCGCATACAACTAGATCTTTAGAGTATGCACAAAGACTTTTAAAAATTAACCCAGACGATGCAGAAGCGAATTTCTGGTTTGGTTTTGGTTTGTCTGAAGGTGGTGGTCAACGTGAAGCTATTCCATACTTAGACAAAGCCATTAAAGGCAATGTTCAAGAAGCATATTTAGCCGCTGCAAATAACTATATTGCAATGGAACAAAAGAAAAATGCGATTCAGACTTTGAAAAATTACAAGGTTAAATACCCTGACGAAGCTGAAGTTGCAGATCGTTTAATTCAAGAAATTGAAAAACAAGGTCGTTGGAATGTATGGCAAGTTTTAACAAACCCTGCTATGGCACCAGCTACTCCAACTACTGCACCTGCAAAAAAGTAAGAGTATAGGCTTATTAAAAAGGGCTGATTTGACAGCCCTTTTTTTATATTTGATCAATTGAAAAATACTTTAAAATTTGTATGATCAGCATATTACTGATCCACATATTTGACCATAATGTTTGTTAGAAAAAGAAACTCAGCGCTCTTCACGGTCATACTCCTCGGTTCAATTCTGAGTGGATGTCAGGTGGTCAATGTTAAGCAACAAGCTCTCAACGTTACTATTGCAAATGAACGTAATAGTATTCTTACCCAAGATAAACTGAGTGAAGCAAGTCTTAACGTTTTGTCTATGTCAGGACAAGAGGCCAAAACCTGTACAGACTCCCCTGACACCTGTGTTAATCAGCTTAAAAATCTTCCCCAAATTTTAGACGAACAGCTGTTATCTGCTGCAAGCGAAATGTATCTGGCAAAAGCGATGGCTTTATCAGATTCTTCCGAGTGTAAAATTAGTCGATTCACTAAACACAAAGTGTCTGATCAACAAAAAGCGATTCAGAATAAATATGACGATTGCTTAGACCAGCAATTGAACTTACTCGACAAGAGCATTCGTTATAGTTATGCCTATTTGTTTTCAACCAAACGTCAGCCGACCGATCGCATTTTTGATAACAGACAAGTTCAAATACGCGACTTTTATAATCAAGCCATTGCCAAAATGGTGAGTGTCTATGATTTAAGATACCCAAAAAAAAATGTGGTAGAGCCGCAAATCCATATTGGTAAGAGTGTTTATTCAATAGACTTTGAGTTTCATAGACAATTAACTGGTCAAAAGTTAGAGAAATTAATTTCGAGCTATAACTTAAATTTTTCTGGTTTAAGAACGATCAACCGTCGTGATGGTTTCGGTTCTGAATTTGTGGCTGTTTTTCCGAGTTCTGGAAAAGAAGACATTAATGAATATATTTTAGATCCACTCAATTACAGCTATAAAAATGGTGTAAATCCTAATATTCACCATGCCCGTTATTTAGCAGCAACGATTGTGGCTGAGCCTAAAAATGCCAAAACTGTTCAAGACATTATAAATAACCCAGAATTTGTAATTCGAGTTTATGACCCTTATCGCACCGATAATATTAATGTCGCTGGTAAGCAATACCCTCTAGCTGCGAACTTCTCTGCACCTTATGGTTTATGGCTAGCTGAAAATAACTTAGGCGTAGCGGCTTATTTAAGCCTGATTGATCGTGATCAGCATTTAACTATGCCGCATTTATATATGCTCGAACCTTATAATCCAAACAAAAAAATTATTGTGTTGGTGCATGGTTTGGCAAGTAGCCCCGAGGCATGGATTGCACTCACCAACGATGTCATGGGCGATACTGTTTTAAGAGATAACTATCAGGTTTGGCAAGTTTTCTACTCGACCAATATGCCAATTTTGGAAAGTCGCTTCCAGATTTATGCTCTGCTTAAACAAGCGTTCGGTTCGCTAAACCCCAATGACCCTGCTGCACACGATGCTGTGCTTGTAGGTCATAGTATGGGCGGTATTATTAGCCGTTTGCTGGTCAGCGATGGTGATATTACTCAACCAGCCTTGAAGTTGATGACCGTACGTCAACAAAACCGTTTTAAAAAACATCCTATGGTTACCGAGCGATTGCAAATGCATTCAATTGGAAACTTTGATCGTGCAATTTTCTTGGCATCGCCTCATAGAGGTACAGATTATGCAGACCGATGGTTTACTTTGGCTGCTCGTAAAATTATTCGTTTGCCGGGTGCTTTTTTATCTGCTGTTGCCACTTCACTCACCACTGAAAATTTAGATGTTAAAGATTTCTTGAATAACATTGATAATGGTTTGATTCAAAATGGTCCAAGTGATTTGAGTCATCAATCTAAATTTATGGAGCTTACGGAAAATATTAACCCACACCAAGGATTAGTCTTCCACTCAATTATGGGTAACATTACCAAGAGCGATGATCCAAATGTGATCACCGATGGTATTGTTCCTTATAAAAGTGCTCACTTAGACGGTGCAAAGTCTGAGAAAGTACTTCCGGGTGGACACTCTATTCAGTTAACACCACAAGCGGTATTAGAATTGCGTCGTATTTTACGAGAGCATTTAGTTGAACACGGTTTGTATAAACCATAAAAATAAAAAGAGCCAAAGGATATCCTTTGGCTCTTTTGTTTTAGACTAGATTTTACTGCCCAGAACGAATGATGTAATCAAACGCAGAAAGGGATGCTTTAGCGCCTTCACCTGTAGCAATAATGATTTGCTTGTAAGGCACAGTGGTACAGTCACCCGCAGCAAAGACACCTTGTACATTGGTTTCGTTGCGGTCATTGACAATGATCTCTCCACGGTTGGTTAACTCAACTTCACTGTCTTTTAAGAAGTCAGTATTTGGGAGTAAACCAATCTGTACAAAGATCCCTGCAAGCTCTACCACATGCTCTTCATCAGTGGCACGGTCTTTATATTTAAGACCGGTTACTTGTGAGCCGTCACCTAACACTTCTGTACTTAAGGCATTCATAATCACAGTTGTGTTTGGCAAGCTATGCAATTTGTTTTGCAACACTTGGTCTGCACGAAGTTTGGTGTCGAATTCAACTAAAGTCACATGCTCAACAATTCCGGCAAGGTCAATTGCAGCTTCAACACCTGAGTTACCACCACCAATCACAGCAACACGTTTGCCTTTGAACAATGGGCCATCACAGTGTGGACAATATGCTACACCACGGGTACGGTATTCTTGCTCACCCGGTACATTCATTTCTCTCCAACGTGCACCTGTTGAAAGGATGACTGTTTTCGATTCAAGTTTGGCACCGTTTTCAAGTTCAACTTCAACCAGACCATTTGCAGTTTGGTTGGCACCTGTGATTTTGCTGACACGTTGCAGGTTCATGATATCCACATCGTATTCACGAACATGGGCTTCCATCTCGGCAGCAAACTTAGGACCTTGAGTCTTTTGCACTGAAGTGAAGTTTTCAATGTCCATGGTATCCATCACCTGACCACCAAAGCGTTCAGCTACGATACCGGTGTTAATGCCTTTACGTGCTGCATAGATTGCAGCTGTTGCACCTGCAGGTCCACCACCAATCACCAATACATCAAAGGCATCTTTGGCATTGAGTGCTGCTGCATCTTTTTCAGCTGAGTTGGTATCGAGTTTTGCCACAATCTCTTCAAGGGTCATACGACCTTGACCAATGTGCTCATTGTCTCGGAACACCATTGGTACAGCCATGATTTTGCGTTGTTCAACTTCGTCTTGGAAGAATGCACCATCAATCATGGTTGCTGTAGTGTTCGGGTTGTAAATAGCAATCAGGTTAAGCGCCTGTACCACGTCCGGACAGTTATGACAGCTAAGCGAAACAAATACATCAAAATTGGCTTTGAGGTTTAAACCTTTAATTTGATCTAAAACCTCATCCGACACTTTAGGTGCGTAGCCAGATACTTGTAACAGTGCCAAGATCAAAGACGTAAACTCATGTCCCATTGGTAAGCCAGCAAAGAACACACGAGGCTGTTCACCTGCTTTAGCTACACCAAAGCTTGGACGACGTGTATTGTTGCCATCAAAACGGGCAGTCACTTTGTCAGAAAGCTCAGCGACTTCTGTCACTAACTCTTTAATTTGAGCCGCTTTATCTGATTCATCTAAAGCAGCTACTAATTCGATTGGACTTTCTAAACGTTCTAAGTAAGCTTTTAATTGAGTTTTAATGTTTTGATCTAACATCTGTTTTTACTCCAATACATCCAAATTCTTTCAATAGATGCATAGTACGTTAAAACACAAAATAGGTGAAACAGTATGTTTTTATATATTTGATCGGTTTTTTAGATTTTATCATTTCTTCAATCAAAAAAAGCCAACCTGAACTTATCCCAACGCAGGTCGGCAAACTGGTTAAACTAGAGTAAGACCACACCAAATACAGCCCCAGCAATTAAGACATGTAAAGGATGAACTTTTTTAATTAAAGATAATAAAGTTGCAATGATGACCATAATAATAAGTAAAGTATTTATTGCCGCTGCCTCAGAAATAATCCAAGCACTGGCAAGCACAGTTCCCACAGTGACAGGTTGTAAAGCAAGCTGTAAAACACGGCGCCATTTTTTGTCTTTGAACTTAGACCAGCCTCTCATTACAAACACAGTAATAAGAGATGAAGGTAAAAATTTAGCGGTAGAGGCCACAAGTAGACCCGACAGCCCTGCTACATGCCACCCTACCAACGGTACAATCATCATGTTCGGACCAGGGGCAGCTTGAGCCATGGCGAACAATGCACTGAATTCTTGTGCCGTCATCCAATGATGAATATCAACGACTTGGCGTTGCATTTCAGGCAAAATTGTATTGCCGCCACCAAATGCAATAAGAGACAATTGAGTAAAAATGATGGCTAAAGTAAGTAGAACTGCGCCCATTACACACGTCTCCAAATAATAGTTGAATAAAGTGCCAACAAAATCAGCATGGTCAAAAGCAAAGAGATTTTTAGAAAAGCAATGCTAACTATTGCTGCCACAACAACACACATCGCTATTGGGTTACGCAATAAAGGCTTAAGCATTTTCAAACCTGTTGCCACCAAAAGCCCTGCTGCTGCTGCTCCCAGCCCTTCAAAAAGATGCTTAACCATAAGGTTGTCTTGGAACTGCTCATAGACATAATGTAAAAGTACAACAATTATCGTAGGCGCAAGGATCAAGCCAATCAGTGAGCTCACCGCTCCACGGACACCGCGAAACTCCATGCCAATCGCAACAGATAAATTAATGATATTGCCGCCCGGTAAAAATTGACACAGACCCAGTAACTCAGTGAATTTTTCAGGACTTAGCCACTGCCTCTGCTCTACAACGACTTTACGAGCCAAAGGTAATACACCACCAAATCCGATTAAACCTAATGTTAAAAAACCTAAAAACAGTTCTGTGCAGGTCGGTACGGTCTCCTTCTGCACAGCAATCTCAACATGGTTCATTTTCGTTACTTTTCACTTTATCTGACCAAGATAGAATGCTACTTTTATGATATATCTACAAATGCTTTTATTTTCACTAACCATACCCTAAAGGTATTCCTATGCTAGATTTACATAAGCTTCATGCCTTTGTGGTGGTGGTAGAAGAAAGAAATATCACGCATGCTGCAAACCGATTATTTATTCAACAACCACCTTTGACGCGTTTACTCAAAAAGCTTGAAGAAGAATTCGGGACACAGTTACTTATTCGCCAGCCTCGTGGCATTGAACCGACTGAAGCAGGTTTAGCCTTATTTAAAGAAGCACAACTTTTATTAGAACATGCCAAACATATTCCAAAATTAGTCCAAGATGTTAGCCAAGGTAAAACTGGACAACTCAATATTGGTTTTACAAGTTCCGCAGGTTTACATCCGCTTATTTCATTAGTATTGCGCTCATATCGTGAAATATATCCTGCGGTACAAACCAAACTTGAAGAAGCAGGCAGTCAAAAGCAACTGGATTGGTTAATTTCCGAAAAACTTGATATTGCTTTTCTGAGAGCACCCATTAGTCGTGATATCGGGTTAAAACATCTTCACATATTAGATGAGCCAATGGTTGTGGCATTGCCCATAGACCATCCACTTACAAAAACAGAGAAAATTAGTTTAGTTGACTTATCTGATGAGAATTTTGTTTTATACCGTCGTTCTTCAGGACAAGGCTTATATGACAATATTTTATATAGTTGCTATCAAGCAGGTTTTAGTCCGCGCATTGTTCAGGAAGCACCTCGACCTACCGCAACATTAAATTTAGTCGCTGCTGGAATTGGTATAACAATTGTGCCAGCCTCAATGCATAACTTTTGGGAACATGGAATTGTATATCGAGAATTTGATGATTCAATAAAACTGAATGCGCCTATTTACTTGATTACACGTGAAAATGAAAACTCGGCTAAAGTGTCAAATTTCATTGAACTTATGCAAAAACTTTTACCGACAATGACCTAAGTTTAAAAGCTAGGCAATAAAAAGTGCCTATATAAAGGCACTTTGTTAAAGTCATTTTTAGCAAAAAAATAGTTTAAATTTTGCTACGTTTTCAAGAGTAATACTTTTTCTTTAACCAAAGAGAAACTGTAACGAGTGAAATTAAAACTGGCACTTCAACCAACGGCCCGATCACTGTAGTAAAAGCAACTGGTGATGCCAAACCAAAAGTTGCAATAGCAACAGCTAAAGCCAACTCAAAGTTATTACCTGCCGCGGTAAATGAAATTGCCGCTGTACGCGGGTAATTATTCCCCATACGTTTACTCATAAAGAAGCTAATAAAGAACATTACGACAAAGTAAATCGTGAGTGGAATCGCAATACGTAATACATCTAAAGGTAAGCTCACTACATCACCACCTTTTAGGCTAAACATCGCCACGATGGTAAAAAGTAAAGCAATTAAACTAATTGGGCTGATTTTTGGTAAAAATTTAGTTTGATACCATTCCAACCCTTTCGACTTGACTAAAATCAAACGTGTCAAGAATCCCATTAAAAATGGAATACCTAAGTACACCAAAACCGCGTGTGTAATCGTCCAGAAATTCACATCAATGACTTGCCCTGCCATACCAAAATACGGCGGCAAAAAGGTCAAAAAAAACCAAGCATAGGTGCTAAAGAATAAAATTTGGAAAATACTGTTAAAGGCAACTAACGCTGCAACATATTGATTATCACCGCAGGCTAAACCGTTCCAAACCAGAACCATTGCAATACAACGTGCTAAGCCAATTAAAATAAGGCCAGTCATATACTCTGGATAACTATGTAGAAAAACAATCGCAAGAATGAACATTAAAACTGGAGCAATAATCCAGTTCTGTACCAACGATAAAGTTAAGGTTTTCTTATCTTTAAATACTTCTGGTAACGCAGCATAATCAACCTTTGCTAAAGGTGGATACATCATCAAAATTAAGCCGATTGCGATCGGAATATTAACGTTATCTACACTTAATTCATTTAAAGACACAGATGCCTGAGGAAAGAAAACTCCAATCGCTAAGCCTAAAGCCATCGCAATAAAAATCCACAGCGTCAGGTTTCGATCTAAAAATGAAAGCCCTTGTCTGGTCATGTTCTACTCGAAGAAAGAATTGATTAATTTTGTTCAATACACAAATGATTAATGCACCTATGCTAGAAAACCGAATTTTTAAGACAGAAATCTAGGAAGATTAATCACAGCACGTTGTAGTGATGAAAGGCTGATCTTGTTGCTTTACTCTTGTCTCACTCGCGTCATTTTCTATAACCTTTAAAATATCTAAAGCCCATAGAGGCAAATCAGGATTTAAGCTGTAATAGACCCACTGTCCTTTTCTTTCATCCAGCAATACGCCATGAGTTCTTAATAAGGCTAAGTGCCTAGAGATTTTCGGTTGGCTCAACTCAAGCTGTTCTGTTAGCTCACAAACACAAATATTTTGTTTGTTTAGAACTAATTTAAGAATATTTAACCGAGTTTGGTCAGATAAACATTTAAAGAAATCGACTTGGTTGATCATATCTTCAACAGAATATATTCGTTATTGCAAATATACGGATATCCATATATAAATGCAATATCTTAATTTGACAATAAATTTACCATGACTGAATTAGTGAAGATCTACCATAACCCTGCATGTGGCACATCACGCAATACTTTGGCACTCATTCGTCATGCCGGGCTTGAACCTCTCGTTATTGAATATTTAAAAACACCACCAAGTAAAGATGAGCTAATCCAACTCATTAAGGATTCAAACCTAACTGTACGTGAAGCAATTCGTAAAAATGTTGATCCATATAAAGATTTAGAGTTGGAACAAGATCATTGGACCGATGAGCAGTTAATTGATTTTATGGTTCAGTACCCAATTTTAATTAATCGCCCATTCGTGGTTACACCAAAAGGCACACGACTTTGCCGACCTTCTGAAGTGGTGCTCGACATTTTAGATTCACAAAACTTAGGCTATTTTGCAAAAGAAGATGGCGAAGTGATTATTGACGAACAAGGCCATCGTATAAAGTAATTGAAGATACTTATTAATATAAAAAGCTAAATGGCATGACACCATTTAGCTTTTTTTGAATGAAACGGATTAAAAATAGGATTTGATAAAAGGAAGGAGTTGCTCTCCTATTACCATGCCTAATAATCCGACTAACGCAACAAGAGGTGGAGCTGGTGACTTAACATTTAAAACGTAATATAAGACACCAACGAGCAACCCTACAGCCAAAGATAACAAGTACATTTTCATCGTACATACCTTAGGGAAGCAAGCCATTTAACGAAGCAGGTTCCCATACTATTTTATTTAAAATGCAAAACAAGAACACCCGAGTGCACCCCAGAAAGATTTTTTATCCTTATCATTTACAGGAACATCAAACATCCATGAGTGGCTATGCCCATGCATGCCACAACTGCTAGCACATTCACACAATGCACTTTGTGACTGTAATGATTGATTCGAAGGTGCATTACGATTTTCGGATAAACGCCACTGACCACCAAAGCGTTTTACTGGAGACCATGTTGGAGATGCTGGCGGTAACGGCGGATCATCTTGCTTAAACTCTGCACCTGCATATACCACTTTTCCGCCTAAAATAGTGAGTACAGACTCAATCCACTGGATATCTTCTGCTTCAACCTTGAAGTAGTCATCGGACAATACGACTAGATCAGCAAGTTCCCCTGCTGTCAGTGAACCCTTAACATCTTTTTCACCTGAGAACCAAGCCGAACCTTTAGTCCAGAGTTTAAGTGCTGTCTGACGGTCTAATAGATTTTTTTCATCATAGAGTGGCAAACCACCAACTGTTTTACCAGTACTTAGCCAATACAAACATACCCAAGGGTTATAAGAGGCAACACGAGTCGCATCTGTTCCGGCACCCACAGGAACACCAAGTTCCAACATTTTCTTAATTGGGGGCGTTGCCTGAGCAGCCTCTGCTCCATAGCGTTTTACGAAAATCTCACCTTGATATGCCATACGGTGTTGAATGGCGATACCACCACCTAACGCACCAATACGTTCGATATTACGCTCAGATACAGTTTCGGCATGGTCAATAATAAATCGAGTTGCAAATGGCTGTTTTGAATTGACGCGCTCAAATACATTGAGCAAACGATTAATACTTTCATCATAGGTGGCATGAATACGGAATGGCCATTTCTTTTCAGCCAAGTGCTCTACAATAGCTTCGAGTTCACCTTCCATTTTTTCCGGTAAATCTGGACGTGGCTCATAGAAATCTTCGAAGTCACCTGCCGACCAAGTCAGGTTCTCACCTGCTCCATTCATTCTAAATAGCTCATCACCATCGCCCGGAAATGTCATTTCTGTCCAACGGCGATAATCATCAAGCTCTTGGCCTGCCTTCTGAGCAAATAGGTTATAAGCGATTCGCACTGTCATCTGATTTTGATCATGCAATTGCTTAATCACATCATAATCTTCAGGATAATTTTGACCGCCGCCACCTGCATCAATTGCTGAAGTAATGCCTAATCGGTTCAACTCACGCATGAAATGACGAGTTGAATTGACTTGATCTTCAACTGGCAATTTCGGCGCTTTACCTAAGGTCGAATATAAAATCATAGCCGATGGCGTAGCGAGCAACAGACCTGTTGGCTCACCCTTTTCATCTCTTACAATCTTGCCACCCGGTGGGTCTGGTGTGTCTTTGTTAAAGCCTAATACATTAAGCGCAGCTCGGTTCAACAAGGCACTGGCATATAAATGTAAAACGAATACAGGAGTATCTGGTGCAGCTTTATTAATTTCTTCTAAAGTCGGTAAACGCTTTTCGGCAAACTGGAACTCAGTCCAACCACCTACTACACGGACCCATTGTGGAGCTGGCGTATTATCTGCTTGCTCTTTAAGCAAGCGTAGTGCATCTGCAACGGATGGCACACCTTCCCAGCGCAGTTCCATGTTGTAATTTAGGCCACCACGAATAATATGCAGATGACTGTCATTTAGACCAGGTATAACGCGACGACCATTTAAGTCTACGACTTTGCTTGTAGGTGTTGCGAACTTCATAACCTCATCATTTGTACCCGTACGTACGACTTTACCGTCTGCAATCGCAATTGCTTGTACTTCGGGGTTCTGAGGATCTAGTGTTGTGATTTTACCGTTTATGAGTATGAGGTTTATTTCGGTCATTCTGAACTCCATTCTTGTGAATTATCGTTCTAAAAAATAAAGGCATTCTGTATTAATATCACTTAAATATTGAATACTAGACATGCCTTTACCTAAATCAGTACTGTTTTATTTTGCAGGAACTGGTGCAAGTACTTCGTGTTTTGATGTTGTACGTTCAGGCGCCTTATGTACCATCGTATAGGCATAGTCCACACCCATACCATAAGCACCAGAATGCTCGCGTACAATAGCCATAACTGCATCATACGTATCACGATGTGCCCAATCACGTTGCCATTCGAGTAAGACTTGTTGCCAAGTTACTGGAACAACACCTGCTTGAATCATACGTTGCATGGCATAATCATGTGCTTCTTTTGATGTACCACCAGAAGCATCGGCAACCATATAAATTTCGTAATCACCTTCAAGCATGGCGCCAAAAGCAAAGGTGTTATTGCACACTTCAGTCCACAAACCTGAAACAATCACTTTTTTACGATTATTTTTTGCAAGCGAATCACGTACTTTTTGGTCATCCCATGAGTTCATTGAAGTACGTTCTAGTAATGGAGCATCTGGAAATACATCTAAAAGTTCTGGATAGGTATGACCAGAGAAACTTTCAGTTTCAACCGTGGTAATGGTGACAGGAATATTGAATGTTTTAGCTGCTTTTGCTAATCCTACCGTATTATTCTTTAATACTTGGCGGTCTATTGACTGTACCCCAAAAGCCATTTGTGGCTGATGATCAATAAAAATAACCTGACAATTTGTTGGTGAAAGTTGTTCTAAAAGTGACTTATTCATGGGTAAACTCCATTATTCCTTATGAGTAATGCATTAAAATTGCTTACTGGTCATTATCAAAACAGATAAAAATGTAAAAGCATAGACAGCAAATCAGCACGAATCTGTATGCTGTACGAATACAATAAAATCAATGATTGCTTTTTAATTTTTATAGTTTAATCATTGATATATATTTTTTTAACTTTTGCTTAACCATGGATCGATTAGACTGTATTTCCACTTTTGTAAGTGTCGTAGAACATGGGAATTTTAGTAGCGCAGCCAGAGCACTCGACATCTCTCGTGACTTAGTGGCCAAACGTGTTTGCTACCTCGAAAATGACCTGAAAACCACACTGTTAACCCGAACCACAAGACAGATGAACCTCACCTCTTGTGGAGAAAAGTTTTATCAGCATAGTAAAGTCATTTTAAGTGAGTTTGAATGGGCTGCCTACGAAATTAGCTACAACCAGCAGTACCCAGAAGGCGAACTCAAGCTTAATACGCCAATGTCTTTTAGCAATATTTTTCTTCAAAATATCATTTCAGATTTTATTGAGAAATATCCCAGCATCAAAATTGATCTATTCATGACTGATCAACTACTAGACATGAATAATAATAAATTTGATTTAACCATTCGAGTAGATGGCTCTCCTCCAAACTTAGCAAATAGCAAAATATTAAATACTTATCAGCGCTATCTATATGCGACACCTGAGTATTTTAATCAGCATGGATTACCAGAGTCATTAGAAGAACTTAAAGAACATAAATTTCTGATTTACTATCAGGATAGTCGACATAAAAAATTGATTTTCCAAAAAGATCAAAAAGAAGTGTCCTTTAATTGCTTCCCTGTGATGACCTGTAATAATGGTGAATTATTATTAGATATGTGTTTAAAAGATCACGGTATCGTCTTTCTTCCAGAGTTTATTGCAGAGCCTTACTACAAAGAAGGTAAATTACAGAAATGTTTGGAGGACTACACCAGTCAGCCACTTCACTTATATGTTACATGGCCAAACCGTAAGATTTTATCGAAGAAAGTAAAACTATTTATTGATTTTTTAACGCATCAAATCATTCCTATAAAATAACCAATCTGGGCCTTTTCCATAGGAATTGGCCCATTATTTTTTAGTTAGTTTAAATAGTTTCAATCTTCTTATTTTTAAATAAATTTAATAAATTTTGCTCTGCTGTTGCTGTGCTGTCTTCTTCAACAAATGTCGTCGCGTAGTGTTCTAAATGTTCTTCCATCAATTGAGTGGCTCGTTTTTCATCGCCTTGCTCAATGGCATTTAAAATTGCACGATGTTCATCTGCCGAACAATTATTATGTTTGGGAATTTCATATAACCCAATTAATAACGAAGTCCTTGCAATAAGCGTCTGCAAATAACTGGACATGATCGTATTTTGATTTGCTTCAATCAGCTTTAAATGAAATTGCCCTGATAGCTTAATCCACTCGGCCCAATTGCCAGCTAAACGCTCATGAGACTCTTGATCTACTAAACCTCGAAGCTCACTAAAATCTAGGTGATGTGACTTTTGAGCTAGCTTTTTTACAGTAGCGATTTCAAGCATGCTGCGTGCTTCAAAGACCTCTTTTGTTTCATGAGCACTATGTTTTGCGATGAGTGCTCCACGATTGGGCTGAATTTCGATGACCTTATCATGTGCAAGCTTGACGAAAACACGTCTTAAGACTCCTCGCGTTACGCCGAATGCTTCACACAAAGGTGCTTCAACTAAACGTGCGCCAGGGCCAAGTTGTCGATTTAAAATAGCATCTACAATAGCGTTATATATATGGTCATCAATTTCATCATTGCTCATTTCTACGGCTTTTTTTGGTGCATTCGATGACATTGATTTCTCCATTTTTATTGATGCCCCCTCTTTTTAAAACTTTATCTAATGACAATAGTGTAAGTTTAACTTAAGCGTTTTGGAATATTGCTCTTATTTTCACACCATCTATACTGAGCTGAGCGATTCAATATTAAATCTCTAAATATCCACTTATACACCTCAATTTACTTACTTTTTATAAAAAATTAAGCACTTCCCATTTTATAAATCTGTCTCTTCATATCCAAAATCCATACCAGTTTAAATAACTCATAAGCGCTACTTCGTAAATTTGGCATAACTTTTGCTCAATTAATATTGTGCACAATTTAAATATCACATTGTACACAATATTAATTTCATTCTTTTAGACAGAAAAACAATGCTGCTGAAAGTGCCTCCATCTTAAGGAAGTGAGTGTTCAAGATGAATAATACCGAAGCAATAATTAAACCTTCTTATGATGCAAAACTGACAAATCAAGACTTAGCTCCTTTAAAAAAGCAAACATGGGGCGCTTATAATATTTTTGCTTTCTGGATGTCTGATGTTCATAGTGTCGGCGGTTATGTCATGGCTGGGAGCCTTTTTGCACTTGGGCTCAATAGCTGGCAGGTACTTTTATCTTTACTCATCGGCATTGCCATAGTTCAGTTTTTTACAAACCTGATTGCCAAGTCTAGCCAACAAACTGGTACGCCCTATCCTGTTATTTGCCGCGCAACCTTTGGTGTACTTGGTGCAAATATTCCTGCTGTTATTCGTGGTCTTATTGCTGTCGCATGGTATGGCATTCAAACCTATTTGGCCTCAAGTGCTTTCTTATTGGTCATTTTAAAGTTCTTTCCAGAATGGTCGGTCTATGCCGATGTTTCAACTTATGGCTTTCTTGGACTTTCCTATTTAGGATGGGTTGGCTTCATGCTGCTTTGGCTACTGCAAGCGATTGTTTTTTGGTCTGGTATGGACAGCATTCGTAAATTCATTGACTGGGCAGGTCCAGCTGTCTACGTTGTAATGTTTGCGATGGCCGTATGGCTCATTTGGAAAGCTGGATGGCAAAATATTGATTTAAACTTGAGCGGTGTTCAATACGACGGTTTTGCGGTTGTACCAGTCATGATTGGTGCTATTGCGCTTGTTGTCTCATATTTTTCAGGCCCTATGCTGAATTTTGGTGATTTCTCTCGTTATGGCAAAAGCTTTAACGCGATTAAAATGGGTAACTTTCTTGGACTACCGATTAATTTCTTAGGCTTTTCTTTACTTACTGTGGTGTGTATTGCTGCAACGCTTCCAGTCTACGGCAAGCTCATTACAGATCCTGTGGAGATGGTTGGAAAACTTGATAATACATTTGTGGTTATTTTAGGCAGTTTAACCTTAATGATTGCCACCATCGGAATTAATATTGTCGCTAACTTTGTTTCACCTGCCTTCGATTTTTCTAATGTTTCACCGAGCAAAATTAGCTGGCGTATGGGTGGAATGATTGCAGCAGTAGGTTCAATTTTCATTACCCCATGGAACCTGTTTAATAACCCTCAAGTGATCCATTACACCATTGATATTTTAGGTGCATTTATCGGTCCACTTTTTGGTGTATTGCTAGCAGATTTTTATCTTGTTAAAAAACAAAAAATTGTGGTAGATGATTTATATACCTTAGATACCAAGGGTTTGTATTGGTACAAAAATGGTTATAACCACTCTGCCTTTTATGCCTTAATTCCAGCTTCATTAATTCCTATTCTCTGCGTACTTTTACCACAACTGTCTGGGCTGGCTAATTTCACATGGTTTATTGGTATGGGATTCGGTTTTGTCATTTACCGATTTCTTAACCAACCGCTTGCCCATGCTAAATCAGCAATGACTAAGGTAAAAGTACAATGAAAATTAAAATTATTAATCCTAATACCACCCAAAGCATGACTGACAAAATTGCTGCATCAGCAAAGATAGTCGCAAATTCTGATACTCAAATTATTGCTGTGAGTCCTCAAATGGGACCTGCAACAATTGAAAGTTATTATGATGAAGCTCTAAGTGCAGTAGGTGTGTTAGAAGAAATTCACCAAGGTGAACTTCTAGGCGTAGATGCTTATGTTATTGCCTGTTTTGGTGACCCTGCGCTTTATGCTGCCCGTGAAATGACTTCAGCGCCTGTGATTGGGATTGCCGAAGCAGCTATGCGAACTGCAAGTTATGTCAGTAATGGTTTTAGTGTGGTCACAACCTTACAACGCACAGTGAATATGAGTTGGCATCTGGCTCATCGCTATGGGGCTACACCATTTTGCAAAAATGTTCGAGCTTGTGACATTGCAGTTGAAGAGTTGGAGCTTCCTGACTCAGATGCTTATCGAACCATACGAGATGAGTGCAAAAGAGCACTGGTAGAAGATAAAAGCGATGCGATTGTTTTGGGCTGTGCAGGTATGAGTGATTTATGTCTAAAACTACAAAACGAGTTGGGAGTGATTGTTATTGACGGCGTTGCAGCAGCAGTTAAACAAGCTGAAATGTTAGTTCAGTTAAATTTAAAAACCAGCAAAGTTGGTGATTGGGCCTCACCTCCTGTAAAAAATTACACAGGCATATTGTCAGGATTTGGAATGCGCTAAAGGGTTATTGTTTCAATTCCAACTCAAAACGCTGCGTTGGAATTGAAACGGCTCAAAACCAAAGAATTAAACTTCGGCTAACTCTGGCTGTTGTTCATTTTTATAAAATGGCACATCACCGTTAATAGTTGCACGGTGCATGATGCGATGAGCATCGCCATAATCAAATAATGCTTTATGTTGCGTACAACGGTTATCCCAAATCGCGATATCACCATCTTGCCACTTCCAACGCAAATGAAATTGCTCTTGGGTCGCATGTTCAAACAAGAAATTAAGTAATTGCTCACTTTCTTGTTCAGGTAACTCATTAATTCGAGTGGTAAAGCCCTCACTTACAAACAACAAAGGCTCACCTGTAACAGGATGGGTACGCACCACTGGGTGAATCACTGGTGGGTTACGCTTAAATGTTTGCAAAAGCTTTTCACGTTCTACTTCGTTATGGGCAAAACGTTCAAGTGGAAAAGACTTACGAATATCGTGTGTTGCAGTTAAGCCACGTAATTTTTGCTGTAAATCAAGCGGAAGCCCTTTAAAAGCTGCTGTATTACTCGACCATAAAGTGTCACCGCCTACAGGTGGAATTTTAATGGCTTGCAACACACAACCTAAAGGTGGATTTTTACTAAAAGTCACATCTGTGTGCCAAAGTTCATTGTCACGCAAATCTTGTTTCCAGCTATCAAGCACCATCACTTCAGGTACATCTTCAATTGAAGGATAAATCGGGTGCACATGTAAGCTACCAAAACTGCGTGCCAAGTCTGCTTGTGCTTGCGGCGCTAATTGTTGCTTTCGAAAAAAAATGACCTGATGATCAAGCAAAGCCTGCTGGATTTGTTGCGTTGTCTGTTCATTTAACGCATTCAAATCAATATCGTGAATAATTGCGCCAATGGTAGGCTTGATCACTTCAATATTTAAGTTTGCTACTTCTGTATTCATCTTCTTTACTACAACTGCTGACCATACCAAGGAGAAAACTGTTTTTGTAACCAACGTAAAAACAGCTCAAAACTAACTGCGACAATCGCAATCACAATAATGCCTAGAATCACCGTATCGGTAATTAAGAACTGCGCTGCCGATTGCACCATAAAACCAATACCACGGTCCGCTGCAACCAATTCTGCTGCAACTAATGTTGACCAGCCCACCCCGAGACCAATACGAATACCGGTAATAATATGAGGTAAAGCTGTTGGTAAAATGACATGCCAAAATACTTGTGTCTGACTTGCCCCTAGCGACAGTGCAGCACGTTCACGATTAAGCTGATGGCTTAACACACCATGCGCACTACTAATAATGACAGGTGCCAAAATCGAGAAGAAAATCAAAAGTACTTTTGTGGTTTCGCCAATACCGAACCAAATTACGAGTAAGGGTAAATAAGCTAACGGCGGAATTGGACGTAGCAATTCAACCAAAGGATCTAGAACAGCGCGAACCCATTTGTTCAGGCCCATCCATAAGCCCAGTGGTACACCAATCACCACGGCAGCAATCAAAGCCAAAAACACACGCGAGATACTAGCGGCCAAGTGTTGCCACAAAGTAGCCTTCATAAAGCCTTCTTGGCTGACCGATATAAATTTTTGCCAGACTGCCTGTGGGCTCGGTAAAAACAGTTCAGGTACGATATGCAAAGCAGTAATGAGAAACCAGAGTGCGACCACACTTCCCACACTAATTATGCTAACTGCCAAAGTGCGATGCTTCTCAAAAAATGACGATAGAAATGAAGCATTTTCTGTTTGCACATCTGGCTTAAGTTTTAGCCCTGCTTTGTCATATTCATAGACGTTATCTTTAGTACTCATGTGGTTAACGCCTCCTTACCGCTTTGTTTTTGTGCCCTTAAACTTTCAAACAGCTGCTCTCTGAGCTGAATAAATTGTGGGTCCGATTTAATTGAGCGAATAGACTCGCCCTGACGATATCGATTAGCAAAATCGAGATGTAGAGTTTCTACAATTTTGCCTGGATGCGCTGTCATCAAAACTAACTGATTGCTGAGCAATAATGCTTCTTCAATGTCATGAGTAATTAAAAAGAAGCTTTTATTTTGTTGAATCCATAAATCGAGCACTAACTCCTGCATGTTTTCACGCGTAAAAGCATCTAATGCCGCAAAAGGTTCATCTAATAAAATAAACGGCGCGTGGCTGATCAAAGCTCTGGCAATACCAACACGTTGTTTCATACCACCGGAAAGTTCCCAAATATTGGCTTTTTCAACGTGGCTTAAACCTACAATTTTTAAAATTGCGTTCACTTGTGCTTCGATATCTGCGCGCTTTAAACCTTTTAACTGCAAAGCGAAGCCAACATTATCTGCAACATTCAACCAAGGAAGGAGTGCATGATCCTGAAACACGACAGCGCGGGTTACATCTGGTCCATTTACCACTTCGTGATTTACAAGCACATCACCTGAACTCGGCTTTTGAAACCCTGCCAAGATATTAAGCAAAGTTGTTTTGCCACAACCTGACTCGCCTAAAATCACGGTTAAAGAACCTTCTTCAATGGTTAGGTTAATGTCTTGTAAAACTGGCTTTTGCTGTTTAGGAAAAGTCAGATGAATATGTTTAGCTTCTAGTACACTCATGACAACTCCTTAAGGCTGCAAAAATGAAGAATTCACGTTGCCTTTATAATCGGCTTTAAGTTGATCGACCTTGCCCTGACCTTTTAAGAACTTCGCTGTATCAAAAATATTTTGCGCGAATTCACCATCTAACGTTTGTTTTTGCTGAGCATGGTCTAGGTAAATATTTCCACTTAATAAAAGTGGGATATCTTTTGGATCAGAACCTGTGAGCTGCGCAATTTTTTGCACGTTATCGGCATCTTTAACGTAAGCGGCTGGGTCTTGATTATATTTTTCAAGCTGCTCAAGTGTAGTTTTAACAAAAGCTTTTAAGAAATCAGGATTTTTCTCTGCAAAATCTTTACGCACAACCCATAAGTCATAAGTTGGAGCACCCCATTCACCCACTTGTTTTGAGTCGGTTAAAACCGTACCAGATGCTTTGGCTTTACTTAAAGCAGGTTCCCACACATAGGCTGCATCAATATCACCACGTTCCCAAGCAGCTGAAATTTCAGGTGGACGCAAGTTAATAATTTTTACTTTGTCTTCTGGAATGTTCCAATGTTTAAGTGCCGACAAAAGACTGTAATGCGTAGTTGAAACAAACGGTACAGCAATGGTTTTGCCAATTAAATCTTGAGGAGTTTTAATACCTGATTTATTACTTACTACGAGTGCTTCAGATCCACCAAGTTTTGATGTAATTAAGAATACTTCAATCGGTAAATCACGGCTTGCCGCAGCAGCAAGTGGACTTGAGCCAATATTGCCAAGTACGACATCACCTGAAGCAAGTGCGTTTACAACATCTGAACCCGCATCAAATTTTTTCCATTGAATATTTCGTTGGCTATGTTTTTCATATTCCCCCTTGGCCTGCGCAACTTTGCTTGGGTCAACCCCTGTTTGGTAGGCAATTACGACAGGTTTGCTGTCGCGAACTGAAGCACTTGTATTATTGTCTTTTTTATTTTGCCATACGATAAATGCAACAATTGCTACAACCACAATTGCCGTGATAATCAACGGTTTGGTCTTTGTGCTCATAATTTCATGATCTTTCAATAATATAAGCTCATGGTATGCAGCTGGCTTTATAATGAAAAATAAAAAAATATGAGTTACTTATCTATTTTTGATAAATAACTTTTTCATATAAGTTTTTATCTTTTGGTAAAAAGCAAATATCAAGCAAACTTACAGATTAGCCATAAAATTAAAATACTTATATATCAATAATTAAAAAGGATATTCAAAAAACACATGATGAGAAAAACCTGACACATCTACTCTAATTATTTTATCCTACTCATTTCGTCATTTTTATTTTTTGCTTATCGCATCCAGAGTTTTGTATCTAATTAATTTTCATTCTTTTATATAAAGTTCAGATTTTATTATCTTTTTATCTTAAAACTTCTGCAAATATTTAGATTTGGACAAATCTTTTTCTGGTTTATACATGACGCAAATTTAATTTTTATTTTTAAGAGGAGAAAAATTCTTTTGTTTAAACATTCTCAATTTTTGAAAAAAACATTAATTACAGCGTCTTTAATTACATTTAGCCTTTCAAGTCATGCGGCTCTCACCTTTGGTAATGCTGAAGAAGGTCAACTTAAAGTGAGTGGTACTGTTCGAGCTAAATATGTTTATGACTTTGACTCTGATCCCACTACCAGTAAATTTTCCTTTAATGACGCCGTATTATGGTTAGATTATAATTCTCCTAAATGGATTGGCCGCCTAGATTATCGGGTTTATGAATATTACGGGCGTTTAGGCGATGCCAATTGGCTTACCGATGCATGGTTGGGTTATAAAATTAATGACAACAGTAAAATTATTGCTGGCTTAAACCCAGTTCCTTTTGGCTTGGGTCGCTTTTGGGGAAATACTTATTATTTAGGCATTGCCAATAGTGCCGGTTGGGAAGATGTACATAATCTTGGGGTGAAATATGATTTCAATGATGGCATCAATGAAGCACAACTCGCCTTTTATCCTACCGATGGTGGCACCTATAGAGGTAAAAGCAAAGACTCAAGTCGATTTAGTATTAACCCTGTCAATGCAGATGACTCAGTACCACAAGGCACCAATACCAAAGAAAAGAACTCCATTGTTGTTCGTGGTGCTCATACCTTTAAGAACGTATTAGGACAAGAGAATTTCTCTACCCAACTGGGTGCCTCTGTATGGTATTCCACCATTGAAAATAAACGTTCAGGGCAAGATGGAGATCGCCAAGTCTATTCGGTTTTTAGCAATACCAATTATAATCAATGGAATTTACAGCTTTTGGCTGGTTATCAAGACATTGATAATGCCGACACCCAATATAAAAATCATCTGACTTTGGGCGGTTTCGATTATTCATTTAACTCCGCAACCAAAGGTCAGATTTACTCAGCCGAACTGAGCTATTTATTTCCTCAGCAGTTTGGCCCAATTACCTCTGTTCGCCCCTACCTAAACTATAGTTCTTATCGAAAAGAGCAAGATGGCTTTAAAGACTCCACCCGTTTTATTCCCGGCATTGCCTTTAACTATCAAAAATTGACAGTACAAGCCGAGTTGCTGGTGGGTAAACACGATCCATATCTAGGAGACAGTGAAGGCCTTGCGGCTGGTGGAAGCAATGATAAATGGAATAAAAAAGCGTTTGTAATTTTTGCTTATTACTTCTAACTCGAAAAACAAAGGCCAACATCCGTTGGCCTTTGTTTTTATCTAGATATCTAGTTTTACTCTAGTCGATTACTGGTGAATTATTGAGAGTAAGTTCTGTTTTATCTTCATCGATAACATCGACATCTTGGGCGGTAGGCTCAAACTTAATCAGCAGCCCAATCACAATTAAAGGAATAAAGGCAAAGATAGAAATAATCAGGTAAACATCAGTTTTATATCCCGCCATCCAGATCGGTAAAACAAACAAAGCAATTGCTTGAGCAACACCAGTTACCGCACGGTTAAAGCCAACACCAACGCCACGAATCGAAGCTGGATAAGCCATGGTTGGATAAACCATCATTTGTGCACCTGGCCCAAAACCTTCAGCAAAAAGCCATAAACCTAGCATGCCAATTGCGGTATAGAGTAAAAAGCTATTACCGGGTTCACCAATGAGTGCTAAGGCAATAAGGGCTATAAACTGGAGTAAAAAGCCTGTAAGCAACACATGACGAGATTTAAATCTGCTAGCAACAAATACGCCTAATAGCCCGCCCGTAAATGCAAACAATAAATTAAGCCCGAGTGTTGTAGTAATGGTCGTCAAAACATCGGTATGAAAGAAACGCGTTAAAATGGAAGGTAAAAAGAAGGCAATGGTCGTGTACTGAAATGCCACCGAAATGTGAATCACAATGGCCACAATCGTTCTGGGTAAATAGGTTTTATTAAATAAAACTGCAAAACCCTCGCGCTTTTTCTTTTCAGCAGTTCTTTCTACTTTTTCAACTGTAGCGACTGCATTAATTGCATAGGACTCTTGTAGAACTTGAGCTGCACCTTTTAAATCGCCTTGGTTTGCAAGCCAGATTGGTGATTCAGTTAAATATTTACCACGAATAAAAATAATAAGTAACGCTGGCACTGCTCCAAAAATTAAAGATGCTCGCCATAACCAGTTGCTATGCTCAGGAGGTAAAAGAAAATAAAGCGCCAGAACTAGACCAAAACACACCGAAGAAGCGGCATACCACATTGGGCACCATGCAGCTAAACGCGCTGCCTTGTTGCTACTACCGTTAAACTTGGAAAACTCAGATAAGTATGACATTGCCACAGGCAAATCAATACCAACACTAATTCCCATAATAAATCGGGCTAAAATCAAAACCCATACATTCGGTGCAAAACCAGCAACAATTGCAGCAATGACAAACAGCACCATGTCCGCCATAAAGACCCGATAACGGCCAATTTTATCTGTCAGCCAACCACCAATCAGGTTACCCACAATGGTTCCACAGACAATTGCTGAAGCCACCACACCAGTCATCACAGGGCTTAAAGAAAACTCTGAGATGACTTGCTCAATACCAAAGGACAGCGTTGTTAAATCATAGGCATCAATAAACACCCCAATTAGTGCCAACCAAATAACTTTATTCGATTTACCCTTCCCTGCAAATTTTGAAATTAATTGTGAAACATCATCGGGAGATTTAATTTCATAACGATGGTTATGATCGAGTTCTTGTGTGCTCACTTAATAATTCCTAAACTTTAATAACAGGAACAAAATAATGATTATTCACATAATACAAAAACAAATTAATCTGATGTTTTAATCTAAATTATAGAATTATCTTTTCATTATTAACTCAGCAGTAAAACCGATATAAAAAGACAAAATAATAGCTGGTATTTAACCAGCTATTTATTTAAAGGCTTTCTAAAATATTAACTCGCCTCAGCAAGTTTTAACTCTTTTAGATTACGATATTTTGCACCGCGGTGATTTTCAGGCAAATATGGCCCAGCACCAAATAATTTTTCTCTTAATGTTCCTTGTGCATAAGAGGTTTGATATACCCCACGTTTTTGCAACTCTGGAACAATAAATTCGACCACATCGGCAAAGGTTTGATGAGCCAAAATATAGGCAAGGTTAAAGCCATCAATATCGGTATCTTCAACCCATTGCTGTAGAGCATCTGAAACTGTTTCTGCCGAACCCACCAATACTGGCCCATTACCGCCTAAGCTGTTCCAGTTTGCAATTTCTTCAATGGTCCAAACACGTTCTGGGTCTGCATTCACATAAGAATCTAATAAAGATTGAATGGCATTGGTTTGAATATATTCAACTTTGTCCGTTGGTTGATATTGTGAAAAATCGACACCAGACCAGCCAGACAGTAATGTTAATGCCCCATCGTAGCTTCCATAGCTTTGATATTCTTTAAACTTAGCCTGAGCTTTTGCATCGGTTTCATCAGTGACAATCGACAAAAGTGCATAAATTTTAACAGAGTACGGGTCGCGGCCTTCTTGAGCCAATTTCTGGCGAATACCCTGTACCACTTTTTTAGTGGCGATTTTAGATGGAGCTGCTATGAATACACACTCGGCATTTTGACTAGCAAACTTCTGTCCGCGTGAAGATGCACCTGCTTGGTAAAGTACTGGTGTTCGCTGCGGTGATGGCTCACAAATATGGATACCCGGTACAGTAAAGTATTTACCCTCGTGCTGAATTGGATGCACTTTTTTATGGTCAGCAAAGATACCGCTTTCACGGTCACGAAGTACCGAACCTTCTTCCCAAGACCCTTCCCAAAGTTTGTAAAGGACTTCTAAATATTCATCAGCAATATCATAACGATTGTCATGATTAACCTGAGTTTTTAGACCTAAGTTTTTCGAACCACTTTCCAAATAAGACGTCACGATATTCCAACCAACTCGCCCTTTGGTTAAATGGTCTAACGTGCTAATACGTCTAGCAAAAGGATAAGGATGTTCAAAGGAAATAGAGGTCGTGACACCAAAACCCAAGTGCTTTGTGACTGCTGCCATCGCTGGCACAATCTGTAGTGGATCATTGACCGGAACTTGTACTGCACCTGTTAAGGCATGTTCAGCACTTTGATGATAAACGTCATAAATACCAAGCACATCTGCAATAAAAATACCGTCAAAAAAACCACGCTCAAGAATTTGTGCTAAATCTGTCCAATATTCTAAATCTTTATATTCAACAGATCGGTCTTGAGGATGTCGCCATAATCCAGGAGATTGGTGGGCAATACAATTCATTTCAAAAGCATTAAAACTAATTTTCTTAGTCATAAAATATCAACCAGCATTTTATTTAATTTTTATACTAAAGCAAATTTTAGGGTTTCTTTATAATATAAACCCCAAACAAAATATGATTTTATTCTAATAGGTTTTTATATTTTATTAAAAAACATAAATAATATTAAGCCGCCAAAAATAGCAGCTTAATATCTAAAACTATAATTTATTGTTTAGCAACATTCCCTATTCGCCATTGATACGGAGGTAATGTACCGTTCACACTAAAATCACCAATAATTCGATTTTTAAATACTCTCGGGTTATGTGAAGATAAAGTTCGTACATTACGCCAGTATCGATCTAGACCTAAATCTTTGTCTGTTGCAGAAGCACCTAAAGCATCAAATAAAATTGTAGAAGCATTTAAAATTAGATCGGTAATGACCGTTTGAGACTGCGCACTTTCAAGTTCGGCAAGCGCATTTTGCTCCTCTTCAAGCTGCTCATTATTTTGAAATGCAGCTAAGTAAGCACGTTGTAAGCTTTGTGCGACTTTTTCAACAATCGCCCCTGCACTGTAAGCTGCACCACGGATTTGACCTACGACTTGTAAAATTTGCGGATCCTGTTTTACAAATTGAGCATTCGCATGCGTATAGTTTCGGGTACGTTTAGCAACAGCTTGAGAAACATCATAGGTTGCAGCACGTCCTAGACCTGTAATGATTGCCAGTTGAACCAGTTGATAGTAAGCCGCTGAATATTTAAAACGGTCATCATCAGGTAAAATTTCAGTTTCATCGACCAATACATCATGGAAATATGCTGTACCGCTTGCGGTGAGTTGCTGACCAAAGCCATTCCAGTCATCAACAATTTCGACGCCTTCATCTTCACGGCGAACAACGACCGAGCCAGATTCACCCTTTAAATCTGTTACACCAACATCCACCCAGTCTGCATATAAACTTCCTGTTGTGTAATATTTTTTACCTTTAACGCGAATTTTTCCTTCACTGTCTCGATACAAATGTGTTTCAAACTGATCAATTGATTCTTTCCCGCCTTCAGACCAGGCACTGCCTACTGTTTCCCCATTTGCAATTCGGCTAAGCCAACGCTGTTGAAACGCTTTGTCTTTACTTACCAACACATCTTCAGTGAAACCAAAATGCACACGCAAAGCTTGCGGTAAGTTTGAATCGGCTTCTGCAAGTTCAATAAGCAATGCAAATAATTCAGGAATAGTTGCATCAAAGCCACCATGAGCTTTGGGAAGTCTTAGCCGTGTAAAACCAACATCTTTGAGCCACTGAAGTTGTTCATAGGGCAAAATATGCTGCTGCTCACGGATTAAAGCCCCTTCTTTAATACGGGCAAAAGTTGGTCTGAAATTTTTTGCCAATTCATCATAACGTTCTGAAGGCCCTTCACCCCACACGCGAGAAATGATTGAAGCCTGACTAAGTGCTGCATGAGTTAGTGAACCGAGATGATGCTCAAAATTTAAATTTGTCATGTAAGTAAAACCAATATTGCTTTGCTTTTACCATAAAATATTTATTTCACATGAAAACGATTATTTTTTTATAACTGTATTCATTCTTTATATAACGCAAAATAAGAGCCTGAAAGCACTAAGCAATCTCTTTCTTGGTAAGACTATGCTGACTTTGCAATAAGGTTTGCATATATTCTGAATAAACAGATAGTTTCTCGAAAATATGCTCTGAATAAAACATATCATCAATTAAGTGCGTCATTTGACTGGCAGTAAAGGTGTCGCATAAACCAACCAGCGCTGCGTTCATTTGAGCAAAGCGTGCACATAACTGTACATATGCTTCATCTTTATTTTTAAATAATAATTTACGCATATCTAGCTGATCTAAGCCTTTTAGACTTTCATCTTTTACGACTTTCACCCAATGAATTTTTATTTTTAAGAACTGTTCAAGTTTCTTTAAAGCCTCCAAATCAAGCTCTAAATGGGTGATTAAAAAAATTGTAGAGATATCGCTTCGACATAATGCCTTGATTAATTTTAAATAGAGAAAGTCTATCTCTTGTATATTTGTTAGCTCTAAATCGAGATATATTTTTAGACTCTCTAAAACCTCATCTATCTTAAACACAACCTTCTTGTCTGCTTGATAATATTTATTAAGAATAGAAAGCACAGGCGCAGTTGCAAGTGTTGTATAAATAGCTGCCTTGTTTAAGTTAGCAAAAATAAATGGTGAGAATAGATAAGCCAAACTGCTTTGCTGTGGCTCAATATGAGACTGAATTAAATAAACCGTTTGAGTTTTAGAAAAGTCTCTGAGTACTTTCGCTCTAAGTAAAGTTGCTTCAAGGTTCACATAAGTCTGTTCTAACTGATCTACCACCAATGTAGAAATAGACTGATTTTTAATAATTTTATGTAGAACATTGAGTTGAGAAGTAATAAACATTTTTTAACATCCAAGCTATTTTAGAAGCGCTACACTTACACTTAGGTCTTTAAGAAACACGCAGCAACCGGACCCTACACAAAACAACAATGGAAATAGAAAAGAAGAACATAATCATGTGCTTAAAAAAATCTAAAACAGCGTTCACATTGAGTCTTGAAGGTTAGTTTAGGTTGGCGGTAAATCCTGTTCATTTTTATTGTGAACTTTGGAGGAATGAATATATAGCTACAGATGATTGAAAAAAAACTATAGCACACCCTCGAAACCACACTGAACTGTTATAGTTTTATAAAAAATTTCTGTATCTACATATACAAATAGAGCGAGTGCATGATTAAGAAAACTTCTTAAGGTAGGTAGTTTTCATGAGACGATCTATTGCATATCGCCAGATATTTCATCAATGTTTCAATGCAACATGCATTTTTACAAATGCAACATCAAGCATAAACTTTGTTAACAGATTGAAAACAATCAATCGCTCTATTCTATTGAAATATCAAGCAATTATGTTGCTTTACCCTGTTGGCATTTTACTTGCTAAGAACATTTATCACAGAAGTAAGTTTAATCGCCAGAGTACTTTTTTGCCTGAAAATAAGTATTTAACTCATTTAATCATCATCAGCTAGTTCACAGGGGGAAAGTTTATGAGCCTCGGTCTAACCGCTCTAGAATTAGCGCGAATACAATTTGCTTTCACAGTATCCTTCCATATTATTTTTCCGGCCACTTCCATCGGTCTTGCCTGCTTTTTAGCAGTGTTAGAGTGGAAATGGTTAAGAACCCAAAACCCGATTTATAAAGATCTTTTTAAATACTGGATTAAGATCTTTGCCGTTGCCTTTGGTATGGGTGTGGTCTCGGGCGTGGTCATGAGTTACCAGTTCGGTACTAACTGGAGTGAATTTTCACGCGTCGCCGGAAGTATTACTGGTCCTTTACTTACCTATGAAGTCTTGAGTGCCTTCTTCTTAGAAGCAGGTTTCTTGGGTATTATGCTGTTTGGTTGGGGACGTGTTGGTCCTCGAGCCCATTTCTTCGCAACACTTATGGTGGCCATCGGAACATGTATTTCCATGTTCTGGATTTTATCTTCTAATAGCTGGATGCAGACCCCTCAAGGCTTTGCCATCGAAAATGGCATTATTGTGCCAAAAGACTGGTTAGCTATTGTCTTTAACCCATCCTTCCCTTACCGCTTAGCCCATATGGGTGCTGCTGCCTTCTTAGTTTCATCTTTATTGGTGGTGGGAACATCTGCTTGGCATTTGGTAAAAGGTCGTCGTGATGAATTGGTGAAAAAATCATTCTCGATGGGTTTATGGATGGTACTTGTGACTTCATGTTTACAAGTGGTGATTGGTGATAACCATGGTTTAAACACTCGTGAACATCAACCTGCCAAACTTGCCGCAATGGAAGGTCACTGGGAAACCAACCACAATGAGCCTATGCCATTGTTGCTTTTTGCAATTCCGGATATGAAAGAAGAACGTAACCACTTTGAAGTCGGCGTTCCATATTTGGGTAGTTTAATTTTAACGCATAGCTTAGATGGACAAGTCACAGGTTTAAAAGAATTCGCACCTGAAGATCGTCCAAACTCAACCATCATTTTTTGGAGCTTCCGTGTAATGGTAGGACTTGGTGTACTCATGGTCACCTTGTCACTCATTGCACTTTGGCTACGTAAACGCGGAAAACTTTATGACACTTCATGGTTCCATAAATTTGCATTATTAATGGGCCCAGCAGGTTATGTTGCAATGCTGGCGGGCTGGGTAACCACAGAAGTTGGCCGTCAACCTTGGGTGGTATATGGCATTCTGCGAACAAAAGATGGGTTATCTCATACGGTGTCGGCAGATCAAGTTGGCCTCAGTCTCTTTATTTTTGTAGTGGTGTATACCATCGTTTTTGGTAGCGGTATCTACTACACATTAAAACTCATTAATAAAGGCCCATCATTTATCGATACACCAAATATCGAGTCTGGTGGCGTTGGACACTTTAAAACACCAATGCGTCCACTTAGTGCAGTCGATGAAAATATTGACAGCAAACAAAACTCTGGGGAGAACCGTCATGATTGATCTTTCTTTAATATGGGTCGGTATTATCGGTTTAGGTGTCATGATTTATGTGGTCATGGATGGCTTCGACTTAGGAATCGGGATCATGTTTCCGTTCATTAAGAGTAGCCAAGAACGTGATGTCATGATGAATACCGTTGCCCCTGTCTGGGATGGTAATGAAACGTGGATGGTCCTTGGGGGTGCTGGTCTATATGCAGCATTTCCACTGGTTTATTCAACAGTTTTATCAGCACTGTATTTACCGATCATTTTCATGGTGATTGCACTGATTTTCCGTGGGGTTGCTTTTGAATTCCGCTTTAAAGCTCATCGAACCAAACATCTTTGGGACTTGGCTTTTATTTGGGGTTCAGTTTTAACCAGCTTCCTACAAGGGATTATTTTGGGTGCCTATATCCAAGGGATTAAAACTGAAAATGGTATTTTTGCTGGCGGGTCTCTGGATTGGTTGTCTCCATTTACGATCTTTACAGGTATTGGCGTAGTGGCTATGTATGCCACTTTGGGTTGTGGATGGCTCATTTTAAAAACCGAAAAAGGCTTACAACAACGTATGTATGAGCTTATGCCTAAGCTAATTATTGCACTGCTCATTATCTTTGGTGCTGTCAGCTTATATACGCCTTTAACACATCCTGAAATTGCAGATCGATGGTTCTCTTTACCAAATCTGTTCTATTTTAGCCCTGTGCCTATTTTGGTCTTATTGTTTGTTGGTCTAATTTTATCAGCGTGTAAAAAGCAGGATCATGACCTTAAGCCATTTGCATATACATTGGCCCTCGTTTTCCTTGCATTTACTGGTTTTGTGATTAGTTTATGGCCTTATATTATTCCGCCATCAGTCACCATCTGGCAGGCTGCAGCACCTCATTCTAGCCAAATGTTTGCTTTGGTCGGTGCGCTTATTCTGATTCCAATCATTATTGCTTACACCATTGTGTCTTACTGGGTATTTAGAGACAAAGTCCGTGTAGGTGATGAAGGTTATCATTAAGTATGGAGGGTTTTATGAAAAAATCATCCGTTAAACTCAATCAAACCCAATGGTTTATTCTGCTATGGCTTGGTGGTTTTTTAGCCTTAGCTGTGATTGCTGGTTTATTTAAAGTGATATTGATTTATGCAGCCCCTTACTTAAAGTAATTCCAACTTTCTAAACAAATGCCGTTTGTAGATTCTGCAAACGGCATTTATTATTGATTCAGTGCATCTTTTTTTATTTCGTGCAGCTTATACATGTATAAATCAGAACAACTCGCTCATAGCATTCGCCAACTCATTGAAAGTGGTACTTTAAGTGCACATGAGAAATTACCTTCATTAAGAGATCAGGTACAACGCTCTGGTTTTAGTTTAATGACCGTAATGAATGCTTATCAGGAGCTTGAATCACAAGGTCTGATTTATTCAAAAGAAAAATCGGGATACTTCGTTGCCGAGCAAATTGCACTTAAGCCACTCGAGCAATATTCTGTTGTTTCATTAAATTCTAAAATCGAAATTAACTCATTAGTTTTTAAATATCTTAAATCGATTCAACATGAATCTGTTGTACCTTTTGGTTCAGCTTTTCCAGATAGTCAGCTTTTAGCTGCCCCCAAACTCATTCAAATTATGGGGCAACTTGCGCGTCAAAGACAAAGCTATGACCAAACAGCAAGTCTACCTCCCGGTAATTTAGCTTTAAGGAAACTGATTGCTCAGCGCTACTGTATGCAAGGCATACAGACAGACCCAGATGACATTGTCATTACATCGGGAGGTTTAGATGCACTGAACCTTTCCCTACAAGCAGTCGCTAAACCGGGTGACTATATTCTATTGCAACAAACCGTGTTTTACGGCGCTTGGCAAGCTGCCGAGCGTTTAGGGCTTAAAGTCATTACCATTCCCGAACATCCTCAACATGGCTTTGACCTAGAGGCTTTTGAACAAGTTATTCAAACGTATCCTATCAAGGTGTGTTGGCTCATGTTAAATAGCCACAACCCGATTGGTTTTACCGTCAGTGATGACATTAAATATAAAATTGCCAAACTACTTCATGAGCATCAAATTTATTTGATCGAAGATGATGTTTATGAGGAGCTTTTTTATGGTGGGCAAAAACCACTTTCAATGAAGTATTTTGACCAACAAAATCTGGTGCTTCACTGCTCGTCTTTTTCTAAAACATTAGGTGCTGGTTTTCGGGTTGGTTGGGTCTATGCGGGTAAGTTTTCAGACCATATTCAACATTTACAGCTTATGAGTACTATTTCAGTAAATGCACTCATTCAAAATGCATTAGTCGAGTTTTTGTCACATCATCATTATGAAAAGCACTTACGTACACTTAGACTTTCGCTTGAGCGCTATAAAAAGCAGTTTTACCATTATTTAAAGCAACATTTACCTAGCTCTTGTGAAGTGTATTACTACCCAAGTGGCTATTTTCTATGGGTCAAACTTCCCAGCACACTAGACAGTATGCAAGTTTATGAAGAGCTGATTCAGCAAGACATTGGCGTTGCACCAAGCCCTCTGTTTAGTGTTTTACCTGCACAGCAGCATTATTTGCGAATCAACTGTTCGTTTGAATGGAACACTAAAATTCAAAGCGCATTAGATCTGGTTATCAAAACCATTCAACAAAGAGTTGAAGCAAGTTTATAAGAAGGTCCAGCCTCTTAAAATCAAGGCTCAAGCCATTAACGACATGACTGTTTTTGTTGTCGGCTTAATTTGTTCTTTTAGCGCAGGTGCTTTACTCGATTTATTTGGCTGGAAAGCAATGAATATGGCTTTAATCCCCTGGTTATTAATTACCATTTGTTCATCATGATTAAGCAAAAAAATAAGTTTTCGCTTTATGTTGAGTTTATCTTTCTATTTCTAATAAATGATCTTTACTACAATTTGGCGCACTTTGATTACACATTGTCGCCATTCGATTTGGATAAATATCGTTCAAATTCCTATGATGTCTCTATCGAAAAGCAAGTTCCTTAAAACTTTAGTTGAGAGACAGAATATGAACACAGTTAAAGAAAAAATCGTTCTCATCACAGGCGCATCATCTGGTATGGGAAAAGCATTTACCAAAGCATTACTCAAAGAAGGTGCAACTGTTTATGCCGTTGCTCGTCGCGTTGATGCTATGCAAGAACTAAAAGCCCTTGGTGCTCATACATTAAAAATGGATATTACCAATCAGGATGATATCGACCAAGTTATGAAGACTATTGAAAAAGAAACCCATGGCGTTGATATTTTAGTTAACTGCGCAGGCTTCGGCATGTATGGTGCTATGGAGGATACTACCCTTGCGGATGCACGCTATCAATTTGAAGTGAATCTGTTTGGTATGGCCTATTTAACCCAAAAGGTTCTGCCTAGTATGCGTAAAAAAATGCAGGGTCGAATTATCAATATTTCATCAATGGGTGGGAAAATTTATACCCCACTTGGTAGCTGGTATCATGCGAGTAAACATGCTGTTGAAGGTTGGTCTGACTGTCTACGTTTAGAGTTAAAATCATTTAATATTGATGTTGTTGTCATTGAACCGGGTGCTATCGCAACTGAATTTGCAGATGTAATGATCCAACCTATGCTGGAACGTTCAGGACAAAGTGCGTATAGCCATATGGCAGCCGCAGTTGCTAACTCAACAAAAACTACAGTAGAAAAAGGTGAACTTTCAGACGTGCAAGTTGTCGTCGATATGCTAATGAAAGCTGTTCATGCATCCTCACCTAAAACACGTTATGTGGGTGGCAAATATGCCAAACTGATGATATTTGTACGTAAATGGTTTGGTGACCGTGTGTTTGATCGTATGGTGATGTCAGTTATTAAATAAATGAAGTGACCCGTATAAGTTTAATGTTGAGATGCTCAAATGAAATATGCTTCAAATTTTGCCCTAAATACCAACTGGAAGTTATTACTGAATGACCTAGGCATAAATCTTGAAGATGCATTACGTTTGGCATCTCTACCGCTTGATTTGTTCAACCGTAAAGATGCAAGCCTTACGCCCGTTCAATATTTCAATTTTTGGCACGCAATTGAACAACTTGCCGGAATAAATGACTTACCTTTAAAAATCGGTCAAATGATTACAGTTGAGCTTTTTGACCCAGCGATTTTTGCTTATATTTGTAGTCCCAACTTCAATATTGCAATACAGCGTCTATCTGAATTTAAAAGACTCGTTGGGCCAATGCAGTTACAAGTAGCAATTGATAACGACACAACAACGCTAGAACTCAAATTTTATAATGTATCTACGCCAACCCCGCAAAGTCTTGCCATGTCAGAACTGGTCTTTTTTGCTCAATTAGCAAGAATATGTACAAGACATCAGGTTATACCTTTGAAAGTTACACTGCCCGATTTACCTAATAATCTGGCAGAGTACAAAACATTTTTTGGCGTACTTCCACAAAAAAGTGAACACATTTCAATTGTCTTTTCACGCCAAGATGCTGAACGTCCTTTTTTAACAGCCAACCCGACCATGTGGTCTTTTTTCGAGCCAAACTTGCAACGTAGTCTTATACAGCTTGATGAAGATGCAACAGCTAGCGAAAAAGTTAAAGCAATACTTTTAGAAAACCTACCTGCTGGACTATGTACAATAGAAGATGTTGCTCAACGACTCGCGATGAGCAAACGTACGCTACAACGGCTACTTTTAGAAGAACAAACTAATTTTAAAACGCTTTTGGATGCAACACGTCAATCTCTTGCCCAACATTATTTAGAAAAATCATCAATGAGCACGGGTGAAATCTCATTTCTATTGGGCTTTCAAGAGCACAATTCTTTTAGTAGAGCATTTAAAAACTGGACGGGTAATACTCCGCAAGAATATAGACTTATGCATTAATTCCTAACGCGGCTTGTTCAACATCCATTCCAAGTTTTGGCGAACCGCAGGCCACTCATGTTTTAAAATGCTGTAAACGTGAGTGTCCCGCAAAATATCATCTTTCACAATTTGATGACTTCTCAGCACACCATCAAGCTTTGCACCTAAACGTACAATTGCAGTTTGACTTTGAACATTTAAAGAAGATGTACGTAACTCAACCGCAATACAGTTCAATGACTCAAATGCATGAGCCAACAGTAGCTTTTTACATTCAGTATTTACAGGTGAACGTTGTGCAGACTTGCGGTACCACGTCGATCCAATTTCTACACGGCGATGGGCTTCTTCAATATGCATTAAAGTTGTCATACCTAACGCTCGCCCCGTTTTTCGATCTTCAATATAAAATGGCAGCATAGAACCGGAATTTTGCAAACTGAGACGTCTTTCAATTTCAGCAGTCATTTGTTCAGGTCTTGGCACACGGGTATACCAAAGATTATAGAGTTCACCATCACAAACAGCCTCTGCCAGTGAGCCAGCTTGAGTTACATTTAACGGCTTTAAAATAACGTGTTCACCTACTAACTCAACAGGTGTAGTAAAAGACATCTTTGCCTCCTCAATTGATATTAAACTTTTATATTTTCAAAATTATTTATTTAACTCAGCCACACTATACATAGCGTCCGCTATAGTTTGATGACCAGATTTCGATAGGCCATCTGCCGCGCCCAAAATGTCTCGACGTTCTTTGTTTTGCCCAAGTTTTGATTTTCCTTGTAGCTTGGTAATTTCAATCTCAATACCCACAATGGCTTTTAACATCGGTTCAAGATAGTCCTTTGGTGCATCGGACATTTTCCATGGTTCAGGTTGAGATGCTTCATGAGTACGAGTTAAACGAGCCACAACACCACGGACGTAACGTTCATCATCTCGAATGCTTACTTTGCCATAAGCATGCACAACCCTATAGTTCCATGTCGGTACTTGTCTGTGCTGTTCATGTTTGGATGGGTACCAGTTTGGTGAAATATACGCATCGCCTGCTTGAAACACGACCAACACCTCATCTCCATTTTTAATATCCTGCCAGACTGGATTAACTCTAGACACATGCGCACGTAGTACACCCAATTCCCCTTCGCTTGCCTGTAATTCGAATGGAAGATGGTTTGCATCTAAACCATTACTTCCATGCGTAAAAAGCACACCAAATGGATATTCGGTAATAAGAGAATGCAATACGTCCAAACGGTTTTCTGCATAATCATCGGGGATATACATGGCTAAAACCTCACTGTAAATATCAGGGTTATTTATATTTTGTGTTGTAAATTTTCTGGTTTCTGTGGTTTATTAAAAAGAACCACTTTGTATTTTTTTAAGTAGACCAGAATTATGGCAAGAATGGCAAAAGTTGTTGAACTTCCGTCGATTGCAAAGATTAATAAAAGCCAAGGAAAGATAAGTGCTCAACTGACCCAAGCTTTGCGTGAAGCTGTACAAAGTGGTGATTTACAGCCCGGCGATCCGTTGCCTTCTTCACGTGAATTGGCTCAAACACTTGGGGTCGCTCGCGGAACGATTATCGAAGCTTACGATCAGCTTTTAGCCGAAGGTGTGTTTGACTCTCAAGCACGAACGGGCACCTATGTGTCTCATGCTTTAGCTAAAAAAACTACACCACAACATTCTCAAAAAGAGACCACACCTAACTCAATCCCTTTGACAAAGTCAGCACGTTCTTATGCTCAAGTGCTTAAAGAGTTTAAACCGCTTCCTCATGCCCCTTTTGCAGTATCTGTTCCCATTGCCCGCACCCAACCGAGTGATATTTGGCGTAAGTTCGGAAATAAATTTAGATCTCGAGGTGCAGGTGCTCCTTCGGGTTATGGTGAACCTCAAGGCGTGCTATCACTAAGAGTTGCTATAGCAGACTATGTACGCCGATCCCGCTCTGTCCACTGCGAACCTGAACAAATTGTGATTACACCCGGCATTCAGCAATCACTTTATATTTGCAGTCAGATTTTATTTGAAGCAAAAGATGAAGTTTGGATTGAAGATCCAGCTTATCGGGGTACAACAGCCATTTTTGAACATGCTGTACAAAACATTCGTATGGTACGTGTTCCTGTTGATGAAGAAGGTATTCAGGTTGAAACCGGAATTAAGCTTTCTAAACAAGCGCGTGCTGCGTTTGTAACCCCATCTCACCAATATCCGCTTGGCATGCCGATGAGTCTAGCAAGACGTACGGCTTTATTGGCTTGGGCAAAACAGCAAAATGCATGGATCATTGAAGATGACTATGACAGTGAACTTCGTTATAACGGTCAGCCCTTCCCATCTTTACAAGGTATGGCGCCCGACCAAGTCATTTATCTTGGGACTTTCAGTAAAGTGCTATTTCCATCACTTAGACTTGGTTATGCAGTATTGCCTAAAGAACTGGTGGCACCTTTTTGTGGGCTCAGAGTCTTAATTGATCGACACCCACCTGCTGCGGACCAACATGTTTTGGCTGCTTTTATTCAAGAAGGCTATTTAGAGCGGCATATTCGACGGACTCGGAATGTCTATGCAGAAGTTCGAGAATACATTATTGGCTTGATTGAAAAATACATACCTCAAGAACTGGCTTGGTTACAGCCGGGCGATCAAGGCATGCATATGGTGTTATGGCTTGCTCATCATATTAATGACATTGACGTTGCAAGCTCGGCAGTCGGTGCAGGCATTGCGATTAAAGCAATTTCACCGACATTTTCAAAAGAACAACAACGTCCGGGGTTAATTGTTGGCTTAGGTGATTTTGAACCCGAACTGATGAGACAAGCCATCAAAAAACTATCAAAGATTATTCCACAATATGACAAGCCGACTTAGATATAGCCTACAACAGCAACCATAGATGAATGGCAAATGGCCCAATCAATACCATTAAAATACCAGCAATAACCATGGTCAAACTGGCAATTACACCTTCTTCACTATTGCGCTGCTGTGCTCTAACTGTACCAAAACCGTGGGCTGCATTGCCAAAGGCTGCCCCATTTGCTACATTAGAATGGATTTTAGTAATCGCTAAAATTGCATCGCCACAAATCATACCGACCAAACCAGTAATAACGGTAAATAGTGAAACCAATGCTGCCGAACCGTGAATATCTTCAGCTAAAATCATGGCAAATGGAGTTGAAATAGAACGGGCCATTAAACTGTTGGTCACTTCTGGGCTAAAGTGGAACCACTGCGCCATTTCATAGGCAGACATCACACCTACACTCATCCCCACAATAATCGCAATCGAAAGGACCCCAAGGTTTTTACGAATTGTTTCCCGATAGCGATAAATCGGTACAGCAAACGCAACCGTTGCTGGCCCTAATAAATTAACAATCCACTGCGTATCTTCAGCATAAGTTTGATATGAAATTCCAAAAATCGTCATCAAAATAATGGTGAGTACAGGCACACTAATCGCGGGTGATAACCAAAGTTTCGGATTTTTCTGATAGATTCGCTTTGCCACAACATAGGCTGCCAAAGTCCAGATCAGACAAAGAACTGACCAAATATTCATGTCGTTTTCTCTTAGATATGCTTATGTTGAAGACGTTTGCGGGCCTGTAAATAAGCTTTCAAACGATTGTAAAAGTGAATCGTCAGGCAAGTGCTGAGCATGACCGAAATGGTCCCAACCGCAATGCTCAAAACAATTTGCCATCCTTCGGTCATAAACAAGGTTTTATACTGCACTACAGCGACCACAACGGGCACAAAAAATAGTAATAGCTCACCTAAAACAACAGTTGCTCCGATTGCCACCTGATCCATTTTGATAATTTTAAAGAACAGGCATAGAAGCAATAAAAACATACCTAAAATGCCTGCCGAGACAGGTACGCCAAGTTTTTGATGTAAGAGATATCCGACCCACCAAAATCCAGCCAAAATCAAAATTTGTTTAACTAACACGAATAGTGAAGGTTGTGTGGGTGTTCCAGAAGCAGATTCAGTACTCATTTTGCGAAATTAGATGGTTAACTACACCATTATGCTATCTTGGTTAAAGCTGCTAAATATGAATTATTCATGTTAATATTATTCAAAAATTGAATAATTTATTCTTTATTATGCTTTCTCTAAAATCACTACAGTGCTTCGTTACATTGGTAAAAACTAAAAGTTTTACCCGTACTGCTGAAGAGTTGTATCTGACTCAACCGACTATTAGTAAAATATTACAGCAGCTTGAAGAGCAACTTCAGGTACAGCTTTTGGTTAAACCTGATCATGGCCGTAAAAGACAAATCGAGTTAACTGAAATTGGAGAGCGCATTTATCAACATGCGATTGAGCTTCTTCAAGCAGAACAGAACATCTTTCTTGAAATAGAAAACTACCAACAATTAAAAACAGGAACTTTAAAACTTGGCGTTCCGCCTTTAGGCTCGCAGCTCTTAACGACTGCCCTATTTGATTATCATCAGCAATTGCCAGATATTGAATTAGCTTTTATGGAGGTTGGTTCACGTGGTATTGAACAAGCTTTGCTTAACAATGAACTAGATGTTGGCGTTTTATTGCAGCCTTTTGATGAGCAAATCTTTAATAGCATTGAGCTATGTAACTATCCTTTAATGGTTCTTTTACGTCGTGATGCCACTTGGGCAACACGCAAAAAAATAAATCTAGAAGAGCTACAACACCAATCGTTTTTAATGTTTCCTGAAAATTTCTCTTTAAACAGTATTATTCTCGATGCCTGTAAGCAGCATGGTTTTTACCCAACCATTGCTTGCCGTACCAGCCAATGGCACCTTTTGGCAGATATGGTGTTACAACGCATGGGAATTGCTCTCTTGCCACAATATTATACCGACATGCTTGACCCTAGTTTATTTGCAGCAGTACCGCTTGAAAAACCAAATATTCAGTGGCACTTAGTGATGGCGTGGAAAAAAAATCTTCCCGTCTCACCAGCGGTACAGGCATGGCTTAGCATTGTTCGTCAACATTTTCAGCACATTAAGCCCTAACGTAGAACACTGAAATGGCTTAATTCAAAAACCGATAAAGCTTTTCCACAAAAAAGCTACCCAATCTTGGATCAGCTCACTTAGACTAGATCCGATTGTTTTATGACATGGACAATAACAATGAATAATGAACATTTTAAGCTATACACAGATTCACAATTTCTAAGCCCCTATGCGTTTACAGTTTTTGTAGGGCTACATGAAAAACAAATTCCATTTGAAATTGCGACCATTAACTTAGGCCAGCAAGGCCAGTTTGAAAAATCTTATGTAGCAAAGTCATTAACTGCCAAAGTGCCTGTACTTGAGCATAACGATTTTGCCTTATCAGAATCTTCTGCCATTTTGGAATATCTTGAAGAGCTTTATCCAAACACATCTATTTATCCAAAAGATATTCAAACACGCGCAAGAGCAAGACAAATTCAGGCATGGCTCCGATCAGACTTAGTGGCACTAAGAACTGAGCGTCCAACCGATGTTATTTTTATTCAGCCCACCTCCACTCCACTTTCAGAAGAAGGCAAAAAAGCAGCCGAGAAACTTTTCTTTGTTGCAGAAAAACTTCTTGCGTCTGATGCCGAATTTCTTTTTGGTTCATGGAGCATTGTGGATGCTGAACTTGCCCTGATGTTGCAACGCCTTATTCAAAATGGTGATGTTGTACCAAAACGTTTAAAAAACTATGCATTACAGCAATGGCAACGTCCGACCGTACAAAAATGGCTTGCCTTGCGACATAAATAAATCCTTATATTTACACCAAACATGAGATAAAAAATGAGTGATTCAAACTATATTCCTCCACAAGTTTGGCAATGGACTGGAGAAAAAACCGATTTAAACCAACCTACTTCTGGTGCACGTTACGAGCATACACTTCCAGTAGGGAAACATCCGCTCCAGCTCTATTCTTTAGCAACGCCTAATGGTCAAAAAGTCACTATTTTGCTAGAAGAGCTTTTAGCATTAGGACATCAAGATGCTGAATATGATGCATGGCTGATTAAAATCGGTGAAGGACAGCAATTTGGTAGTGGTTTTGTAGAAATTAATCCCAACTCTAAAATTCCAGCATTGGTTGACCATAGCCAAAACCCGCCATTAAGAGTGTTTGAATCTGGCTCAATTTTGCTTTACTTGGCTGAAAAATTTAAAGCTTTCATTCCAACTGATATTGCTGCACGTACTGAATGTCTTAATTGGTTATTCTGGCAAATGGGCAGCGCGCCTTACCTAGGTGGCGGTTTTGGACATTTTTATGCTTATGCACCCATTAAAGTTGAATATGCAATTAACCGCTTTGCCTTGGAAACGAAACGTTTACTTGATGTATTAGATCAGCATCTGGCAAAAAACGAATATTTGGCTGGTTCTGAATATAGCATCGCTGATATTGCAGCGTTCCCTTGGTATGGCGGTCTTGTTAAAAACTGGGTGTATAACGGCGCGGAATTTTTAGGTGTTGATCAATATAAAAATGTTCAACGTTGGGCAGATGCGATTTTAGCGCGCCCTGCGGTACAACGTGGTCGTATGGTCAATCGTACTTTTGGTGATTTAACTACGCAGTTGCATGAACGCCATGATGCGAGTGATTTTGAGACCAAGACTCAAGATAAATTACAGAATCAGTCTTAAAAATATCATTCAGTTTTTGGCTTACCCGCAAGATATTTCATTTTTGCGGGTATTCAAAGTTGGCAAAATAACTCGTATATAACTCACTCAGCCAAGCGACAAAAACTCGTACGCGTGGCGAGAGCTGCCGATGCTGTGGATATAAAGCAGAAACTGACATCTTCGGGATTTTCCATTCAGATAAAACCTTAACCAGTTGCCCGTCTTTTAACTCATTCGCTACATGATAGCGCGGGACCTGAATTAAACCTGCCCCACGTAAAGCAGACAATACATAGTTTTCAGCATCATTTACCGCGATCCAGCTTTTCAAAAAATAATCTTGTTTTTTGCCATTCACCATTAATTCAAATGGATAATTCCGCCCGCCTGATGTCGAGAAGAAATTGACACAATAATGTGATAACAAATCCTCTGGTTGCTGTGGTGTTCCATGTTTATTTAGATAGTCAGGACTCGCACAAATGACTTGTGGCATATCAACCAAATGTCTAGCAATTAAAGTTGAATCATCCAAACGTCCTGCTCTCACCACACAGTCTATCCCTTCCCTAATCAGATCAACCAAACGATCACCCGTACTAATTACGAGTTCAATGTCGGGATACAACTCGTGAAATTGGTCAATATTGGGTAAAACAATTTTAGTTGCATGTGCGCCTGATAAATCAACACGTAATAAACCACGGGGCTGAGCAATTACATTGCGTAAAGATGATTCGGCATCATCGAGTTCCGATAATATTTGTGTGCAACGCTCATAAAATGCCTGTCCATCTAGTGATGGTCTTACATGCCGAGTCGTCCGCTCTAGCAAACGGCACTGTAAATTATTTTCTAACTCTTTAATGGCATTACTTGCTGTAGCGCGTGGGATATTTAGCTGATCGGCTGCTTGACTAAAACTACCCAGCTCTACGATGCGGGTAAAAAGTTGCAAGGTATCAAATTTATCCATGGTGCTCGCTTTTAACCCTATCTATTATTAATTAATATGGAATTATCCTATCCAATTATAAAGATTTATCCCATATTTCTATATTATTAAAATAAGACATACCTACTCAAACAGGCAATCTAAAAATGAATATTTCAAGAAAAACAGCTCTGGTTACTGGTGCATCACGTAGTATTGGCCGTGCTATTGTAGAACGTTTAGCTCAAGATGGTTTTTATGTGATTGTTAACTATGCGGGCAATAAGGTGCATGCCCAAGCCACTGTAGATCATATTATTGAACAAGGTGGTCAAGCCTCTGCTATTCAAGCGGACGTCTCAAATGAACATGAAGTGAGTCGTTTGTTTCAAGAAGCTAAAGCCATTAACGGTCAATTAGACGTTGTGGTTCATAGCGCAGGCATTATGCCTATGGCGAAAATTACACCTGAAAGTCTGCCAGATTTCGATAAAATAATTCATACCAATTTACGTGGTGCATTTTTAATATTGGCGCATGCAGCCGAAACAGTTCCAGATGGTGGTCGGATTATTGCGCTTTCAACCAGTGTAATTGCCAAATCTTTTCCGGCATATGGTCCTTATATTGCTTCAAAAGCAGGTGTCGAAGGTTTGGTACATGTGTTAGCAAATGAGTTACGCGGTCGAAATATTACAGTAAATGCTGTTGCACCCGGTCCAACAGGCACTGACCTTTTTTACAATGGAAAAACTGATGAGCAAGTAGCAGCTATTGCAAAACTTGCTCCATTGGAACGAATCGGAACACCTGAAGAAATTGCTGGCATAGTGGCCATGCTGGCTGGTCCAGATGGGGGCTGGATAAACTCTCAAGTCATTCGGGTAAATGGTGGATTTGCTTAATTTTAAAAAACCGTGCGGATTATTTTAATCTGCACGGTTTTTACTAAATAATAAAATTTCTTAAATCTATTTTATTTTAATAAGTTTATAAGATTAACTAATACTATTTTTATAAAAATATCCCTCATTCTTATTTATCAAAATAATATATATAAATAGATATTCCTTATTTTTGCTTATATTTAAAACCGCGTAAATTGAACCTTAACAATCTGAATCAAAGATAAGGATATATTCAATGAACGCTAAATTAAATACTGAAACTCCGCAAAGTTTTATCTCAAATGGTTCAAATACATCCTTTTCAGCCGAAGATATTCTTGCTAAAGCACAGCAATACGCACAGGACCATGAACTTAATTTTAGTGGCAGTTTATCACCTACTGATGCATGGCAGCTCGTACAACAAGGCGAAGCTGTTTTAGTTGATGTGCGTACCAATGAAGAACGTAAATTTGTAGGTTATGTCCCTGAAAGTGTTCATGTCGCTTGGGCAACAGGCACATCGTTTAACCGTAATCCACGCTTTTTAAAAGAACTCGAATCAAAAGTTGGCAAAGACAAAACCATTCTTTTGTTATGCCGTAGTGGCAACCGTTCAGCACAAGCTGCCGAGGCCGCATTTAATGCTGGTTTTGAGCATATTTATAACGTTCTTGAAGGCTTCGAAGGCGATCTCAATGATCAGCAACACCGTAATCAGAAAAATGGCTGGCGCATCCATCAACTTCCTTGGCAACAAGACTAATATTTTAATCAATTTTCAGTGAATCAAGGAAAGCTTGTGACTCAATGGAACATTAATGCTGTTGTACAAGGTTTACAACAAGCAAGGCATGACTGGCGTCAGCAGCAGCACAGGACCAAAGAATTTGGGGGCCGTGAACTTCCATCTAAAGAAGCGTTAAAAGCCATTTTAGATGACCTATGTGGAATTTTATTTCCAATGCGTTTAGGCCCTGCCGACTTACGTCAGGAAACTGAAGATTCTTATATTGCCTATACCTTAAATCGGGTGCTAACCGCCTTACATGCTCAAGTACAACTGGCTTTAAATTATGAAGCAAAACGACATGTGGGTCATTCAAGCCCAGTGCAGCAGCCACAAGAACTTGCTCAAACTATTGTGCAGGATTTCGCCAACACTTTGCCCTCTATACGGCGCCTTTTAGACGGCGATGTGCGAGCGGCTTATGAAGGTGATCCGGCAGCACATAGTGTAGATGAAGTATTACTCTGCTATCCGGGCATATTTGCGATTATTTATCACAGAATTGCCCATCAGCTCTATGCTCAAGTGCCTTTATTGTCACGCATTATTTCGGAGTTGGCTCACTCTGCAACAGGTATTGATATTCATCCGGGTGCACAAATCGGTAAAGGATTTTTCATTGATCATGGTACGGGTGTGGTGATTGGTGAAACTTGTGTGATTGGGGAACGCGTTCGTATTTATCAGGCAGTGACCCTTGGAGCAAAACGCTTTGAAACCAATGATGATGGTGCTTTGAAAAAAGACTATACACGCCATCCAATTGTTGAAGATGACGTGGTGATCTATGCAGGTGCCACTATTTTAGGTCGTATTACGATTGGTCGAGGGTCCATTATTGGGGGAAATGTCTGGCTTACACATAGTATTCCCGCAGGAAGCCAGATTTTACAGTCACCACTGGAGTCTTATCAAAAAAATCCAGAATTTAAATAAATCGTATTCACAATTTTATATATAAGAGTTTTAACCAATATATTAAAAACATGAATTTGGTATATATAAATCAGTTTATTACTTATTTATATTAAATTTTCATAAACATATGCTTATTCATAATAAGTGAACTGTATTCATTTATTTATACCTTATTCATATTTTGAAAATCGAATATTTAATTCTAATCTGTTAACACGATAATTTAAAAATTTAACATTTTATAACCAAGCCACTGTAATAAGGAAAAATGATTCATGGCGAAAAATACTGACAAAGCACAACTTGCGCTGGGGGACCACGCAGCGCGTCAACTGGCCAATGCAACCAAAACTGCTCCCCAACTTTCTACAATTACTCCCAGATGGCTGACTCACTTACTTCAATGGCTTCCTGTTGAAGCAGGTATCTACCGCTTAAACCGTGTAAATAATACTGATGATATTCAAGTCGCTTGCACACAACGTGATGAAGCAACTTTACCTCAAACTTTTGTTGATTATGACCCAGAGCCACGCGAATACTTTTTAAATGGTGTATCTACTGTTTTAGATGTACATACACGTGTTGCCGACCTTTACAGCAGCCCACACGATCAAATTAAAGAACAGCTCCGTTTAACCATTGAAACCATTAAAGAACGTCAAGAAAGTGAGCTTATCAATAACCCCGAATACGGTTTACTGGCAAGTGTGACAGATGACCAACGTATTTCGACTTTAAATGGTCCACCTACTCCAGATGATCTTGATGATTTGCTACGTAAAGTCTGGAAAGAACCGGGATTTTTCCTAGCACACCCTGATGCGATTGCAGCATTTGGACGTGAATGTACTCGCCGTGGTGTACCACCTCCAACTGTTAGCTTATTTGGCTCGCAATTCATTACATGGCGCGGTATTCCACTCATTCCATCAAATAAAATTCCTGTAGAAGATGGCAAAACTAAAATCTTGCTGCTTCGTGTTGGTGAAAAGCGTCAAGGGATTGTTGGTTTGTTCCAACCAGGTCTTGCTGGTGAACAGTCACCAGGGCTTTCGGTACGCTTTATGGGAATCAACCGTAACGCGATTGCGTCGTATCTAATCTCATTATATTGCTCACTTGCAGTACTCACTGATGATGCATTGGCAGTATTAGATGATGTGGAGGTGGACAAATATCATGACTACCCAGTTAACTACAAGTAATCTGCAAGGTAGTCCAACCGGGCCTGAAGTGACTGGTGTTAACCCACCAGCCAACTTCCCTGATGAGTCCACCATTGCTCGACTTGCTAATGAGTTTTTTTCAGCATTACCAAGCTCAAGCAGTTCAGCTTCTCCATCGGGCCTTAACTTGGACTTACCTGTCGGAGCGCCACCGCACCCTCCACAACCGGGTGAACCATTCTCTGCTCTCAGTGGTCGTGCGCCCCATATCGCCTTTCAGAAAAGTCTTAATCCGGAATATCCTGAGCATATTCCAAATTTGCCAGACTACCCTGAACGTCGAATTGTAGCGTCTGCGCCTGTGGTTGGTGGAGCTAATTTGCCGCACCCACCATTTGAGCCACATTTGCCACAAGCTGCTCATAGTGAACCCAATGTGCCACGCATTGAACCAAGCTTACCAACGGGTGCAGGTGAATCACCTTATTATTTTTTAAATGATTTTTCTGCTCCAAATGCAGCAGAGCCATCTGTTAAAGGTGTTGAGGATAATTATTCGGTTGCGCAGTCTTTTCAGTTGCCACATGGTGACCAGCTGAAATCATTGCTAACTGAAGATCGTTTTGCAACGAACACTCCGCCCCAAAGTTCGGCAAGCTCTGCATTTTATTTTTTAGACTTGCCTCAAAGTGGACAAAGTTATAGTCACTATCAACCATCGCAACCTACCTTTGTAGCAAGTAGTGCTCAACCACTCGATGTACATGCTATACGTCGCGATTTCCCAATTTTACAGGAACGCGTAAATGGTCGTCCTCTGGTCTGGTTGGATAATGCTGCGACCACACAAAAACCGCAGCGCGTGATTGATCGAATTGCTTATTTTTATCAGCATGAAAATTCAAATATTCACCGTGCTGCACATGAATTAGCGGCTCGTGCAACCGATGCCTATGAGCATGCAAGAAATGTAGTTGCCCGATTTATTGGTGCACCCTCTTCTAAAGAAATTATCTTTGTTCGAGGAACAACCGAAGGCATTAACCTGATTGCAAAAACATGGGGTGAGCAAAATATTGGTGAAGGTGATGAAATTATCGTTTCTCACTTAGAACACCATGCCAATATTGTGCCTTGGTATCAACTTACTAAAAAAACTGGAGCAAAATTAAGAGTCATTCCTGTGGATGACACGGGCCAGATTATTTTAGAAGAGTTGCCAAAACTGATTAATGAACGCACTAAACTGCTGTCGATTACTCAAGTTTCGAATGCTTTAGGAACAGTCACACCTGTTGCTGAAGTCATTAAAATTGCGCATGCCAAAGGTGTACGTGTTTTAGTTGACGGTGCTCAATCTGTTTCGCACATCCCTACCGATGTACAAGCCCTTGATGCAGACTTTTTTGTGTTTTCTGGACATAAAGTGTTTGGTCCAACGGGTATTGGCGCGGTTTATGCAAAACCAGAGTTGCTAGAAAGCATGCCTGTTTGGGAAGGCGGCGGTAACATGATTCAGGATGTTACCTTCGAACAAGTAGTTTACCAACCTGCACCAAACAAGTTTGAAGCTGGAACTGGAAATATTGCCGATGCTGTCGGATTAGGCGCTGCGCTTGAATATGTCGAGAGTCTAGGCATTCATAACATTGCTCGCTATGAACATGATCTACTCGAATATGGTCAAAATGCACTGAGCAGTGTGTCTGGTTTACGTTTGATCGGAACGGCACATCACAAAGCCAGTGTTATGTCCTTTACCTTACAAGGCTATTCAACTGAACAAGTGGGTAAAGCTTTAAATCAACATGGTATTGCGGTACGTTCTGGGCACCACTGTGCACAGCCAATTTTACGTCGTTTTGGGGTAGAACAGACCGTGCGTCCGTCTTTGGCTTTTTATAACACAACTGAAGAAATTGATTTATTAGTTTCAGTGTTACATCAACTGACGCGTAATAGGCGTAGCAATTAAATCTATTTCTAGACTAGAAAAGACTGCTTTCGAGCAGTCTCTTTTATGGATTATTTACTGAACCGTCTTGAGCTCAACTTCATATATAAGAACAAGTAAAAGTAATTATCACGGCGGAGTCTTGTTATTTTAAATTCAATTTCTGAATTAGCCTTCGGCTAGACTTACTTTGGTTTCGCCCAAAGTAAGCAAAAGCATTTTCATCTTCAAAACCTGTCCTCTTCTTATATCTAATCGATATATCGCAGAAACATAAACTGTTTAATACCACGCAGGTTGCAGATGATTTTAGCTCGAATTAAGAGTCATCAATAGTTCGGACAAATCAAAGCAGTTATCAGTGCGGAGTCTTGTTATTTAAAATTCGATTTCTAGGTTAGCCTTCGGCTTGAGCTAAGAGTCATCTACAGCCTGCCCATAATTTATAAAAATAATGTTTTCGCAACATTTTCTGATAGATGAAAGCAGTGAACAGGTTCTGTAGATGACAAAGTTTTTTGGTTACTTTTTCCCAAAAAGTAACAGAATTAGCTACGTTCTTCTGATGTATAAACGGTAAGACTCCGTCGTGACAGTCCATCCACTTATAAATAAAACTAACTTAAACAAACAATCCCCAAATCAATCTCAATGCAATCCCAATTAATAAAACTCCCATCACCCTCTCAAAATAAACCCCAAACTCCAAAAATCTTTTACGTACGATAGGCTGAGCAAACAGCACACTCACCACCATAAACCAAATGGCATTAACCATACACATCCAGACCCCATAAAAAACCTGAACTTTCATTGGTGTGGTTGTACTCACAATTGTCGTAAAAATTGCCAGAAAAAAGATAGTGGCTTTTGGGTTTAATGCATTGGTAAGAAAACCCATAGTAAAAGCTTTAAATAAACTTGGCCTATCACCGTTTGCTTGGCCATTAATTTCAATATTAGTATTCGGCTGGCTACGTAAACACTGCCATCCTAAATACACTAAGTAAGCCGCCCCTACTGTTCTGATCAGTGACATAAGCCATTCACTTTGCTGAATCAAAAAGCCAATACCAACCAGTGTATAAAACACATGGACTGAAATTCCGACACCAATACCAATTGCGGTTAGACAACCAATCAAATAGCCATAACGTACACTTTGCCTTACCGTAATCACAAAATCTGGTCCCGGTAAAATCACCGCCATAAAGTGAATAAGAGCTAGCGTTAAAAACTCATGTCCATACAACTGCCACATAACAATTTAGTTTCCTGAAAATCACCTAAAAGATTGTATTGCGATTTTTTAGACGCGATAATCCAATCAAAATCCAAATAACTTTTGCCTCATGAGCACAAATCAAAGTCTGGTTCTGTTAAATGAAATGGCGACCTTCGTTAAGGTTGTCGAATCGGAAAGTTTTTCTGAAACCGCAAGGCAACTCGGAACTACGCCTTCTGCTGTTAGCCGTGCGATTGCTCGATTAGAACGTGCTTTAGGCACCCGCTTACTCTATCGGACTACACGGAAACTTCGTTTAAGTGAAAGTGGACAACAGGTTTATCAACGTTGTTTAGATATGGTGAATGCTGCGCAAGCAGTCATGGAAAGTTCTGCGCAATTTCATGTCGAACCCGAAGGTATTATTCGCATGAGTGTTCCCAAAGCTGTGGGACATTTTATGATTCACCCACATTTACCCGAATTTTTAGAACGCTACCCGAAAATTGATATACAAATGCTTTTAGAAGATCGCTATGTAGATCTCATTGATGATGGAGTCGATTTAGCACTTCGAATTACAGAGCAACCACCCGGTGGCCTTATGGGTCGAAAACTCATTAATATTGATCACTTGGTTTGTGCTACGCCTGAGTATTTGGCCAAGCATGGCATACCGAACCACCCTCATGATTTAAAGCAGCATGAATGTATTTACTTAGGTGAACAAGCCAGTGACTCAAAATGGAAATTTCAGCAAGGAAATAAATCGATAAGTGTTGCCGTGCGTGGTCGTTATGCAGCAAACCATACGGGTGTGCGTTGGAGTGCTGCATTACAGCATTTAGGTATTGCGAGCTTGCCGTACTTCGTTGCACGCCATGCTCTACAACAAGGTACCTTAGTTCAGGTTTTACCAGATTGGTATTTTAAGACCTATTATAGCGGTGGGCTGTGGTTACTCTACCCACCGACACGGCATGTCCCGCCTAAATTGAGTGTGTTGATTCAATATTTGGCAGATAAATTAGCAGCAGAGCCGACTTTATTTAAGTTAAAGTAATATAAAGTCAAAGAATTAGCACGATGGAATCCAACCTTTTAACCTCTAAAGCAATCAGCTAATTCTGTTACTTTTTTTGAAAAAAGTAACCAAAAAACTTTCTCATCTACAGAACCTGACCACTGTTTACATCTATAAAAAATATTGCAAAAACATTATCTTTATAAATTATGGGCAGGCTGTAGATGAATCTTAGCTAGAGCAAAGACTATCTAGAGTTCTAATCGTTATTAGCACGATTATTCAACCAATAAATCTTTTGGATTAATCGTATCGCCATAGACTGGTTTTAACGTTTTTTCATAAGCCTGATGAATCACACCTTCTTTTGCCAGTTTCTCTAAATCTTGGTTCAACCAGTCCAGTAACTCTTTATCGCCTTTTTTCACTGCTGGTGCAATTAAGTCCTGCTCACCTAAATTAGTAATGCCAACAGTGTAATTTGGATTTTCTTTAGCCCAAGCTAAAACCAGCAAGTTATCATGGGCAAGCGCAGCACCACGTCCATCTTTTAAAGCATCAAAAGTTTCAGTGTTTTGTTCATACTTTTGTAGTTTAATTTCAGGATGAGTCTTGGTGAAGAATGAATCAGCCGTTGTACCTTTGTTTACCAACAAAGTTTTATCTTTAAGTTGAGCCGCATCAGTAATCGGATGGCTTTTAGGAGAAACCACACCTAGCGCCACTTTTAGGTAAGGCTTAGCAAAATCGACCACTTCCTTACGTTCTGGTGTAACTGTAAAGTTTGCAAAAATAATATCCACTTTATTGGCTTTTAAGTATTCGACACGGTTCGCCGCTTCAGTTAAAACAAACTCAACTTTGTTTTCATCACCCAACAAGTCTTTAGCGACATGCTTAGCAATTTCTACATCAAAGCCCTGATTTTTACCTTGAGCATCTAAATATCCAAACGGCGGTTTATCACTAAATACGCCAATTCGTACCACGCCATTCTTTTTGATCTGTTCAATACTTGACGTAGTTTGCTTGGTATCTGCCGTTTTTTCAGTAGACTGAGTTCCTTTGTCACATGCAACTAAACCTAAACTCAGTAAAGACGCAGCTAAAATATGCTTCACGTTTTGAAATGTTAATGTTGTCATTATTTCACCCTATCGTTCTTGTAAAAGTCTTATTTAAAATTGCAGCGCCTACTTTTAGACACTGCTCTAGCGATATCGAAAATTATTGGCCTACATCTAAAAACACATTCGGATTGACCGAGTCACCGTAAATTGGCTTCAAGGTTTCATCATAAATTTTCTTAATTTCACCACTTGTTCTAAGCTGCTTAATTTCAGTATTGAGCCAATTCAATAGTTGGGTATTGCCCTTTTTCACTGCTGGCGCAATAAACTCTTGATCACCAATAGACTGTATACCTGCAACATAACTTGGGTTCTTCGCAGCCCATGCCAAAGCATAGGTACTATCTTGTGAAATTGCGTCACCACGACCATCAGTTAAGGCTTTAAAAGCATCCGAGTTTCTTTCAAACTTGAGTAAATTTACTTTTGGATAATGCTTGGTAAAGTAGGTATCTGAACTTGTGCCTTTGTTTACAATTAAGGTTTTACCTTCTAATTGGGCAATGTCGGTAATCGGCTTGGCTTTAGGCGAGACAATACCAAACGCACCTTTTAAATAAGGCTCGGCAAAATCGACAACTTCCTTACGTTCAGGGGTTACTGTAAATGTCGCGAACACCACATCGGCACGATTTGATTTTAAAAACTCCACCCGATTTGAAGCTTCAGTCACAATAAACTCAACTTTCTTTTCATCACCGAGCAAATCTTTAGTCACCCGTTTTGCTAGAGCTACATCGAAGCCCTGATTATTCCCCGCACTATCTACAAAACCAAACGGCGGATCATCGGCAAAAACGGCAACGCGTAGAACCCCATTTTTTTTGACTTGTTCTAAAGAATGGTCTTCTTGAGCATTACTTGCCTGTTCAGTTGATGGCGTTTTACTACATGCAGTTAATAAAACCCCAGCAACGGCAAGACTGCTTAATATTTTTATTGAATTACGTTTAAACATTCACTTCCTCATGATTCAAATAATAAAAATTTAGTACGACAAAATATTTAGAAAGGCTTTCGCTCGTTCTGTTTTCGGCTGTTCAAAAAATTCTTCTGGTGAAGCCTGTTCAATAATCTTGCCCTTATCCATAAAAATAATGCGGTCAGCAACCTTGCGGGCAAAGGACATCTCATGTGTCACAATCAACATGGTCATTCCTTCATTCGCTAACTTAAGTACTACATCGAGCACTTCCCTAACCATTTCTGGGTCAAGCGCAGCGGTAATTTCATCAAGTAAAATGACTTTAGGTTGCATCACGAGTGAACGAACAATGGCGATACGTTGTTTTTGTCCACCTGAAAGTTGTCGTGGATAATCAAGTTTTCGCTCAAACAATCCCACTCGCTTTAGCAATTCATCTGCTACTTGTTCTGCTTCATCGCGGTGGCGTTTTTGTACTTTGAGTGGTCCGAGCAAGATGTTGTCAATGACGTTCATGTGCCCAAACAGCTCATAGTTCTGAAAAACCATGCCAATTTTTTGACGAGCATTAGTCCAGTCCACATCTTTACCAAGCACACCTGAGCCTGTTAAACGGATTTCGCCACCCTGAATCGGTTCTAAGCCGTTAATACAGCGCAATAAGGTACTTTTACCGCAGCCCGATGGACCTAAAATAACAACCACCTCTCCTTGTTCTACATCCAGATCAATGCCCTGTAAAATATGACTTTGTGCAAATGATTTCTGTAATTTTTGTATCGATAACAAAGGCATAATTACTCCCAGACCTTTTCCAAATGTGCCGCCAAACGAGATAAGGGATAGCAAATCAGAAAATACAAAATAAAAATAAAGCCATAAATCCAAAGAGAAGCGCTCGGCACGGTCAACAGCGAGTTTTCAATAATTTGCTGGCCAACTTTAATGACCTCAACCACACCAATAAGCACTGCCAAAGAGCTGGTTTTCACCATTCGGGTAAATAAATTAATCGCACCTGGTGTTACTCGTTTTAGACTTTGCGGAAAAATGACATACACCAAAGCTTGAACATGAGTTAGTCCAAGCGCATAGGCCGAATCGCGTTGATGCTGGTCAATTGAAGTAATGGCTGCACGAACCAAATCGCCCATTTCAGCCGTACCCCATAAAACAAACACAACAACGCACACCCACATTGCTGAAAACTGCCAGTTAAACCATGTCGCAAAGCCGAAATAAAACACAAACAGCAAAACTAAAATTGGAATGATTCGAATGGCTTCTAAATACAGGCGGCACAGTGCTTTAACGACTATGTTTTTAGAAGTCATAATGACGCCGAAAACTGTGCCGAAAATTGCAGAAAAAAACACTGAAATAAATGCAATTTTTGCAGTTGCCCAAAGTCCCCACATTAAACGTTCGAGGTGACTCGCTTGAAATAAATAATCAAGTTCCATGGCTCACCTTCCGACTTCTGTGCTCCAGATAGCTGGTTAAAATAGACACGGGCAATAAAATAATGAGATAGGCCATGATGAGTAAAAACAAAGCTTCTGTGGTTTTATAGTCCATGCCAATTAAGTCTTTGGTGACAAAAAGCAGTTCAACGACAGCAATTGCACTGACCACAGAACTTTCTTTAATTAGAAATAGGCAATTTGCCCCTATTGCCGGAATTGAAATAGCCAGTGCTTGAGGAAAAATGACATATCTAAAAATTTGAATCGGTTGCAGACCAATACTTTTTGCAGAGTCAATCTGCCCTTTAGCAACAGACTGCAAACCTGCTCGGAAGGCTTCAGCCATATAGCTTCCACCTAAAAAGGTCAGTCCGATCACACCACAGGCAAAACCATCGATTTTGATGCCAAGCTTTGGCAAACCGTAATACAAAAAGAACAGTTGAATTAATAAAGGGGTATTTCGAGATAACTCAATATAGAACTGGGCAATTCTATTTAGCACCCGCACGCGATATGTGATTAAAATGCTGCAAATTAGTCCTACAATAATTGCCAAAATAATGCTGATAATTGAGATTTTTAGCGTGGTCAAAGTTGCAGAGAAAAATTGCGGCAAAACACTATGGATATACTGCCAGTTCAAGGAAAATTCCAAAAATAATATTAAAACGTTATAAATATTTAGCTTTCTTCAGCCATTAAATATTTGTGCAACGAGTTTATTTTTTTCCTAATTGGTCTAAAACTATTTTTATTAGATAAGCTTTTCTATAAGTTTGATAAATTCGATCTGGCAATCGAAAACCTTAAAATCAGTTGAAGACAACCGCTTAAAACATATTCACTAAAACAAAGATGAATAAAAAAATCGGACACTAACGCCCGATTCCTATTAAATGATTTTTAATTTATTGCTTACTTTCTAAGTACATCACCAATGCTTGGGTCTTTATCAAAAACCGATTTAGCATATGGGCAAAGCGGAATTACTTTTATGTCTTTTTCACGAACAAAAGCCACCAAAGCATCAAGTAATTGGCGACCTACACCTTGTCCCCGATAATTTTCATTTACATCTGTAGCGTCAATAATCAGCATGCCTTCGCCTGCCCATGTATAAGTCATTTCACCCGCAACGGTTTCACCATCAAGTAAGCTAAAGCTGCCGTGTTTTGCATCATCTTTTTGTTGAATATTCACAATGAATTCCTCGTATTATGGCTCAAATTTATTTAAAAATGACTTTATATATCTTTATCTATAAGAACAAATTTAAGTGTAAAAAAATAGACTATTTTTAGCAGCGAGTCTGTATGCTTTTTAAATACAATCTTCAATTTACTTAATGAAACTCTTGTACCAAGCTATTAATGTGTGCAACAGCAGCAGTTCGGTTTTCAACGCAAAGTTTTTCAAAAACATGCTCTAAATGTTTGTTCACCGTCCGTGGGCTAAGCTCCAAAATTTCTGCAATATCCTTATTGGTTTTCCCCAACAACAACCAGTGCATGACTTCTGCCTCACGTTGAGTCAACTGTGGGCAATATTTCAAAATATCAGCCATTTCCAAAGCTGGTGTAGAAGTTTTTATCTGGATAAGATAATTTTTAGCCACACTTGGCTCGGTCTCCCACGGCGTGAGCAATAAAAGCTGTAATTGCTGAGATGGTGTTGAATAAGAACAGCTGGTTAATTTTTTGGGGTCTTTTTCTTGCTCTAAGTCTGAAAACCAAGCTTTTAAACCTGCCTCAAAACCCTCTAATTCAGGTAAATATTGATTCAGTAAATCGCTGGCTTTTTGAGTTTTCCACACAATTTTACCGTGAACATCTAGCGCGAGAATGGCTGTTTCCGTTGCATCAATCACCTGTTTTTGTTGTTGCAATAATTTGGCATGTGCCAAATGTGTTTTTACCCTTGCTAATACTTCTTCAATATTTAAGGGCTTGGTTACATAGTCCACTCCACCGACCTGAAAACCACGCACAATATGCTCTGTCTCAGACAAACCTGTCATAAAAATGACGGGAATAAACTGCGTAATTGGGCTCGCTTTAAGCTGTATACAACTTTCAAAACCATCCATATGTGGCATATTGCCATCGAGTAAAATCATATCCGGTAAGCATCGGTGTGCAATTTCAATAGCACTTAATCCATCCGTTGTAACAAGCACGCGATAACCTGCCTGATCCAGACTTTCATGTAACAAGCCCAAATTTTCCGGCACATCATCCACAATCAGGATAACAGCCTGCTCGTTTGGCGAAGCTTGCTGAAAAGAAACATGTTGCGTACTCATTGCTTATCCTGAATCAATCGTTGTGCGTGTTTTAAATCAAACTTTCGAATAGCCTGTTCCAGCTGTTCCCATAACTCATCATACTCCGGAAAATTTTGCCGGCATTGCATTAAAGTCTGTTGAATTCCTCGAATATAACCCTGTCCAATTAAATCATTTAACTGTTGTAAGCTTTGCGGTAAATCAAGCAGATCATTATTTTCTGGTTGTGTAATTGATGTATGAACAGCAGCTTGCTCCTGCTTAAACACCTTTACATCAAGTGCTTTAACTTCATTATTTTCAAGGAATGTCTCTGATTTGGAATCAATCCAAACTAAGCCTAACTTATCTCCAATTTTACTGAGCAACAAATTCAGATCGATTGGTTTTAGCATAAAGTCTTCACTTAAGACTGCATCTTGTGGATTGACTTCACGCTCACCCGCATTGGCGGAAATAATTAAGATCGGCACATTGGTAATATTATTCTGACGCAATAATCGCGCTGTTTCCCACCCGCCCATCAAAGGCATATTTAAATCCATCAAAATCAGGTTAGGTTGAAAAATAGGTACACGTCTTAAACAGTCAATGCCCGACTCGGCTTCTTCAATCATAAATCCTAACGGTTTTAGAAAATTAGCAACCAAACCTCGGTCCACCGCTTCATTATCGACAACCAAAATTCGTTTTCGTTCGCCTTGATAACCAGTAATCTGGTTGGAGTAAACATTAGAAATTGGATGAACCACTTCTTTTGAAGGTAAATAAAACTTAATCTTAAACTGTGAACCCTGATTGAGCTGACTGGTCACAGATAGCTGGCCACCGAGTAAATCGACCAACAATTTTACAATGGGTAGTCCGAGTCCTGTTCCGGTAAATCCGCCTTGCACGACATTGCTGCCCCGTTCAAACGGGTTAAAGATTCGCTCTAAATCTGCCTCGGCAATACCACAGCCCGTATCTCTAATTTCAAAATAAGCCGTTTGAAAACGGTACTCGACTTTTAAAGTAATTGTGCCGCTCGTCGTAAACTTTAAAGCATTACCCAATAAATTGATGAGCACTTGCTCTAAGCGTTTTTTGTCGGTACGAACATAGTGCGGTAGGTTCTCTCCAATTTCATAAACAAACTGTAAATTCTTCTGTTCAAACTGTGTCTGAAACATTTGAATAATCTGTTCTATAAAATTAGGGAAATGAACATCTACTACATTTAAAGAAATTTTACCTGTTTCAATGCGTGCTAAATCCAGTAAACCATCAATCAGTGAAGTTAGATGCTGCCCACTACGGCTAATTACCCCGAGCGCCATTTTGCCTTGTTCTGAAAGCTGCTCTTGTTTTTGAAGCAATTGGCTATAGCCCAAAATACTATTTAGAGGTGTTCGTAATTCGTGGCTAATACCAATGACATAACGGCTTTTTGCATCATTAGCCCGTTCTGCTGAAATTCTGGCGTCTTGTAAGTCTTTTGAAGTGACTTCATGGGCAGCAATTTCATCAATCAATAATGCTGTTTGTTGATGTGTTTCGATTTCAGCATTACGACGGCTTTCATCGTTTAACACTAACCACCATGCAGCAACACTCATTAATAAAAATAAAATGGTGTAAATTTTAACAAATAGCGTAAATAACTGAGGAACGGCTGCTGCATCAATGGTTTCTAAATAGGTTTTTTCTTGGATATAAACCAGACTCAAACTTACTGCCAAAACGATCGACAGCCCTAAAGTCAGTAATAAATACAAACTGACCCGACTATTTAAACGGCTGGCCCATCGTTCTGGTAAATAGTGCCAAATGGCTTTTTTGAGTTGTACTGACCAACGTGCATCAGGTTTACATAAGTCATGACAGCGTGCTTCAAGTGAACAGCATAAAGAGCAAATCGTACCGTTATATGCTGGACAGCCAGCCATATCAGCAAGTTCATAGTCCCTTTCACATACCACACAGTTAGCAACCGAAGTCGCCTGAATTTTTTCAGGTTGGCGTGCAATGTAATATTTGCCTTTGGTTAAGTAAGCAATAACAGGCACACATAACACCGCACTCCCCAAAGCAATAAAACTCGCCAATCCTTTTGCCATGAGTCCGAAAAAGCACAAATAACTGAGCATCGATAACACAGAGGCAATCAGTAAAGCACCCACACCTACGGGGTTAATGTCATATAAATAAGCACGGCGAAATTCAATTCCCTTTGGACTTAAACCTAAAGGTTTACAGATAATTAAATCGGCAACAACGGCACCAATCCATGCCAAAGCGATATTGCTATATAGCCCCAAAATGCGTTCAACAGCATGGCTAATTCCCATTTCCATCAAAACAATGGCAATAAAAACGTTAAAAAGTAGCCAGACAATTCGCCCCGGATGGCTATGAGTTAAGCGCGCAAAAAAGTTAGACCATGCCAATGAGCCAGCGTAGGCATTGGTCATATTAATTTTAATTTGCGCCAAGCAAACCAGTGCTAAAGTTAATATTAAAGCAAGCTGAGGGTTTGGAATAAATTGCTGATAGGCAACCCAATACAGATAAGTCGGATTGTCCAGTTCAGAGACAGGAATAAACAGCTGAAAAGCCAATACCATTAGCAGCATGCCCATCAATACTTTTAGAAATCCAAAAATAATCCAAGATGGACCACCTAAGAAAACAGCAAAACGCCATGCGGTTCTGTTCTTTTCTTTTTGCGGTAAGAAACGTAAATAGTCGGCCTGTTCACCAATTTGGATCACAAATGAAAAAATAAGAGTGCACGCCGCACCAAAGTAATACAGATTAAAATCGGTCGAGTTTGAAACCGCACCAACAAAATGCAGGCTACTACTTAAAATTTGTGGCTGTTTCCAAAGTACAAAAAACCACGGTAATAATAGTAATAAGAGCCAGATTGGCTGAGTGATTGCCTGAACTTTATTAATAAAACCAATACCTTTGACCACCAAAGGTAAAATCACTAATGCAGAAATTAAGTAACCAACAACTTGTGGAATGCCTAAAGCCAGCTCAAGTGCCATCGCCATAATTGCGGCTTCAAACGCAAGCAAAATAAAGGTAAAGCTGGCATAAATCAGAGAGGTAATGGTCGAGCCAATGTAGCCAAAACCTGCACCACGAGTAAGCAAATCGACGTCTACATTATATTTTGCAGCGTAGTAACTAATCGGCCAACTGGTTAAGAATATGATGGTACATACGACAATTGCTGCCCATAACGCATTGCTAAAGCCATACTGCCAAAGCATGGTTGCCCCAATGGCTTCCATAGCCAAAAAGCTAACGGTTGAAATTGCGGTATTGGTCACGGTCCAAGGTGACCATTTACGTACAGAGGTAGGTGCATAGCGAAGCGCATAATCTTCGATACTTTCATCGGCCACCCAAATATTATATTCACGGCGTGTTTTGATCACACGTTGTGGCGCTTGTTGGGGGCGTGAAGAATCTGGCATAACACTCATGTTTTGGATAGGGCTGTATTAAACCCAGCAATCCTTATGCCAAAAGTCAGTTATCATGGCGATTTTCTCTAATACGCACATATACGCAAAATAACGTATTTTCAATTTTTCCCAAAAATCACACACTCAAATCCATCAAAAAACAATGATCAATATTTGTGTTGATTGACCGAAAATGATTGGGAGGTTGATGTTATGAGTGTATCTGAACATCCAAATCTGGACACTGTGCAAGGTACAGATTCACAAAAAGCAGTGAATGAAACCTTAGAAGATTATACTTTACGTTATGCTCCACACAGCTTTCGGCGCTGGAGTCCCAAAGTTGTCGCTATTACTGCACTTGGTGGTATTGCCTATCTTGCTGACTTTTCTATTGGTGCCAGTATTGGTATGTCTTACGGAACAACCAATGCTGTTTTCTCCATTTTATTTGCAGCGATTATTATCTTCTTAACTGGCATTCCTTTAGCCTACTACGCAGCGCGCTATAACATCGACCTTGACTTGATTACCCGCGGCGCAGGCTTCGGTTACATCGGTTCGGTTCTTACTAGTATCATTTTCGCCAGTTTCACATTTATTTTCTTTGCCCTTGAAGGCTCAATCATGGCACAAGGGTTATTGCTTGGTTTAGGCATTCCGCTTTGGGCTGGTTACCTCATCTCAACCGTTATGGTCATTCCACTCGTCATTTACGGCATGAAAGCCTTGAGTAAATTACAAGTCTGGACTACCCCACTTTGGCTCGTTCTGATGATTGGTCCTGTGGCCTATTTGATTTATCAAGAGCCTACTTTAGTCAGCCAATTTGCAACTTTTACTGGTAACGAAGGTTTCGCACCTGTAGATATGGCAGCGATCATGCTTGGTGCGGGTATTTGTTTATCATTAATCATGCAAATTGGTGAGCAAATTGATTACTTACGTTTCATGCCTGCTAAAACAAAAGAAAATAGCAAAGCATGGTGGGCTGCAGTTATTTCAGCGGGTCCAGGCTGGGTGATTTTGGGGGCGATTAAACAAATTATTGGGGCATTTTTAGGTTTCTATTTACTCACTAAAATACCGGGCGTAAACAGCACTGAACCTGTTCAACAGTTTAATGCGGCGTTTCATGACATGCTTCCGGGCTGGGCGGCTTTAACACTTGCGGTTATTTTGGTGGTTATTTCTCAAATTAAAATTAATGTGACCAATGCTTACTCTGGTTCCCTTGCATGGACAAGTGCCTACACACGTATTAGCAAACATTATCCGGGTCGTATTGTCTTTGTGATGGTGAACTTGGCAATTGCGCTTGCTTTGATGGAAGGCAATATGTTTGCGGTATTGGGTAAAATCTTAGGATTCTATTCAAACTTTGCGATTGCATGGGTTGTGGTTGTCGCAACAGACATTTCAATCAACAAATATGTTTTAAAACTTTCACCGAAAGAACCAGAATATCGCCGTGACATGCTATACAACGTGAACCCTGTCGGTATGGTTGCATTCCTTGTATCAGCAGGCTTATCAATTGCAGCATTCTTCGGTTTACTTGGTAGCTTCTTGGCGCCTTACTCTCCGCTTATCGCGCTTGTACTTGCTTTTGTATTAACACCAATCATGGGTTTATTAACCAAAGGAAAATACTACATCAAGTCACACGATGACGGCATTAAAGAACCACGTTACGATGCTGAAGGTACACCAGTTGCAACGGTTTACCACTGCCGCGTATGTGAGCAAGGTTATGAGCGTCCAGATATTATGTTCTCTCACAAACATAACGGCACGATCTGTTCTTTGTGTAAAACACTCGATGCTTAAATATTCGTAAACTAAAAAAGAAGCTTTAAAGCTTCTTTTTTTATATCTGATGATTCTTAGCCAATCGGAAATAAACGTTCAGGCACTACATCTTTCATCACAATGGTTGAGATGAGTCGTTGCACACTTGGGATAGCAGATAATTTTTCATCATACAAACGCTGAAAAGCCGGTAAATCTTTAGCCACCACATGCAACAAGTAATCTGGCTCACCAAACAAACGCTGAGCCTGAATAATTTGCGGGATGTCTATCACTGCATTTTCAAACTTCTCGACGGCCTGTTTATCACCTTCTTTAAGCGTAATAAAAACAATCGCTGAAAATTCAAAACCGACTAAATTCGGATCGAGTTCTGCCCGATAGCCTTTGATAGCTCCCGACTCTTCTAAAGCCTTCACTCGTCTGTGACAAGGTGAAATGCTCAAACCGACTTTTTCTGCCAATTCAGTGATAGATAATCGGCCATTTAATTGCAATTCAGCAAGAATCTTTTTATCTGTGCGATCCATTTAGAAAAATTTACCCCAAATGAGTGTGATATGAGCAAACATTTAAAAGCACATTCTAAATATATGAGCATATTATTTTCAACAAGCTCGAATAAATAGGGATTTTTTCTAAACCACGAGCGAAACCTTTGGAAAATAGTTTGCCGAGATAAGCATATGGCTTTTAACATTTTTATTGCATTTTGGAGTGTCTCCATTCTTTTTATTATTACGCCAGGGGCAGACTGGGCCTATGCCATTTCGGCAGGCATTAAAGGCAAAGTCGTTGTACCAGCTGTTGCAGGTATGCTATTTGGGCACTTTATTACGATTTTATTGGTAGCGGCTGGTGTTGGGCTGCTTGTAGCAAATAATCCAACTGCACTCATGATCCTAACAATTGCAGGTTCTGCTTATTTGCTATGGATGGGAATAAACTTATTACTTGTCCCTCCAACTCCGAACGAGTCTGGTTCTGAAAAAGCTCAGTCATGGTTAAGCTGGGCAACTAAAGGCGTTTATGTAAGTGGATTAAACCCGAAGGTTTTTTTACTCTTTTTAGCGCTGCTTCCTCAATTTATTGACACTACTGCTTCATGGTCAGTGACAACACAAATTCTTGCCTTTGGTATTGTTCACATGATTAGCTGCGCAATTATTTACCTAATGGTGGGTTATGGTTCAGAAGCTATTTTGAAAACCAGACCTCAAGCAGCTCAATTAGTTGGCCGTTTTTCGGGTGGCTTGATGGTTGTTATCGCAACATGTTTATTGATTGGGCAAATTTAAAAGTCATTCAACAAAAGTTACTGGCCTCCATTTCAGGTCAGTAACTTAAATAGTAAAATATAAGAAAAATTTATCTCATTCGTTTGAGGTTATAAGTCACCACTCCCCAAATCACCAGTTCTTGCCCCTCTTCAATATAAATATTTTGATAATCAGGGTTTTCTGCTTTCAGCCACACTTTAGGCGGCTTAAATTGACTATCAATCATTAAGCGCTTCACAGTGAAATCATTGTCGATGAGTGCAATCACAATATCACCCGATTTAGCAGGAATGCTACGGTCTACAATAAGCGGGTCATTAATATCAATTCCAGCGTCTAGCATGGATAAAGAATTGGCTTTGACAATAAAGGTGGCATTTTCATTTCTAATTAAATATTCATTTAAATCGAGTGCTTGCTCTATATCATCTTGCGCAGGCGAAGGAAAACCTGCAGCCACACGTTCTGTTGCTAAAGGAATCTGATAAATTTTATCGTTGTTTGGATGCACCTGCTGTATTTTTAGTTTTGAGGTGAAATCTGTCTGGTTATCGGTTTTGACATTATTCAGTAACCAATTTTTGATAAAGTTAACTTGAGACTCAGGAACACGAATCACTTTGGTGGGTTCATTGAACTGTGCTTTACGGCCGGCATTTTCCCGCGCACCGCCATGCTCGAATTCTTTTTTCTTTGGCATACCGCCTCCATCTCACCGTTCAAATCCTACACAAACAATGTAACTTGAAAAAGTTACATTTTCAAGTTGACGAAATATTTTTTTTGCATAACAATAAATTTCATGATCAGATTTTAATCCATTTTACTTTTAACAGGGATGCTAAAACGAAAATGGCAATTTGAAGAGAATCAAAACCCATTGTGAAATAGTCCTTATTACTGACTGTTTTGATTTTTATCAAATGAAATTCTGAACACTTAAATATGAGTTAGATTCAGTTTTTTTGGTATGGAGACATGCGAAATGAAAAATCAACGTGATGCAGTTTTAGGTTATGCAAATGAACAACATGCTTATTTTATCCGTCTTATTGAAAATGATGCGGTATTAGGCGAAAGCTACGGAATTTTCTGTGAAAATCCGGAAAGTGAAGCAGCCGAAAGTATTATGACGACACTATTTTTAAAGAAATCTTTTTGGATAAATGGCTCAGAATTTACAGATATTGTAAAAGGCTTACAGCCTCTTACTCATTCATAAGTTTATAAAAATTATAAAAATAAAGGAGGCATAATGCCTCCTTTATTCTCAAAAACTGTCTGCTTAAGACGTAAAGCGTCCATACGCATCGCGTTTTTGATTACGAGAGTTTTGTCCACGACCATCTGAACGGCCACGGCGATCATCGTCGTCATCGTCATCATAACGGCTACGACCACGACCTCGGCCACCTGAACGACCGCGATCATCATCTTCATCGTCGTCATCACGGCTGCGACCACGGCCTCGGCCACTTGAACGGCCACGATCATCATCTTCGTCATCGTCATAACGACTGCGACCTCGGCCTCGGCCACTTGAACGGCCACCGCGATCATCATCCTCATCGTCGTCATCACGACGGCTGCGGCCACGACCTCGGCCACCTGAACGGCTGCCACGATCATCATCTTCGTCGTCGTCATAACGGCTACGGCCACGGCCTCGGCCACCTGAACGACCGCGATCATCATCTTCATCGTCGTCATCACGACTGCGACCACGGCCTCGGCCACTTGAACGGCCGCCACGATCATCATCTTCGTCGTCATCATAACGGCTACGGCCACGGCCTCGACCACCTGAACGGCCGCGATCATCTTCATCGTCGTCATCACGACTGCGACCACGGCCTCGGCCACCTGAACGGCCACGATCATCATCTTCGTCGTCATCATAACGGCTACGACCTCGGCCACCTGAACGGCCGCCGCGATCATCATCTTCATCGTCGTCATCACGGCTGCGACCACGACCTCGGCCACCTGAACGACCGCGATCATCATCTTCGTCGTCATCATAACGGCTACTGCCACGGCCTCGACCACCTGAACGACCGCGATCATCATCTTCATCGTCGTCATCACGACTGCGACCACGACCTCGGCCACTTGAACGGCCACCACGATCATCATCTTCATCGTCATCATAACGGCTGCGGCTACGGCCTCGACCACCTGAACGACCGCGGTCATCATCTTCGTCGTCGTCATAACGGCTGCGACCACGACCATTACGATCATCATTTTTATGACTTAAAGCACCAGCTTCACGAGCCTCTTCTGAGGTAAATTCATGTGCGTTACCACTGGCATGTGCAGCTCGTCCAGCTTCACGAGCTTCTTCTGAAGTAAATTCATGTGCATTGCCACTTGCATGCGCAGCACGCCCACCTTTACTGGCTATTTCTCTGACTCTTTCAGGATCCATACTTGCAAATCCACGATTTGAAGTACCTGAACTATTGTTATCTTGATCTTCATATCTAGTATTAGCCATAGTTATATCTTCCTATATTAAAATTATAGTCGCTACCGCTTTTACTTAACGGATAAATTTAAGATAAGAGATTTAGAATATTTTTATACCGATGCTATGTTTCAATCTTTTTAAATGTATATAAATTAAAATAGAGATAAATACACTAAGATGATTATTTAAATAAAGATTTTATCAATTAAAATATTTATAAATTATTATGCACTTTTACCTTTTAAATACTCATCATACTTATTATTACTCAAACCTACATAACAATATATTTTTACAAATGCATTTAAAAATCCATTTTAAATAACATAAACTTTCAGAATGTACAAATCAATAAAAAACAAAAACATCTTCTCTCTTGAAGAAACAAATCAAAAATAAAATTAAAATTATTTAAAAACAATAACATAAATGATTACTCTTCTAAAAACAATTCACTTGAGCGAACAAAATCAAGATTTAAAATTAATATATAATATTTATGGGAAATGAATCATGCCATTAACTCAAACACAGCCAACGCTACAATATATTCATATTTCTGTACCTGAAATTTTACTTGGTAATATACGGATTAAAAACTCTTGGCAGAATTATAACCAAGAATGGAGCTACAGATTAGACCCGCCTCATGCAAGTCACCCTTTCCAAAGAGACTTATATATTATTAAATCAAAAGATATTGAAAAAGAAGACATAAAAAAGCTAGTAGATAAAGTAGCTTCCAAAAATAATAAAAATAAATATAATTTAAAGACAATAGTAGAAGCAGAAACCTTAATAAAAGAAATTTTAGATTTATCTAATTATATACCTATAGAGAATTGGTTAAATGACACAGGCAACCGATCTATTATTGAAAGTATGATTGATAAAAATAAGATTAAATTATTAGATATTACTTAATAAACTCTCAATGTTATATTTTTTTACATCCTTATATATAAAATAACAAAGTCAACTTTTTAAAAAAGACTATTTACTCATATTCACGTGCAGATTAATCACTATAGAGGGACTGAAATTTAAATAGAGGTAGTCTAAACATGGAAAATACAACAAATGAGTATCCATCTGCAGTTCCTGCACAAGTTCAACCTCATCAACCAGGTGATCAGGAGAAGATGCATCCTGAACCAGAAATTATTAAAGCATCGCATAAAGGTAGTGAGAAACTAAAAGGTAAAGTTGCTGTCATTAGTGGTGGTGATAGTGGTATAGGCCGTTCCGTTGCCGTGTTGTTTGCTCGTGAAGGTGCCGATGTTGCTGTACTGTATCTTGAAGAAGATCAAGATGCCGAAATCACCAAACAGCTCGTTGAAAAGGAAGGACAACATTGTCTTTTATTAAAAGGTGATATTTCCGATGCAGACCTTGCCAAACAAAATATTGATAAGGTTTTACAGCACTTCGGTAAAATTAATATCTTAGTAAATAATGCTGGTGTTCAATATCAGCAAAAAGAAATTGAAAGTATTAGTAATGAGCAATTAGAAAAGACATTTAAAACAAATATTTTTGCCATGTTTTATTTAACCAAAGAAGCGATTCCTTATATGGAAGAAGGCGACAGTATTATTAACACCACCAGTATTACTAGCTATCAAGGTCATGATGAGCTCATTGATTATGCAAGTACTAAAGGTGCGATCACCTCTTTTACTCGTAGCTTATCGAACAATTTAATGAAACAGAAAAAAGGGATTCGTGTAAATGGTGTTGCGCCAGGGCCAATTTGGACTCCTCTCATTCCAAGTAGTTTCGATGCAGAAACCGTCGAAAAATTTGGTAAAGATACCCCAATGGGTCGAATGGGCCAGCCAAGTGAAGTCGCCCCTGCTTACCTTTTCCTTGCCTCAGACGATGCAAGTTATATTACGGGTCAGGTTATTCATGTAAACGGTGGACAAATCGTTAATGGCTAAGCACTAACATGATTTGAAAAAGCCCTGAAAGCTTCAACTTTCAGGGCTTTTTTATTTAAGCCGGTACGTGTGCGGCTATTTGTTCTCGTGACCAAACACGATGAGCTTTTATCAGATTTTTAAATTTTTCCGCAATATGCTGGAACTCATCTTCTATTAAAGTTCCTTCATCGGCAACCAAACCAAGTGGCTCAAGCAAATCAGATTTATTACCTAAAAATGCAATTGGTTTTAAATGCTTATAAGCTTCGAGTACATAATGGCGTGCTACCCCATCTTGCATTACTGCATTTAAATTATCGCCATCTGGAACAATTACAGCATCATAAGCAATTGAAGGTTCAGCCATTTGCATACCATCAGCTACAATAATATTGTCTTTATGGTCTTTTACTGGAGCCAAGCTCGGCGCTAGTAAATGAACAACCACACCTTCTTTAATCGCCCAATTTTTAATAGCTTCAAGTGTATCTGACTTCACAAGATTATGAATAAGTACAGCAACTTTTCTACCTTGAATATCCTCAGGTGGGAAAGCTAAAAGAGATAACTTGGCAGATTTTTCAACTGCTGTTTTCTTATAGTTTAAGGTTAAGTCAGGCACTTCAATACCTAGGTTCGCACCGACTTGACGTGCCAAATCGAGGTCAATATTTGCCAAAATTTGTTGAACTTGGCGCTCACGAATATGTTTTCTTTGAACTTTACTTAACTCAAAAGTATAGGCATCGACCACGTGCTTTTGCTCATGCGGTGCAAGGCTTTTGTAATAAAGTCGAGGCTGTGAAAAATAGTCAGAGAACGTCTCACTTCTTTGACGGAGTTTATGTCCGCTGATTTTTTCAGGATAACTTTCAAAACCACCATTTGAAGCCGCTGGTGGAGTTTCGACTGGCCAATTTCCATCAATTGAATTTGGTTGATATGAGGCTTGGCCTTTATGAATAGTATGTTGATGAATGCCATCACGTTGATTGTTATGGAATGGACACACTGGTTTGTTAATCGGAATTTGGTGGAAGTTTGGTCCACCTAAACGGCTTAATTGGGTATCTGTGTATGAAAATAAACGTGCTTGTAAAAGTGGGTCATCTGTAAAATCGATACCAGGTACTACATGGCCCGGACAGAAAGCCACCTGCTCTGTTTCAGCAAAGAAGTTATCGACATTTCTATTTAAAACAAATCGGCCAATTGGCGTAACAGGAACTAATTCTTCAGGAATAATTTTGGTTGGGTCCAATAAATCGAAGTCAAAGTTCATTTCATCTTCTTCTTCGACAATCTGCACGCCGAGTTCCCATTCTGGATAAAAACCTTGCTCAATTGCTTCATAAAGATCACGACGGTGGAAATCAGGGTCTTTACCTGCAAGTTTCTGAGCTTCATCCCATACCAATGCACTCAAACCTTGTTTTGGTGTCCAGTGAAATTTTACGAAATGTGATTTACCTTCAGCATTAATTAAACGGAACGTATGTACACCAAAACCTTGGATTGAACGAAAATTACGAGGAATCGCACGATCTGACATTGCCCAAATCACTGCATGTGCAGACTCAGGAACTAAAGACACAAAATCCCAGAAAGTATCATGCGCAGTTGCACCCGTCGGGATTTCTGTATCGGGTTCAGGTTTTACTGCATGCACAAAGTCTGGAAACTTAATACCGTCTTGCACAAAAAAGACAGGTGCGTTATTTCCCACTAAGTCAAAGTTACCTTCTTGGGTATAAAACTTAATTGCAAAACCACGAATATCACGGACAGTGTCGGCTGAACCACGTGGTCCTTGCACTGTTGAAAAACGTACAAAAATAGGCGTCTGAATAGTTGGGTCTGTTAAAAAACCAGCTTTGGTTAAACGTTCATTTCCTTCATATGCCTGAAAATAACCATGTGCCCCTACACCACGTGCATGCACAATACGCTCAGGTATACGCTCATGGTCAAAGTGGGTGATTTTTTCTCTTAAAATGAAATCTTCCAATAAAGTTGAGCCACGAATACCCGCTCTTAAGCTATTTTGGTTATCCGCTATTTTAACTCCCTGATTGGTGGTTAATGCCTCATTGGTTGCATCATCTCTTACGGTGTCTAACTGTTCAGTTTTCTGGGTAGTATTGGCTTTATTTGCTGCATCGGCGCCAGCCATTTCACTTGTTTTATTAGTTAATTTAGTTTTGTCGTTCATGTCCATTACCTATGTTTTGAAAGTTAAACTTGGGGTTGAAGTTGAAAACGTTTATCAAACTAGTTTTTAAACGTACCTAAATAAGGAAAAAGAAGTTCTACGTATTTACGAGTACTCCAAAGACCAATACTTTTATGATGAGAATCGGGGGCTAGAAATGGGGTAAGTTTGCATATTTTTATTGCAAGATCGCTTGATTGCAGCACGCGCTCTTGCAGTGCATCAAGCTCGCCATCAGAGATATAACTAAATAAATAGTCCTGAATACGCTGGCTATTCTTAAGTTCCCTGCTGTATGCCAAGAAGTTAGAAGAATGATCACTACCAGCAATCCAGTCATGAATAATTTGGCGCTCTACAGGGTTAAACACCCCAAACATTTTTCCATTTTCTTCATTAATCATTCGCCAGAACACGCTCTGTTCAGGGTCGGTATTAAACTTAATCCATTTCTGTTCAGTTAAATGAGTGATCAAACCTGCAATATCATCAGGGTTTGATAGCCACTGATTAATGGTTTTGCAGCCAAACTGTCTGGTTTCGTTATGAATTAGCTGCCCGACAAGTGCTTTTCTTTTCAAAATTTTATGAACAAAGTCTTCAAGACTTAAATTCTTGATAATATTTGAGGAAGATTCACCACGGTTATTCAAGGCAAAACCTTGTTTTAACTTGTTAAAGAAAAGCTCTTTATCTCTGTATTTGTTGTAAATATCTTCAATAACTTTAATGGCTTTATGGGCATGGCCATTGTCAATGTTATCAATGGTGATATGTAGATTAAAATATTTAGAATCAATGCCTAATTCGGCAAGCTCATAATTTGAAATTAAAAGATGCAGTGGAAGCTGTTCATATCCTAAATTAAAACCAACCATCTCAGGAATAAACTCAGGTGGTGCATACCCTAGTGCTAGCTGAACGACTGCTTGATGATAGTATTCGTCTTCTAAAAGCAAATCGAAACTGTCGAGTCCAAGACTACGTAAAAGATCATCATAAATACAGACATGGTTCGCTTTCGGTTCACCTAAACCAAGTTCTTCCAAATAAATAATAATGAGCTCATGAAAGACTGGATCATTCCAATAATGCACTGAGCTATATAACCATGCACCATCGACCTTTTTAGTCGGCGATACTTTTATGAGAAATTCAAACGCCTGAGCAACATTCTGAAAATACTCTCTATCTTGACCAGCTTGCCTACGGTTTAAATATGCCTGAAATTCCTGACAATTTTTTTTATTATCGTTCTCACACCATGTTTTAATCGAATTGATATCTGAAGGAAAATCTATTTCCTTCATCTCTAATTTTTCAATCTCTTTAATCAGAAAATCTCTTGCCTTTTTCTCTTTCTCAAAACTCGAAACATCAGGATCAAGGAAAAAAACGAATAATTCATAATAATTTTGTTGATTATCTTGTAATAAGTCTAATAATCTTTTTTTCACTACAACAGGCATTTTCATTCTCCGTTTGTGAGATATCAATTACCATACGTCACCCGAACTATAATCAAGTTTTAAGTTTGTTATTTTGCGTTATTAAAAATTAGGACAAACCACATAAATCAAAAAAATTCAAAGATATACAAATTAACGCAAAATTACATTTAAACTTTTAGAATTATTTAAGCTGCTGTTTTTATATAAAATTTGCAAAACTTAATCTAAATTTACATTAATTTCACCATCAAAATTATAAACATTAAAAAAATAACAAAGCAAACAGTTAAATAGTTTTATAACATTTTAAAAACAATTAAATGGAGAATTAAAATGTTTAATTCATGTTGCAAATTATTAGCAGATGAAAAAATTAAAATTGCTTTTTTTGAAAGCGCTTCTGCTGGCTATCTTGCTTATCGTTTCTCTTTGAGTCCTTATTCCGGAGATATTCTTATAGGTAGTCTTGTAAGTTATGACCTTCGTGTAAAGGAAAACACCCTACACATTTCAGAGCAACTTATTGAAAAATATACAGCCGAATCAATGCAAGTGACTGTTGAAATGATTAATAAAGGAAAAGAACTTTTGCATGCTGATCTGTATGTTGCCTGCACAGGTCTCTTAAAAAAAGGAGGATCTGAAACAGAGGAAAAACCTGTAGGAACGTTCTTTTATTCAATATATTATAAAAACAATTTTTATAATTTTAGACGTGTTTTAAAAGGACCAGCCTTTTTAAAACTTAGAAAGTTGACGTACTATATTACTCAAGATATAAAACTTATTATATTAGATGAAAAAGCCTCTTAAATTATATAAAAAGTTAACAAATATACATTTGGAAATATTTATTATCTTTCTTAAATATTATTTGCTGAAATGTAATTTTTTAAACATTCATATTAATAATGTTTATGCCTAAAAATCACATTCACTAAAAATCAGTAAGTTATTTAAAATTGATAGTTTTTAAATTTACATTTAAATATAGGGTAACACCCCTACCCTACACATTTAAAAGCTACATGTTTTAATAACCCTATCTGAAGCTCTCAGATAAAACACATCGTCATAATTGATATGAGGTAATTAAAAATGAGCACTACTAATAATCAAGCAAATCAACGCAATAATCAGCAACAGCAACAACAGCAAAATGACTCTCGTAACAACCAACAGCAACAAGACAATCAACAACGCAATAATCAGCAGCAACAGCAAAATGATAACCGCGGCCAACAACAAGGATCTAACCAAAAAGATTCTGGCCAACAAAATTCAAATAACAACCAACAACGTTAATTGTTTGTAGTTGTTCTTTGATGCGGTCGATCATTTAGGAAGGTGAACTCACCTTCCTAAATCTAATATAAGCATAAAATTCAATAAAATATGAGGGAATTCTGATGACAGATCAAAATACAGATCATGCTCAATTAGTAGCTGGCGATCATAACTATTCTGACTCTCGCTGGCGTGAAAGCTATCTTACCCGACCTTATTACCAAGAAGCGCAATTAACAACACCAGATCTAGATTATGATCGTGATTTTTCTGCTGCTTATGAACTTGGTCATCGGGCTCGTTCTGAATCTAAGGAAGGAACTCAGTTTGAAGACATGGAAGGTAGTTTGCAGCAAAAATGGGAAGAACTCAAAGCTGAGTCTCGCTTAAAATGGGAACACGCGAAACAAGCCATTAAAGATGCATGGGATGACATTTAACGCCCTCAAACGGTCCAAAGCTATAAGCTTATTTCCTATTGGCCCTGGGAAATAGGCTTTTTTATTGTTTTTGCTTTGCTCACGTTTTGCTTTTACGCCATAAATCTCAAAATCGTTAATGCAAGTACCATCTGTAAAAATACATAAACATATCTGTCCCCTTGAATATCCATAATTACTGGCTTATCAAAATAAAAACCTGACTTAAATCATCAAGTCAGGTTTCCTTTAAAATCAATTTTGATTTTTCTTAAAATATTCAATTATTTCTTCACCATTATTTACCGGCTTTTTCTGTGAAGGATAAGTTTCCTCATAGGCATAGGCTGGTAATGTAATTTTGGCCTGAATTGGGGGTAATTTCTCTTGCCCACCTGTTGTAATCCGCTCAATAAAACCAGCAAGCCAAAGTACAAACTCCTGTGTATTCTTACTTTTAGGAATAAGACTTAAATCCAATTTAATTTTTGACTCTTGTAAAGGCTTAATTAACAGCTCAGCGAAATCAATATAATTATATAAAAGCTTTAGCTGTGTCCCCTTAATTTCATGTCTGAGCTCAATCATCAAATTGTTAAGATCTTCCATTGGTTCATCCGTAAAACCTTTTTTTTCTTTAACATTTTGATATATTTTCTCAGCTATTTTTAAATATTGGGGCATATCCTTACCTTTATAGTTCATTATTACTAAAATGAATTTTGGATGAATATAAGTAAGCTATTGTGTTTGTTTTATTAACTTTTTGAAAAGATATATTTAGTTTGCAACAATTCAGAAACACTAACAACCCAGACCACCAACTCAATATAATTAATTGATTAATATTATATTTTCACGTATTTAATTTTTATTAAGCAATCTTTCCTAGATAAAATACCTATAAAAAAAGCCCACTTAATAAGCAGACTTTTTTAAGAAAAACTAATTATTGTGAGTTTCTATTCATATCATGAGGTGCTGCAGGATCACTTGCTTCATGCATTCCATCATTTCTTGAATTGCGGTCTTGGCAAGCGCTCATACCCATAGCAATTGCAAGCACCATACTCACTGCACAAAAGATTCTTACCATTTAGATCACCTTTATAAATATTAAAATGTAGGTTTATGAATAACATTATCTTATGTTGGCCTACCGCAGTGGTTCTCTTAACTTTTGTAGATTATGCAAGCTTATGTAAAAACCCTAAAATATGATTAATAAAATTATATTTCTTGCAATTGAAATTTTGGTTATTTTTTGGCAAGCAGTGGATATACTCCATAGCTCAAATTATAAAAATCGAATTATTAAATAGTTTAGCCAAACAACACATCTAATTAACGGCATTGATATACTATATAAATAAACAATTAATAAATATTTGATATATATGATTAAAAAACGACACCGCCAGTAAAATAAAAATTAGTTATAGCCATATAATATTTTTTAATTTTTCTATTTTCTAAATAAAAACAGGTAAATATTTATATCAATTTATATAAATCAATCTTTTATTTTTGCAATTGACCCACTCTAATGCTCAGCTTATGATGCTCGCGCTGACAAATTTTGTCAGTCGGTTTTAGCAGACCGTCTACCTAAGTGCACTAAAAACATGTTTTTTGGTGTGAAGCCCCTCGTGCCTTTGATGGAGGAACGAGAGTGGGACACCTTCGGGTGTGCTGGTTTCTTAGGTATCAGTCTGCTAACCCCCTTTCGTTTCACCACCATAATGATTAGCAATGAGTGGGCGTAACTTCTTTTAATCAAGGAGTCACTCATGACTATTATTCTATTTTTTTACATTCTCTTATTGATCTTACTTACATTAGACATCTTTTATTTATTCAGGCATTTTTTAGAGATCGCTCTACTCACCCCTCTAAAATAAAACCCTTATATAGAGTTCAAAAATTGTTTACTTAATCCTTTTGCCTACCCATCTATATAAGTTGGGATCAAAAGTTTTATGTATACAAACTCCACATCATAAAGATTAGAACTTCTATCAACATCACTTAACGATAACAACAACCTATGCAGAGTAACAATAATGTTTTTTCTCTATCGTTTTGTTTTGGTGAGCCTTCTTACAATCAGTGTTTTAAATCTAATGGGCTGTAGACCCATGAGTAAAAATGAATTTAATACGCGTTGTGTGTGGGCGGGACATGACCTTTCACAGTGTAATTGTATTTATAACTCGTTAGAGCAGCACTATTCGCCACAGTTTGTGGAAAGCTTACCCAAAGTGAGTTTGCAGAACATTGATACCAAAATGAATTTTGTAGAAACCATGAATAAAACAATGCAACAGTGCCAATTTAGCGCAAGAAAATAGTGTACTAACCTATAGGAGCATGCTCTACCAAAAAATCTAAAAATGCACGTACACGATTAGGGACATATTTATCATGACCAATCCAAACAGCATGAAACTCTTCAGAAGCACGAATATTCCAGTCTTCAAGAATTTTGACGAGTTGTTTTTGATGTAATGCTTTTTGGATTTGAAATTCATTGAGTTGAGCAATACCAACACCTGCTAGTACCAACTGTAAAATTGCTTCACCGTGGTTTACTTTCAAAACTCTAGAGGGGGTTAGATTAATTTCCTGATCTGCTCTTTTAAATAGCCAAGTTTTATTCTGGCGCTGATAACTTACATCTAAAAGCTGATGTTCATGTAGTTCATCTGGATGTTCAGGGCAACCATGCTGTTCAATGTACGCGGGTGAACATACATAAACTTTATACGTACTACCGAGTGAGCGAGCCACCAAATTGGAACTTTTTAATGGTCCTGTCCGAATTGCAACATCAATTCTTTGCTCAACCAAATTAATGACTTCGTCACTCAAATGAGCCTCTAACTCAATTTGTGGGTAGCGCTGATTAAATAAGGAAATACACGGTAATAAAAAATGCGTCCAATATGAAAGACTGGTATGGATTCTAATTCGCCCTTTCGGTATATGATTTGCGGTAACGGATTGTTCAAGTTCATCTAAATTATTGAGTATTTGAAGACCTTGCTCATAAAATTGGCATCCTTCACTGGTAAGCTGAAACTGACGTGTTGAACGGTTCAATAATCTGACACCAAGTCTTTTTTCTAAACGGGAAATTAACTTACTGACCGCAGACGGCGTCATATCACATGCCCTTGCTACGGCTGAAAAACTTCCAAGCTCGACCACACGTATAAAAATTGCCAACTCGCCAGATCGATTAATATCAAAATAAGACATAACAAAATTTATTTATGAATTGTATTCACAAATCTTATTCCGCTTAGCCCGCTATAACAAGGCATCAATTTATTTCAAGATATCTTTAATTTGTTTTAAAGAGTTCACGAGATGAAACTTTATCAAGCCATCCTATTTTCTTTGGATTTATTTACGAGCGTTGCACAAGCTGAAGTACCAAAGCACCAATGGATTACCACTTGGTCTGCGAGTCCTCAAAAAGTTTGGAATAAAGACTTCGTTTTTCCAACCCTTATTCCAGAGCAAATATCCAACCAAACAATTAGGCAGGTAAGCCAAATTAGTTTAGGTGGTAAAGCCGTTCGGCTTGTTTTTACCAATCAATATGGTGAGCAACCTCTTTATATAGATCAAACAACAATTGGTTTAGCGAACGCAGCAAGCCTGAAATCTAAAAGCACCTATCCTGTTTATTTTTCTGGTCAACTTAAAGCAAGAGTTTTACCAGGTAAACAACTGGTGAGTGATCCAATCAAGTTAGCTGTTCCCGATCATGCTCAATTGGTGGTGAATAGCTTTATTCGAAAACCAACAACGTTTAAAACATTCCATTGGGATGCGAAACAAACCAGTTGGATCATTGCTGGAAACCAGACAACAAATTTAACTGCGCCAACCGATGCCAAAACAACAACGGCACGATTATTACTGTCGGCAATCGAGGTAAAACCCAAAGAGAAAGCTCAGGTGGTTGCTGTTATTGGAGACTCAATTACCGATGGGGCGACTGCAACCTTAGATGCTAATACGAGATGGACCGATTTTTTGGCTAAGCGTTTATCTCCACATCAAGTAGCAGTAATTAATAGCGGAATTTCAGGAAATCGACTGCTTACCGATGGTATGGGCGATAGCGTCTTAAAACGTTTAAACAGTGAAGTATTTCAATATTCTGGTGTTAAAACTTTAATCGTTTTGATTGGTATCAATGACATTTCATGGCCCGGTACAGCGTTTGCTCCTAAACAGCAAATACCTTCTTTTGAAGTCTTAACTAAAGGTTATCAACGTGTTGTAAATGAAGCTCACCAACACGGTATTCAGGTGGTTGGTGCTACTTTACTTCCGTTTTCAAGCGCTTTACCTAACACCCCTTTAGATAATTACTATCAACCCAACAAAGATCAATTACGTCAGCGCATTAACCAATGGATAAGAACCAGTCATACTTTTGATGGTGTACTTGATCTTGATGAAGGTTTAAAAGATCCAAAACATCCCAATCGGTTAAATCCAATTTATGATTCAGGAGATCATTTACACCCCAATGACCACGGTAATCAACACATGGCAGAATTGGTACAGTTAGACCAGATTATTAAAAATTAATAATTGCTCCATCAGGTGAACCTATTCACCTGATGGGAATAACTATTTAGAAATCGTAACTCGCTATCATGTTAAAGCGGTTATCAATCCCGTTACGACCATCGAAAGTTTCTCGTTCGCCATATACATATTCAACACCTAAGGTAATTGGCTTGTATGGGTTATACATCGTATTTACCCAGCCCTGCCAAAGCTGTTTGTTTTGAGTCGTGCTATTGTGCTGTAATTCGGCAAAACGGTTATCGTCTTTAGCTTTCATATAGCCATAGCCCAAAGTCGAGCGAATTTTCGGTGTAAATTGATGAGTTATACCTAAAGAAACCGTGTCGAATTCATTACTATGCATATTGTTTTGATCATCTATTGCATAGCCACTATTGCTCCACAATAAGAAACGTCCATCGCCTTTGACATGGTAATAATCGGCTTTAAGTAAAGTATCTGGTGTCATTTGGTATTTACCGCCAAAACCTACGCCCCAAGACCATTCACTGTCATTATTGGTTCTTTTTTCTGCAACAAAACTACGGCCTGATAACATCGAACCATTGGCAAATTTATGATTTAAACGTCCGACTAAAGCAGGTAAACGCATTTTGTTATCTGGGTCTGTTGCCGCTGTATATTTCGGGTCTTCAACTGATACTGCAAAACTTGTATTTGCCGTTAAGTTATCGCTATAGCGAACCATTGGCGATCTAAGCAAGGCACTACCTACAAATGTACCTGCATCAATCGTTTCTGGGTAATATTCAGGTGCAATAAATGTCGACCATGTTTGACCAATCAACCATTTATCAAAGGTTAAATAAGCATGGCGTATACGAAACTGATCACGAGTAGCAGCCCCAAAGAAGTCCATTTCCAGTTTTCCACCCACATCGCCAGCAGTTGTCGGTGTTTTAAAATTCAATCCGAAACGGGTCACATAAACCGTACTGTGCAATTGGTCCTTCTGGGCAGATTCTTCTGGCGTATGTTCAAGTGGAACCCCACTAATATTGTTATACATCGTAGATGCACCCTTAATTTGATAAGAAGCATCTGCCCGTATATATCCATATAAGTTAAATTCTGTACCAGATTTAGTTAATACTTGCTGTATAGATTGCGGAGCTTGAGTAACTACAGGAGCAGCTTGTTCTACTCTTTTTTGAGCTAAAGATTTTTGAGCCTCCATATTAATTTGTAGCATAGCTCGTAGTTCTTTTATTTCTTGGCGAAGTTGCTCTATTTCAGGGTTTACTTGGCCTGCAAAAGCAGAAGACATAAGCAGAGTCACAGAAACTGCCAACAAGCTTTTTTGAATCGTTGTATTTAAAATTTTCATCATGAAGTTTTCCTTTAGACCTTTAAGTAGTCTTAAAAGTCTCGACATCCTTTTTGTTATGTACCTATCTAAAATAGATCCTTGAAAATTTGCCTTTCTTTCACAAGAAAGACGTTCCCTCATATTTTTTAGATCCACCCTCCCTAGTGCAGCAAAAGCAACTTTTTAATTTTCCATTTTTTATATTCTCTTCCACATTGAGAATATTCGGTTTTAAACCCTTATTTATATTCCCCAATAGTATTATTTTTTTGCAATAAACCCTTGATAAGTCAAAATTTGCGTATATGGCTGTACGCTTTCAAAGCCTGTCTCTTCCAAAAGTTTTATATATCCTTCAGTCGTTAAACTAAAAAAGTCCTCCGCCATACGCTCCAACATTTTTTGACATTGTTCTTCTGTTAACCCTTGAGCCAAACACAAATAATGTAATGCTTGAAGCTGCTGTGGATTTACACAAGTCATGAGGTCATAGGTAAGTAAAGGCGCTTTTTCTTTTAAGCGCTTATAAATATCCTTAAAGAAGGCTGGTTTTATGTCATCTGCAATAAAATGAGCCACAAGAATAGAAAGTGCAGCATCAAAGCAATTCTCGAGAGGTAAAGCTGAAGTTTCACCGTGAACAAAAGTGACTTGGGCAGATTTACCTAAAATCTCCACCTGCTCCTGAGCTTTTTGCAGCATGGTTAAAGATGGATCAACCGCTGTAAATTGCCAGTTTGGATGTCTTTTAAGTAAATATTCGAGTTCGTAACCCGTACCACAGCCCACAATTAAGATATGAGCATTAGGTTTCAACACCGATTGCAAAATGGCATCCACCTGTGGGTGGATCACTTCATAGCCCGGAATTAATTTACGAATATGCGCATCATATCCTTCGACTACTTTAGGGCTATTAAAGTCTTTTGCCATTTTGCGTGTCCTCTATTTAAACCGTATTTCGATTTTCCTTTGCTGCACTTTGACCGAGCTTTTGACTTATTTAGTCAAAGACATTTCCCGTTAAATTAAGTTCAGCTCGCATAATTTCCTGCAATTTAAACTTTTGAGCTTTACCAGAAGCAGTCATTGGAAACTCATTGAAGAATCGGACATAACGCGGCACTTTATTATGGGAAATGTGTTCTTTGCAGAATTGACGAATGCTGTCTTCATCAATTTGATGATGCTCATGCAAAATAATACAAGCACAGAGTTCTTCACCATATCTGGCATCTGGTAAGCCAATGACTTGGACATCGCTTACATCTGGATGGGTATATAAAAAGTCTTCAATCTCTTTTGGAAACAGATTTTCCCCACCACGAATCACCACATCTTTAATACGGCCTTTAATTTTAATAAAACCGTCTTGATCCATTTCGGCAATATCACCCGTATGCATCCAGCCAGCTGAATCAATGACCTCTTTGGTCTTTTCTTCTTCACCCCAATAACCAGCCATCACGGAATAACCACGAACACATAATTCACCTAAAGTCCCTTGCGGAACAATCTGTCCTTCTAAATCGACAATTTTAATTTCAACATGCGGATGAACATGCCCAACTGTGCTTACCCGTTTATCGATTGAATCGTTTACCGAACTTTGTACACTCACTGGCGAGGTTTCAGTCATGCCATAACAAATGGTAATTTCTGACATATGCATTCGGTCTATAACACGCTGCATAATTTCACGTGGACAAGGACTTCCCGCCATAATGCCCGTTCTTAAGCTCGATAGATCAAATTCATTAAACTGTTCATGTTCTAATGTCGCAATAAACATGGTTGGCACGCCATAAGCTGCCGTGCAACGTTCTTGATGAATCGCTTTTAAAGTTTCTAAAGGATTAAATACCGCCGATGGATAGACCATGGTTGACCCATGCGTCACACACGCCAGATTCCCCATCACCATGCCAAAACAATGAAATAAAGGCACAGAAATACAGACTTTATCTTGAGGGGTTAAACGTATCCCTTCACCGACAAAATAACCATTATTTAAAATATTATGATGGGTCAACATGGTCCCTTTAGGGTTACCTGTTGTACCTGAGGTAAATTGGATATTAATGGTTTCATCAAACTGATGTTGCTTCGCTAATTGTTTTAATTGTTCTAGCTGTTCAGAAGTTGGGGTAGCAACTAAATCACTAAAGCGATAAATACCCGTATGTTGTTGGTCATCAATTTTAATGACAAATTTTAAATGTGGTAGTCGCTCTGAACTGAGCACTTTATCTGGACTATTAGTTAATTCAGGGGCAATTTTTGTGAGTAATTCTTGGTAATCAGTCGTTTTGAATTGAGAAGCAATAATCAATCCTTTGCATGAGACTTTATTCAACACATATTCAAGTTCATGGCTTTTATAAGCTGTATTGAGATTGACTAAAATAATCCCTGCTTTAAAAGCTGCAAATTGGGTTACCGTCCATTCCACACAATTAGGCGACCAGATCGCTAATCGATCTCCTTTTCTTAATCCCAATTTTAAAAGGCTACAAGCAAAAGCATTTACTTCATCTTGTAAAGCTTTATAGGTTAATCGTCTGTTTTGATGAAAACTAACGATTGCTTCCTTTTCAGCATATTGCCGACAGGCCTGATCAAATTGTTCACCAATGGTCATACCCAATAAGGGCTGTGTGCTTGGTCCCGAGGCGTAGCTTAACCGTTCTTGTTGCATTGAATCATTCTCCTTGATTCTTCTAATTCTCTTCTTACCTGATCTAATTGTTGTTACTGCAACTACTTTTCCAAACTACTTATTTTGTGTTGTTTTAACCTTTATATGCCCTATTTCTTCTGCACAGCGTCTACACAAAAGTCAGCAATCTGTTTTGAAAAATAGTCTTTATGCGCATGATCAAACTTTGTATTTTGAGCTGGGTCTAGGGGTTCAACCACCACATAGGTCATAGCACCGACTACACAAAGTGCTGCTGTGTTTAAATCATCCAAGACAAACTCACCACTTGCATTTCCATCCGCAAGTATTTTTTTAATACTTTGTTTAATCAATTGCTTCACACGAAAACGCTCATGTTCAACCGTTGAATCGACGGGTTCAAACATGAGTGAATATGCAAGCTGAGGACTATTGAGTGCCCGTTTTACAAAGGTTGCCACCGCCTTGTGTAATTTCTGCTTTGCCGATAAATCACTTTCGGTAATCGAATCAATCACCAATAGCTCTGTATTAATGGCATCAGACAAAACTTCAATTAGCACTTGGCTTTTATTATCGAAGTAGCGATAAACCAGTCCACTAGATACACCCGCTTGCTCTGCAATTGTTTGTATTTGCGCGTCCTTAAATCCTCCCTCTGAAATTATTTTTCTGGCTGAATTCAAAATCGATTTACGATTTTGCTCCATCCGCTCTTGCATTAAAGATGATCGTTTATAGCTCATAATTTATTCTCTAACAAATAAAATGAATTGTAAATCATTTTATGAATCTGTATTCACTTTTTCAAAAAATCATTGTATGTTACTTATCAAATACCCACAAAATATTTTATGGACAACAAATATAACCAATAGGATGAAAATATCATGAACCTACGCAGCTTGAATTTCGGTCTAGATGAAACTTTAATTGCGCTTCAAGATTCGGTAGCCGCATTTTGTGCAAAGGAAATCGCACCAATTGCCCAACAAGTTGATCAAGACAACAAATTCCCTGCACATCTCTGGAAAAAATTCGGAGATATGGGCCTTTTAGGTATGACGGTTTCTGAAGAATATGGCGGTGCCAATATGGGTTATTTAGCTCATATTATTGCTATGCAAGAAATTTCTCGTGCTTCGGCAGCCATTGGTTTGTCTTACGGTGCTCATTCTAATTTATGTGTAAACCAGATTAACCGTAACGGTAACGAGCAGCAAAAACAAAAGTATTTACCAAAATTAATTTCCGGTGAATATGTGGGTGCCCTTGCGATGTCTGAACCGAATGCGGGTTCTGATGTCGTCAGCATGAAATTACGTGCTGAGCAAAAAGGTGATCACTACGTTTTAAACGGTTCAAAAATGTGGATCACCAACGGTGGTGATGCAGATGTACTTGTGGTTTACGCTAAAACTGATCCGCAAGCTGGTGCGAAAGGCATGACCGCTTTCTTAATTGAAAAAGGCATGAAAGGCTTTAGTCACGGTAACCATTTAGACAAACTCGGTATGCGTGGCTCTAACACTTACCCGCTGTTCTTTGACAATGTAGAAGTACCTGCTGAAAACGTACTCGGCGGCGTGGGTAACGGTACAAAAGTACTCATGAGTGGTTTGGACTATGAACGTGCAGTTTTAAGTGCTGGCCCTTTAGGTATTATGGATGCCTGTTTAGATGTCGTGATTCCTTATTTACATCAACGTGAACAGTTTGGCCAAGCTTTAGGTGAATTCCAGCTTATGCAAGGCAAACTTGCCGATATGTATTCAACATGGTTGGCATGTAAAGCCCTCGTCTACGCTGTTGGTGCTGCGTGTGACAAAGCTGACCATGACCGCAGCCTACGTAAAGATGCCGCAAGTGCCATTTTATATGCTGCCGAAAAAGCAACATGGATGGCTGGTGAAGCAATTCAAACTTTAGGCGGTAACGGTTATATCAATGAATTCCCTGCTGGCCGTTTATGGCGTGATGCAAAACTTTATGAAATTGGTGCAGGAACTTCTGAAATTCGCCGTATGTTGATTGGCCGCGAACTCTTCAATGAAACCAAATAATAATTATAAATAAGGATGCATCTTATGAACCAATTACAAAGCAAGATTAATGTTCGAAGTGAAGACTTCAAAACTAACCAGCAAGCCATGCAAACATTGGTCACAGATCTCAAACAAGTTGCCCAGCGTATTGCTTTAGGCGGTGGTGAAAATGCCCGTCAAAAACATTTGGCTCGAGGTAAACTTTTACCCCGTGAACGTATTGATCAACTGATTGATGTCGGTACGGCATTTTTAGAAATTGGTCAGTTGGCAGCGTACAACGTTTATGAAGATGATGTTCCTGCTGCGGGTGTGATTGCAGGTGTTGGTCAAGTCAACGGCATTACTTGTATGATCGTTGCCAACGATGCAACGGTTAAAGGTGGAACGTATTACCCACTTACGGTTAAAAAGCATTTACGCGCACAAGAAATTGCCGAACAAAATCATTTACCTTGTATTTATTTGGTAGATTCAGGCGGTGCCTATTTACCAATGCAAGACGAAGTCTTCCCAGACCGAGATCATTTCGGGCGCATTTTCTATAATCAGGCACGCATGTCGAGTCTTGGTATTGCCCAAATTGCTGTGGTAATGGGAAGCTGCACCGCAGGTGGTGCTTATGTTCCGGCCATGTCTGATGAAACGATTATTGTACGTAATCAAGGTACGATTTTCTTAGGCGGCCCTCCTCTAGTAAAAGCTGCAACTGGCGAAGTGGTGAGTAGTGAAGACTTAGGCGGTGGTGATGTCCACACACGTCTTTCGGGTGTAGCTGACCATTTAGCTGAAAATGATGAACATGCAATTGCGATTGCACGAAACATTGTCGCTAACCTTAATAAAAAGCCAAATGACTTAAATAAACAAGTCGATGAGCCTCTATTTGATGCATCGGAACTCTATGGCGTGGTGCCAAGTGATGCGCGTAAGCCTTTTGATGTACGTGAAGTGATTGCCCGTATTGTAGATGGCTCTCGTTTTGATGAGTTTAAAGCACGCTTTGGCTCAACACTGATTACTGGTTTTGCTTCACTCTATGGTATGCCAGTTGGCATTATTGCCAATAACGGGATTTTATTCTCTGAGTCTGCACAAAAAGGTGCGCACTTTATTGAGTTATGCACCCAGCGTAATATTCCATTGTTATTCCTACAAAACATTACTGGCTTCATGGTCGGTCGCCAGTATGAAAATGAAGGAATTGCAAAAAACGGCGCCAAATTAGTGATGGCAGTTGCAACCGCAAATGTACCAAAACTCACCCTAATTATTGGCGGTTCTTTTGGTGCAGGTAACTACGGTATGTGCGGACGTGCTTATTCACCACGCTTTTTATGGACATGGCCTAACTCTCGTATTTCAGTGATGGGCGGTGAGCAAGCAGCAAGCGTACTCTCGACTTTAAAACGTGATCAGATTGAGCAGAAAGGTGCCGAGTGGTCAGCACAAGAAGAAGATGAATTTAAACAACCGATTCGTGAACAATATGAACGTCAAGGCCATCCTTACTATGCTTCTGCCCGCCTTTGGGATGACGGCGTAATTGATCCAGCTCAAACTCGTCAGGTACTTGGTTTAAGCCTTGCCGCCGCTATGAACGCTCCAATCCAGCCAACCAAATTTGGCGTGTTCCGCATGTAAGAGGTGTATATGAGCTATCAATTTTTACAACTCGAACAACAAGGTCAGGTTGCCTATATTTGGCTGAACCGCCCTGAATTGCACAATGCATTCAACACCACAGTCATTGAAGAGCTGCATGCTTGCTTTAAACAAATCAATACACGTGATGATATTCGTGTTGTGGTTTTAGCGGGTCGCGGCAAAAGCTTTTCGGCAGGTGCCGACCTCAACTGGATGAAACAGGCAGGTCAGGCATCTTCAGCAGAAAATGAAGCAGATGCATTAAAACTTGCGCAAATGCTTGATGCACTTGCAACACTTAAACAACCGACTATTGCTCGCGTGCATGGCATTGCCTTTGGCGGCGGTATGGGCTTAGCATCGGCATGTGATATTTGCATTGCCAGCACTGATGCCAAGTTTGCAACCTCTGAAGTTCGTTTAGGTCTTGCTCCATCTACCATTAGTCCTTATGTGATTCGTGCGATTGGTGCAAGACAAGCTTCCCGTTACTTCTTAACTGCCGAGCGGATTTCAGCACGTGAAGCCAAGCAAATTGGTTTAGCACACGAAGTAGCAGATGCTGAAGACTTAGATAAAAAAGTTCAAGAAATTATTGATGCTCTATTACTCGGTGGCCCGCACGCTCAAGCGGCTTCAAAACAACTCATTCAAATGGTGAGCAACCAGACCATGAGCAATGACTTGCTGCAACAGACAGCACATCATATTGCTCAAGTTCGTCAAGGCAGTGAGGCAAAAGAAGGTCTAAGTGCCTTTTTAAATAAACAACAGCCTGCTTGGGTTTCTAACTCGAATAACAACAATTAAGGACGATCATCATGTTTGAAAAGATTTTAATTGCGAACCGTGGCGAGATTGCCTGCCGCGTAATTCGTACAGCTAAAAAATTAGGTATTAGAACGGTTGCCGTTTACTCAGATGCAGACGCAAATGCACAACACGTCAAACTTGCAGATGAAGCGGTTTATATTGGTCAGTCCCCTGCAACACAAAGTTATTTACAGGTTGACCGTATTATACAAGCGGCGATTGATACAGGCAGCCAAGCGGTTCATCCGGGTTACGGCTTCCTTTCTGAAAATGACCAGTTTGCACTCGCTTGCCAACAACACAACATTTGCTTTATTGGCCCGCCAGTGGACGCCATTTTAGCGATGGGCTTAAAAGCAACCTCTAAAGCTTTAATGGAAAAAGCAGGTGTTCCTTTAACACCGGGTTATCACGGAACCAACCAAGATGCTGACTTTTTAAAGCAACAGGCAGACCGAATTGGCTATCCTGTTTTAATTAAAGCCAGTGCTGGCGGCGGTGGTAAAGGCATGAGTCTAGTTGAACGCAGTGAAGATTTTCTGCATGCCTTAGCCTCTTGTAAACGTGAAGCCAAATCGAGCTTTGGTAATGATGATGTCTTGATTGAGCGTTATGTGATTCAACCGCGCCATATTGAAGTGCAAGTGTTTGGCGATACACATGGCAACTATGTACATTTGTTTGAACGTGATTGTTCGGTACAACGCCGTCACCAAAAAGTGTTAGAAGAAGCCCCTGCTCCACAAATGCCAAGCGAGAAGCTCGATGCAATGCGCCAAGCTGCAATTGATGCTGCACGAGCGGTAAATTATGTTGGTGCAGGTACGGTTGAGTTTATTGTGGAACAAGACGGTACGGCGTATTTCATGGAAATGAATACCCGTCTGCAAGTCGAGCACCCTGTTACTGAAATGATTACAGGTGAAGACTTGGTCGAGTGGCAACTTCGCGTCGCTTATGGCGAACCTTTACCTAAACTACAAAACGAATTAAAAATTCACGGACATGCGCTTGAAGCGCGGATTTACGCTGAAGAACCAGAAAAAGGCTTTTTACCTGCTATTGGTAAAATCGACTATTTGCGCTATCCAACTCAAAACCAATATGTGCGTGTAGACAGCGGTATTATTGAAGGCGATGAAATCACGACCTATTACGACCCAATGATTGCCAAACTCATCGTATGGGGTAAAAACCGTGAAGCTGCACTTATTCAAATGCAAAATGCTTTAAGCCAATTCCATGTCGATGGTTTAGGCAACAATATTGCCTTTCTGGAAAAGATTGTTCGTAGCGAATCGTTTAAACAAGCCAAGCTTGATACCAACCTGATTCAACGTGAACAAAACTTCTTGTTTAGCCCTGAAGAGATCAAACCGGAACTGGTGGTAGCAGCGGCATTTATTGAGTTTTTAAGCCAACTTAATAACAACAGTTCAAGCCAAAAACAGCTTTGGCAGGCTCAACCGCTTTGGCGTTTAAATATTGCCTATCAGCACAGTATTAAACTGAACTATTTAAACCAAAATATTCAAATTAAATTTGCCTCAAATGAAGATGGCTTCACCGCAGAATATAATGGGCAAAGCTACCCAATTTCAGGTCAATTGATTGATGCACATACTGCCTCTGTTCAAATTGGTGAGACTCAGCAAAAGCTACCTTTTAACCAAAGTCAGCAAGGCATTACCTTGTTCCAAAATGGTCAAAGCTATAAGTTTGCTTATATTCGCCAAGACTTTAATCAGGCAGATAGCCAAGCCGATGAAGGTCACTTAAAAGCACCAATGCCGGGTGTGGTTACACAAGTGCTAGTCAGTGCAAATCATAGCGTGAAGAAAGACGATATTTTAATGACGCTTGAAGCAATGAAAATGGAATATACCATCCGCGCCCCTAAAGATGGCGTGATTGTAGACTCCTATTTCCAAGTCGGTGATCAGGTCAAAGCTGGCGATGAGCTTGTGGAATTTCAGCCTGCTCAGGAGGAAGTTGCATGAGTGAGTTTGTCAAAATCGTGGAGGTCGGTCCCAGAGACGGCCTCCAAAATGAAAAGCAGGCTTTAACTGTCGAACAACGCTTAAACTTTATTAATGACCTAATCAGTGCAGGCCTAAAATCCATTGAAGTCGGTTCATGCGTTTCGGCAAAATGGGTACCGCAAATGGCTCAAAGTGACGAGCTATTTAAGTTATTACCTCAAACAACCGATGTGCAATTTAGTCTGCTCACTCCCAATATTAAAGGTTTTGAAACTGCTCAAGCGGTAGGATGCAAAGAGGTTGCGGTGTTTACCGCAGCTTCTGAAAGTTTTACCCGCAAAAATATCAACTGCTCTATTGATGAAAGCTTTGAAAAATTTAGCGATGTCATGAGCGCGGCAAAAGCACATAACATCCGTGTGCGCGGTTATGTCTCTTGTGTTGTCGACTGTCCTTATGAAGGTGCAATTGCTCCTGAGCAAGTGGTGAAAGTTGTGAAACGGCTCTATGACATGGGCTGCTATGAGGTGTCTTTAGGTGAAACTATTGGCACAGCAACACCAGATCGCGTTCAAAAGGTTTGGCAAGCATGCCTCGCTGAACTCGACAGCAAGGTTTTGGCTGGGCACTTCCACAATACCTATGGCATGGCGATTGCCAATATTTATCAGTCTTTACAACAAGGCATTCGTGTTTTTGATTCGTCTCTTGCAGGACTTGGCGGTTGCCCTTATGCCAAAGGTGCTTCTGGCAATGTATCGACCGAAGATCTATTTTATTTGCTGTCACACATGGGCTTTGAAACTGGCATTGACTTAGAAAAACTGATGCAAGCCAGCAAAAATATTAGCAACGTATTAAACCGAAAAAGCTTGTCGAACTATGCAAATGCGTATTGGCAAACCAAGTGTGCCTAATAATCAATTAAAATAGGTCTGCATCTGGTATAAGGCTTAATATTAGGCAAAGTACCAGATCATCCTCTCTCTTTTTTATCTCATTCTGTTCAGGAATTGGGAATAAATCCCTCATGCAATTTTTTTAAAATCTATTATTTATCTCTGTATTAAATGCCTCTTTTAAAAGAAGCATTCTCTAACCTATTTTTGTTCTAAACCCGTATTATTCTTCATCCTTTTCTAGCTTAATCCTTAAAAATTTATCTCATTATTTATAAAAATAAGATGCATCCATTTCAATTCTTGGGGAAATATATTCTTCCACCCAATCTAACCATGCACGTGTTTTGGCATCGATAAAATGGCGTGAAGGCAACAAGGTATAAACCCCTATATCGGGCGAACGCCACTCTGGCAATATATGACATAATCTTCCATTTTGAACCGCATCTAAAGCCGAAAACATCGGCAATAACGCCACGCCCATATCTTGTTGCACCACATCTAACAATAATTCAGGGTTATCTGCAATGAGTTGCCCGCCAGTATCAATTTGGTAAGACTCACCCTTTGCATTTAATAAGTGCCAATCTGGTGTAATAGACGGGTTTACTAAGCGTAAACAGGCATGATTTTTTAAGTCTTCTGGGGACTCAGGCACACCATGTTTTTCGAGGTAAGCAGGTGAAGCACATAAAACAGAAAAAATAGTGCCAATTCTGCGCGCAACAAAACGAGAGTCTGTTAATGATTCAGTCAGATAAAGACTGACATCGACCCCTTTTGCCAATAGATCTGGAACGTACTGTGAGGTCGTATATTCCACGGTTAGTTCGGGGTAATGCTTACAAAACTCGGCCATTACTGGAAAAACATAATGATGCCCAAAGCTGCCCATGCTTAATACACGTAAACGTCCTTTCGGTTTAGAAGCCGTTCCTGTTACTTCTGACTCCGCTTCATCCACCATTGAAATAACTTGGCGACACCGCTCCGCATAAGTCGCACCAATATCGGTCAGTGCCTGCTGGCGGGTTGAGCGTTGTATTAATTTTGTACCTAAGCGTGTTTCTAGCTCGCTGATAAGACGTGAAACCTGTGCTGTGGTCAGATCCATCTGCTCAGCTGCTGCTGTGAAACTCCCGCTATCAATCACTTTCAGGAATGCATGCATTGCATGCAATAGTCCACCATCGAGATTTTTGCGCATAACGTAAATATGTTTTCCTAAATTACGGATTGTTGCACCAGTTTAGTTCAACCACAATGACTAAATGTACATACATTGGCACTAATTCTTTTTAAGAAGAGGAACCGATCTTTTTTTATTTCGTATGTCACTTGCTCCAAATATTCAACTGGATGTTGAAAAAAGAAAGTAGTCCGAGCTACTAAAAATTCTAAGGAGATATAAATGAATATAGCTACAAAAGTCACTCCAAATATTATTGCAACAAAGGATGTGTCACTTGAAGATAAATATGTAAGTGATAACGGTACAGCATATATGACTGGCATTCAGGCACTTGTTCGGTTGCCCCTTGCCCAAACTCGCCGTGACGCAATTAATGGTTATCATACTGCTGGTTTTATTTCTGGTTATCGCGGTTCTCCTGTTGGTAACTATGATAGTTTCCTTTGGCAAGTTCAAGGATTACTTAAATCCCATAATGTTGTATTTCAACCTGGTGTAAACGAAGACTTGGCTGCTACCGCAATTTGGGGTACGCAACAAGTTAACCTTTCAGGCCAAGGCAAATATGATGGAGTGTCTTCATGGTGGTATGGTAAAGGCCCGGGTGTTGACCGTTCAGGCGATGTACTCCGCCATGCTAACTTAGCTGGTACCTCTGAACGTGGTGGTGTCGTTGCTTTATTTGGTGATGACCACTCATGTAAATCTTCTACAATCCCTCACCAGTCTGAACATGTCATGATTGGTTGCGGTATTCCAATTTTCTACCCAACATCCGTTCAACAAATTTTAGACTTTGGTGTTCACGCCATTGCAGTTTCACGTTTTTCTGGCCTTTGGTCTTCAATGAAGCTAGTCAGTGAAATTGTGGAAACTTCCGCTTCAGTTCATGTCGACCTAGACCGTGTTACCCCGGTTATACCTGAAGATGTCAATTTCCCAGAGGGTGGCGTCAATATTCGTTGGCCAGATCATGGCATTCAGCAAGAAGAACGTCTTTATAAATATCGCTTACCTGCTGTTTTGGCTTATGCCCGTGCGAATAAAATCAACACCGTTACATGGCCTTGTGAAAATGCCCGTATTGGTATTGCTGCAAGTGGTAAAGGTTATTTAGATACGATTGAAGCCTTACGCATTTTAGGTATTGAAGATGAAACTGCCCAACAGCTTGGGTTACGTGTTTATCAGGTTGGGCTGATTTGGCCTCTAGAACCACAAGGTCTACGTGAATTTGCCGAAGGTTTAGAAGAGCTAATTGTTGTTGAAGAAAAACGACCAATTCTTGAGACACAAATTAAAGATGAGTTGTACTCACTTCCTGATGACAAACGTCCTCGTGTTATTGGTAAAGCGATTGATGGCAAAGGTGAATGGAGTACCTCTATTGAAGAAGCACCACTCATTGGTCACTATGAGTATCAGCCTGAACCGATTGCAAAAATGCTGGCTGCTCGCTTCTTAAAACTCGATATTCCAGAAAGCTTAAAAGTACAAATTCAAAGCAGAATCGACTTACTGCTAAAAGCAGAGCAAGAATCAAAACGTGTGATTGACCTTGCTGAACGTAAACCGTATTTCTGTAGTGGTTGCCCACATAACTCATCAACAGTCGTCCCTGAAGGTAGCCGTGCACTTGGTGGTATTGGTTGCCACTATATTGCCGTTTCACTTGACCGTGGTACCGAAACGTTCTCTCAAATGGGCGGTGAAGGTGTAAGTTGGGTGGGTGCATCACCATTTACCAATGAAAAACACATTTTTGCAAACCTTGGTGATGGAACCTATTTCCACTCTGGTTACTTAGCAATTCGTCAATCTATCGCTGCAAAAATTAATATTACCTACAAAATTCTCTACAACGATGCGGTCGCTATGACAGGTGGTCAGCATGTAGATGGGCATTTGAGCGTTGCACAGTTAACTCGCCAGCTCGCTGCCGAAGGTATTAAAAAACAAGTGATTGTCACTGATGAAGTTAAATTATTAAATGAAGAAGACGGTATTGCAGCGGGTGTAGAAATTCGCCACCGTAATGAGCTTGATGCAGTTCAACGTGAGCTACGTGAAGTTTCAGGTGTAACCGCTTTAATTTATGTACAAACCTGTGCCAGTGAAAAACGCCGTCGCCGTAAACGTGATGCCTACCCTGACCCAGCTGAGCGTTTATACATTAATAGTGATATTTGCGAAGGTTGTGGCGACTGTTCTAAAAAATCAAACTGTTTATCTATTGAACCTGTAGAGACTGCTTTAGGGACTAAACGTCAAATTAACCAAAGTAGCTGTAATAAAGACTTCACTTGTGCCGAAGGGTTCTGCCCTAGTTTCGTGACTGTTCATACACGTGATATGAAACGTCCAGCTAAATTTGAAGGTATTGGTGCAGGCTGGCCGACATCACCCGTTATTCCTCAGTTATATGATGTTCCAAGTCGTATTATGGTCGGTGGTATTGGCGGTACAGGTGTTGTGACTATTGGTGCACTGCTTGGTATGGCGGCTCACCTCGAAGGTAAAGCAACACGTGTTATGGACATGGCTGGACTTGCCCAAAAAGGCGGTACGGTTTATTCATACGTACAACTTGCAGCAACTGATGAGCAAATTTCTTCTACCAAAATTCCGGCAGGTCAATGTGAATTACTCATTGGTGCAGATGCGGTAGTCGCTGGTGGTAGTGCTGCTCTCTCTCGCTTAAAAGATGATGCTCTAGTCATTGTGAATGAAGACAGTACTCCTACTTCTGAGTTTATTAAATCTCGTGACTGGTATGCACCTATTAGCGATTTAATTGATCGCCTCCGTGGTCGTGTTCGTCAAGGTCAACTGGTTTCTTTGCCAGCAGCTCGTATTGCAACACAACTCTTAGGTGATTCAATTTATACCAACCAGTTATTACTCGGTATGGCATGGCAGTCTGGTCGCATTCCGCTATTACGTGAAAGCATTGAAAAAGCAATTCGCTTAAATGGTACTGCTGTTGAAAAGAACCTAGAAGCTTTCCGTGTGGGTTGTCATCTTGCAAGTGACCCGACTTTAGCTGCACGCTTAGTTGCGGCAATGCCAAAAACCAAAACTCCGCAAACTTTGACTGAACTTGTTGAAGACCGTTCTGCTCGTTTAACAGACTACTGGAATGAAGCTTATGCAGCTAAATACCGCACACTTGTAGAACTTGCAGCTAAAAAGTTACCAGAAGAATTAACGGGTACCATTGCAACTCAGCTTTATAGAGTTATGGCGTATAAAGATGAATATGAAGTTGCCCGTCTTTTAACAGGTAAGAGCTTCAAAGAATCGATTGAAACCCAGTTTGGTAAAGGCTTACGTTTAACATATCATCTTGCTCCACCAGCATTACTTGGTGGTCTGAAAAATGTCCGTAAACGTGCGTTTGGTTACTGGATGCGCTTCCCAATGATGATGCTTGCTCGCTTACAATGGCTTCGTGAAACTTTCCTTGACCCATTTGCACGTCAAGAAGAACGTCAACACGAACAAGCATGGCGTGATCGTTACATCGCATTTGTTGAAGCACTTGTTGAAGCACCAGACAATCATAACTTGGCAGTTGCTGAGCAAATTGCAAAATTACCAGCAGAAGTCCGCGGTTATGGACATATCAAAATGAAAGCAATGGACGCTGCAAAACAACGTTGGGATGAACTTACACCAACACTGCTAAAAGTCCGTAACTAAAAATTAAATCTCAAAATAAAAAAGTCATCCATAGGGATGACTTTTTTATTGGCTCAAAAATTTATTTAGTCATTTTACGTAACGTCAAAATCTGCTCACTTCGTCCAAATGGGCCATACACGTCATGTAAAACCGCACTGGTTAAACCAATACCATCTGAGCCATATTGCTGAACGGTTTCCAGACCTAACCATTTACCTTGCGGATAACGGTGCATGTGAACTTGCAAATCAAGATTTGGGAAGCCCCACGTAAATTCGCCTTCTTGTCTTGGCACAATCCCGTTTGCTGTATCTATCATGCCAATCAAATGGGCAAAATCTGTCGTCGGCTGCCCTTCAACCATTTCGTTATCGTTATTGAGCCAAACAATGCCTTTACCCGCGCGATGCTGATCATCAGTTTTAGTGACTAGTGTCTGGATAAAACCACCCGGCCATCTTTTCATACCTGTCCATTCGGTAAAAGTATCTGGATGATGAACTGGCTGATCTTCAAGCCCAGCAATATCGGAACTGTCTTGAGTACACATACGCCATGCTCTAGCCACAATACAAGTTTTACCTTGTGCTTGCATTTCAGCTTCAATCAGTTCAATGGTTTTACCGGCACGAATCACATGTGTCTTAATCGTAAATTCACCAAATGCAATCAATCCAAAAATATCAAAACTAATTCGACCAATTCGCATATCTTGTCGTGGTGAAAACTGCTCTAACTCTGCTGCGATTACGCCACTTGCAGGGGCCATATGCTGTTCATGAGGGTTCCAAGCTCCTTGCGCATGAACAGTTGAGCAATAATGAGCAATAACTTCGCCTTGAGGACCAATTGTTCTATTCAGTAATTGATAATAAGCATTCATGATTTTCTTTCCTTAGTCCTTATACAACTTCAATATTTGATGAAAATTCACGTTTTAATGCTTATGTTAACCCTCTATTTCATTGGCTCAACTGGTTTTTCCTACCAAAAACTGATGAGTCTAAAATTACAAATTTAATCACTAGGTAAAATTTCGCATTTCAATTCCCCCGTAGTTGTAGAAAAATACGATATAAATTTTTTTACTATAAATAGTACTCAACAAAACTTACTGAACAAATTCAAATTTGGGATCGTTTTTCTGTTATAGCTAATTTTTCAAAATATTAGATATTCCTTAATACACTTTTTGTTATTCTCAATTAAAAGATTTAATTTATTAACATTACTTAAAATAAAGTTAAGATAAATTTAAATTAATATTAACAATAAAATCCAATTTCACAACCATTAAAAACCGATATATTAATCAATCAATTTAAAAAACAAAATTATAAAAAACATAGAAATAAATTATATTTTGAAGCATTATAAGCCTTTTCCGACTTTGCATTCTAAAAAACAACTTGATGGAAATAACAAGTAATGAATTATAGTTTTTTATCTTTTGTTCTAACTGCGCTAGTAATTAATTTAGCACCCGGCCCTGCTATGTTTTATGTAATGAATCAATCATTAAAATATGGAATAAAAGCAGGACTAAAAGCAGCAGCAGGAGTTGAATTTGGCGTATTTTTCTATGTATTGTTATCAGCATTTGGATTAATGTTTGTATTTCAACAAATTCCTCTGTTATATAAAATTCTTCAATTCACTGGCGCTTTATATTTACTATATCTTGCTTATGTAGCGTGGCCCAAACGTAAATCAATAGAAAGCTCAAATATTCCTTCACAAAATTCTATAGAATCAGCTCGTTATTCATTTAGCAAAGGTATGTTAATTAACTTGTCTAATCCAAAGATTGGTCTCTTCTTTGTTAGTTTGTTACCACAATTTATATCTTCGGATTCTCATCCAGCTTGGCTATATTTCCTATTATATGGCTTAATATTTAACTTTGGTGGGATCTGTGTAAATATGACTGTAGGTGTAATGGCTCGCAAATTAAAATCCATTATACAAAAAGCATCATGGTTTGATTATGTTCCATCACTTCTATTCTTAACGATTGCAATTTTAACTATAGGACGAGATGCGTTGTCTAGCTAAAATATTAAAATCAACCTATTAAAATAGTGAGTACTAAAACTAATTCCTAAGATCTTATTAGATACTCCAGAAGATTCATTAATACCTAAAAATACATTATGAAGTTTATAAATAATTATAAAAGACTTCATAATGTACATATTCTTCTTTTAAATCTCACCAATAAAAGCATTTCCAGCTTTCAAAAACCCGCTTTATAGCAGTTTTTTTACGCAAATATTTGATTAAGGACGTTCACCTTGCCCCAAACGGCGTTCAATATCATCTAATACATTTGGCAAGTCAGCGACACTATCAATCACATAGTGAGCGCCCGATGCATTCATTTTTTGATATGCCTTATCTTTTAGAACAATCTGTTCATCGGCTGATAATGCACACCACTCATCAAAACTTAAGCCGACTTCATTGCCACTAATCGCAAGTCCGACTGTCCAGCATCCTGCATTTAAACCTTCATCAATACCCACCACGGTATCGTCTACTTTTACAACGGTTTTAATATCGGATACGTCAAGTTGAATTAAATTCTTCCACAACATTTCAGGATATGGACGGCCAAATTTCACATCGCTGGCAGTAACGATACAGTCTGGACGGTAGCCCTGATCGGCAGCATCTTTAACCAAACGACCGATCATCATAGATGCATAGCCCGTGTTACTGCCAATTTTTGCACCACGCTTTTTAATATTTTCAAACGTTTCCAATGCACCCGGAATTAAAGCAGAACATTTCGGAATAGAATTTAACTGATACGGAATAAAGTCTTTATATAAACGGTCAATATCTGCTTCAGTTGCAGGCTTCCCATAGACTTCCTGCCATGCAGCTGCCACACGTGGCATTTTTAAAACAGCAGCAATATGGTCACGTTTTTCCAAGCCCATTGGAGCACGCGCTTCTTCAACCGTAATTTCAACTTTGTTGTCTTTAAATAACGCCATAAAAGCTAAAATGGGTGCACGTGAGCCAAAATCTACAGTGGTGCCAGCCCAGTCAAAAACAACAGCCTGAATTTGTGTATTGTTGGTTGTCATGATGTATTCCTTTTAATTTAATAAAAATTATGCTGTTACAGCTTGATTTAGATGGCTTTTGCAGTAACTCGCAATTGCAGTAAGAAGTCCTTCAATGTCGTGAATATAAACTTCGCCAATATTGCCAATACGGAAGCAGTTGAGATCTGTGACTTTGCCCGGATAAATCACATAGCCCGATTTTTTTAGCGTTTCATAAAATGACTGGAAGCTAAATGTTTCAACTGTCGGGTAAAGGAATGTGGTGATAATTGGTGATTGCGGGCACTCTTCACCGAGTACTAGCTCAAAACCAAGCTGTTGCATACCTTTCGATAAGGTTTGCTGGTTTTGTAAATAACGTTGATAACGTGCAGCAACTCCACCTTCTACCTCAAGCTCAAGCAATGCTTGATAAAAAGCACGTACCACATGAGTCGGCGAGGTAAAACGCCATTTGCCGTTATGCTGCTCCATGATATTCCACTGATCATATAAATCGAGGCTGACTGAACGAGCTAAACCTTTACATGCATCTAAGCAATCACGCTTCGCCAAAATAAAACCAAAGCCCGGAACACCTTGAATACATTTATTCGCACTTGAAATCAGAAAATCAATTTCAAGCTCAGCCATATCCATGGGTACACCGCCAAATGAACTCATGGCATCTACAATCCAGATTTTTCCTGCTGCTTTCACCAAACGGCCAATGTCTTGAATCGGATTTAAAATACCTGTGGTGGTTTCACAGTGCACACAAGCAACATGGCTAATGGTTTTATCTTCTAAAGCGCGCTCAATCTCTTGTAAATCTGGTGTTTGGGTTTCTAAGTAGTTCAGTTCGACAACTTCAATATTTAGGCAACGCGCCATTTGCACCATACGTGCACCGTATGCGCCGTTATTGATAATCAAGATTTTGCCATCACGCGGAATAGCTGACCCAAGCACAGACTCCACAGCAAAACTTCCACTGCCTTGCATTAACACAGCCGTATATTTTTCAGGTTGGCTGGTTGCTAAGTTGACTAGACGAGAGCGAATATCTTGTACAAGCGAATTATATTCTTGGTCCCAAGTACACCAGTCTTTTTGCATGGCACGGCGTACTGTCGCTGATGTTGATAACGGACCTGGCGTTAGAAGCAAATATTTGTTCTCTAAGTCCATATCGAGTTGTGGTTGCATGTTCATAATGTTGCTCATCTTGTTCGCGTTAATTTCAATACACATCAATCTGGTTTAAATCAGATTACAAACTAATAAATATTTTGTATTAAAACTTCTTTCATAAATCCGGCCCCTGTGGTCATGCCTTTACCTGCAATCGCACTCACCAGAAAGATGTTTTTTTCAGCTTCAGTGACACAGGCCAACTCATGTTCATGGGTCAGGTAATAACCATTCCAGCGTTTTTGAATTGGAGGTAAAGTCAGCCCTAGTTTTTCGTGGCAGTACGTTTGAATAAACTCATTAATCTCTTCACGCTGCTCAAACTGAGGCGCTTCATTAATCGAATGATATTCGTGGCTATCGCCCACAATCAGTTCGCCAAATTCGTTTTGTTTAATCAGAATATGAATGCCGAACTCTTTGATCAGCCCCTGCTGCGATGCTTTAACCAGCTCAGCATGACTTGGGCAAATTTCAAAAGCTGGATAACGTGAAATGGATAAACCTGAATAAAGAGAAGCATTTAAGTTTTGGCGAAACCGTTGAGTCAGCGCCATTTGTAAGCCACAACGTTTCAGATTCAAGCTTTGTAATAGATCTGGATATAAAACATCGATGATTTCACCGTGACAGATCAAAACTTTATTTGCCTGATATACCTCGCCATTTGCTAAACGAACGTGACAGCTTCTATGTTGATATTGAGTTTGAACAACACAAGCATTGGTATAAATCTTTACGCCTTTACTTTCGGCATATGCCAACAGTCGCAGCCCAATCACATGTGGTTCGACCGAATAATCTTCTTCAAAAACCAAGCCGCCTTGAAACTGCTGCGAAGGATTTAAATAAGAAAATTGGGTGACCAGCTCATCATGACTTCGTAAATGCACAGGAATTTGGTAGTTATTTGCACGCTCGGCAAACTCATTTAAAACCTGCCATTCAAGTGCCGTATTGGCGAGATAAACACCTTGTCTTTGAACAAATGAAATATCGGTTTCAGCTTGAATACGTTGGTAAAAAGAACGTGTTTCAAGCGCGTACTTTTGCCACTGTTGCTCTGGATGGGTTAAAGTCGATGTTCCAACCATACCAAAATTACGACGAGTTGCCCCCACAGGCTTGGCATTTTTCTCGAATATACAAACTTTTAAGCCTTGTTCTTGCGCTTGTATGGCAGCGGACAAGCCTAAAATACCAGCACCGACAATAATTAAATCAAACTGTACGTTACTCATAAGACTTCCAATTTGCGAAATTCAGGATGAACAAACCCTTGCCTTGTTGAACAAAGCATTTCGTTTGTGTCGCTTAAATAAAAATTGTGTTTAGCTAAACGCTAGTTAATGAGAGCTTTCACGCCACTGCTGACTTCTTGCCATAATTTTTCGGGTAAATAACCAGTGAATGAGTTTTACAACACATGAGGTGGTTAAAATCAAAATGCTCATGGCAACAGCAGCAACGCTATCTCCTGCATCATCCATATTTAAAACAGCCACCGCAGCTAAACTGGTGTCTGGTGAATAGAGGAAAATAGCAGCCGATACAGTGGTCATGGCATTTACAAAAACATAGACCGATACATCGCATAGCGCTGGGAAACACATGGGCAAATAGACTTTCCAAAAGGTTTTCCACTTCGATGTACCTAGAGTTCCTGCTGCCTGATCGAGTTGTATCGGAATCTGTTTAATGGCATTGGTTAAAGTCAGATGCGGCACAGTGTAATAATGCATGATGGTTGAAATCACCAAAATGGTCATGGTTCCATACAGCACATTTAACGGGTTGCTTTGCTGGTTAAAAAACAAAATATAAGCAATACCCAAGACCAATCCCGGCACAGCGAGTGGCAATAAAACCAAAGCTTGTACATAGTTTTTAATAAGTGGATGTGCCTTAAAACGTTCGGTTAACAGTGCCACCATAAAAATCAGTGCTGTTCCAAAAACCGTACTAAAAAGTGCCATGCGAACCGAGTTAAAGTACGCTGCCCAACCGCCGCCATCGACATATTCAAAACTGTAATGTGCTAAGGTCAAAGACAACTCATAAGGCCAAGACTGAATAAATGAAGCCAACACTGCAGTAAAGATAATCAGTAAAATCGAACCTGAAACCAAACCACAAAATATGCTTAGAACAACTTCAAGTTTTTTATTCGATGCTGAAACATAAGGTTTAGCCTGAAAGGCCTGAAACCGCGCATGGCGTTTGCTTTGTATTCGATCAAAAATAAATACAAACACTGCTGGTAGCAATAAGAAGATGGAAATCACTGCACCCATGCTCATGTTTTGCTGACCAATAATCTGTTTATAGACATCAAGCGCCATCATGTTAAATGAACCGCCAATGACTTTCGGAATTCCGAAATCGGTCAGCACATAAATAAAAGCCACTAGACTTGCACTGATGAGTCCATACCGAATTGCAGGTAGTGTGACGTGATAATGCGTCTTCCAGATATTTTTACCCAGTGACAGAGATGCCTCAATTAAACGCTGATCGACACTGCGAAAAGACACCATCATCAACATCAAAATTGCTGGAAATAGCCAAAAGCAATAACTGATTAAAATACCGATTGGGCCATAAATTTGTATATCGCCCAGCAAAGCTTTAAACACACCTTGCTTACCAAATAAATAAACCAATGCCAAAGAAGGTAAAAGTGATGGCGCTAAAATGGGTAAAAAAGCCACCAGTTTAAAGAAGCCTTTACCTTTTATATTCACATTGGTGAGTGCAAAAGCATAAATACTGGCAAGCATTACTGTAATGACAGTGGCAGCACAAGCAACCCACACCGAGTTAAATACAGAGCTGAGTAAAGCTGGACTACCAAAATAATTATAAAAATTTTCAAGACCAACAAAATTTTGATTTTCATCAAAAAATGCAGTTTCAAACAGCATCATTAAAGGAGCAATAATCGCTAAAGTCAAAGCAATTGCAACGCTAGCCAAAGCAATATTTGATCTTAATGAATATTCAGTTTTTCGACGCGGCTGTGTTTTTAAAACCGCTGAAGCAGCTTCATTTAACATAGTGCGTACCCTTGTTCGTCAAAGACATGAATGAGCTGATTAGGCACTTTTATAAACATGAGTTCTTGCAAAGATTTGAACTTTGTATTTTCAATCTCAATTTGCAAAAGGTGTTTTGCCTGCTCAATTCCATCGATATGAATAGCGCAAAATAAACGGCGTTTTGCACCTAAAAATTCAGTGCTTAATACTTTAACTGGCAAATACAACGACTCTTTATCACTACCAAAATCATCAACCAACTCGACAGCTTCGGGTCTAAAACCAATGCTATAGCTTTGCCCTGCTTTAAGTTTTTGCTGCTCTAAATTTAGGGGAATAAAACCTAAAACTTCGAGCTGATTGGCGACTGAACAAGTGGCTGTCAAAAAGTTCATGGTGCCAATAAACTTTGCAACGAATTGGGTTTGTGGCTTGTAGTAAATATTGTGCGGTGTATCAATTTGCTCAATGACCCCATGATTCATGACAACAACACGGTCAGAAATGCTTAATGCTTCTTCTTGGTCGTGCGTGACCATAATGGTTGGTAAATTAAGCTGTGATTGAATCGAACGAATCTTTTGTCTTAGATTTAGACGCACCTGAGCATCGAGTGCAGACAATGGTTCATCCAACAGTAAAATATCAGGCTTCGGTGCAATTGCCCGAGCAAGCGCAACACGTTGCTGTTGCCCGCCCGACAATTGATTTGGATATTTTTTAGCAATATCGGGTAATTCAATCAGTTCTAATAACTGTTGAACTCGTTGACTACGCTGTGCTTTATCCCACTTTTTTTTGTCTAAGCCGAAAGCAATATTTTCTTCGACGTTTAAGTTTGGAAATAACGCATAGTTCTGAAACACAATGCCACAGTGACGTTTTTCAGCACTCAACAAGGTAATGTCCGTGCCCTTTTTTATGACTTTTCCATAATCAGGCTTTTCTAGACCCGCAATAATGCGTAGCAATGTGGTTTTACCGCATCCAGAAGGTCCCAAAAAGCTCACGAACTCGCCAGCTTTCAGGTCTAAATTAATATGCGTTAGAGCCTGAAAGTGTTGGAACTTTTTTTGAATATCTACCACTTCTAAAACCGAAGGGCCATGTTCAGGATATTTATAGGTCGTTAGTGTCGACAATAAATGCCCTGCTAACTCGCCCTTTTGGTTTTGACCCAACAGCGATGATTGCAATGAAGAAGGAATTTGCATAATGAGGCCCTTATCCAAAAGATCACTTTTCAAAACGCTTTGACCATTCAGCCAAAATACGTTCACGCTGCTCGGCCGCCCAATAGAAATCATTTTTTACCAACATTTGAGGAAGATTTTTCGGGAAGCTCATCGTTGTATTTTCAATGCCTTTATAGGCCACCATTGAAAAGTTGTGTGCATAGGCTTCATTTGCTGCTTTGCTTACCGACCAATTTATAAATTTCTGTGCGCTGCTTAATTTCTTGGTTCCTTTCACAATTGCTGAGGCTTCCATTTCCCAGCCTAAACCTTCAGTTGGATAAACCACTTCTAAAGGCGCACCCTCTGCTTTTAATTTAAATGCCGGATAGCCGAAAGAAACTCCAATTGGGATTTCGCCTTGTGCAGCCATCTTGCAAGGTTTTGAGCCAGAGTGAGGATATTGTGAAATGTTTTTATCTAAAGCCTGCATATAATCCCATGCCTGCTTTTCGCCCCAAATTTGCATCCAAGCCGTGACATCCAAATAGCCTGTGCCACTTGAGGCTGGGTTTGGCATGACAATCAGGTTTTTATAAATTGGGTTGGTTAGATCTTTCCAAGTTTTTGGAATCGGTAGCTTACGTTTTTCTAATTCGACTTTATTGACACAAATTGCAGATTCCCATGCGTCCATACCCGTCCAAGTTGATATAGATTTTTGACTTACAAATTCTGGTTTTAAATTTTGCACACCTTCAGGTTTGAAAGGCTCGAGCATGTCTTTTTTTTCCATGACCAGTAAGCTAGTTAAAGCCACACCAAAAACCACATCCGCTTGAGGATTTTTCTGCTCTGCCAAAAGTTTAGCGGTAATCACCCCTGTTGAATCACGTACCCATTTTACTTTTAGCTCTGGATAGGCTTTGTGTAATTCTTCTTGGTATTGCTTAAGCTGATCGGCTTCCACTGCCGTATAGACTGTAATTTCTTCTGATTGTTTTGATGTTGCTGATGAACATCCCATTTGAATAGCGACTACCACACCCAAAACTGATACAGTGCCAAGTTTAATTGTCTGTTGAATATACTGTTTCATCTGCAAACCATCGAATGCAATTATTTGATGATGGTATTTCAACAGCTTTATATGACAGTTTAATTAATCTGGTTTAAACCAGATTGTATTTTTATGCTCGCGCTTCGAAATGTAAATCTAAAACATCATGTAGCCAATATTCTTGGTCAACATCGGTAATCACACCTTCTTCATTTCTGTTGCTACGGCAAATATATAAACCAAGCGCGCCAACATTCACATGCAGTGCTTTGGCCTGCTGTTCTGATAAAGCCGTTGGATAGAGGTTAATATCAGCTCTGGTGATATGGCAGTTATATTGATTTGCCATCAGTAAAGTAATGGATTGCTTGAGATCATGAGTTAAAAACTCGGGAAAAAGCTCGGCATTCACACGTAAATGTTCAACCAAAACAGGTCGTCCATTAATACAACGACGTCGCCAAACTGAATAAATCGGATGCCCTTTTTCAACTTTTAAATGCTTGGCATCCCAAGAAGTAGCTTGCGTAAGTTCACTCGAAATCACTTCTGTAGAAGGTTCATAGCCTTGTTCAATCACAAATTGATTAAAGTTTTTTGTCGATTGCGGATGGTAAATAATACGAGGAGAGCGAACATACCAACCACGGCGATCTAAACGATAAATCAAACCATCGGTTTCCAAAGCCAGCAAAGCTTCACGCGCAGCCACGCGAGTAGTTTGGAATTGTTCAGAAAGCACTCTTTCCGAAGGGAGTTTTGCGTGGGCTTCTAATACACCCGATTCAATATCATGGGCAATCGCATCGCGAATAGGAATATATTTAGGTATGCGAGCTTGGTCCTGTTCCATACAAACTTAGAATTTATAAATAAAGAAATTAATAGCAATATACTGAAAAAATGTGACAAAAGCTTTTATTAATGCTGATCTTTTAAGCAAAACGCGTCCTATTCCCCCCTTTCTTCAATTCAGCTTTTCCATAAAAAATCGTGTGTGCACGCGTACTCTGACTTCGGAAAACTTTCCTTGGCTCATTTGTTTATCAAGGAAAACGGCATGTCGTAGCCATTACATCATATTTATTGAGACACTTATTTAAGATAAAAATTCATATTTTGTACTGACTCTTACACAGGAATTGAGCATTTGTACTAACACTCAATATCCGCCCTCCTATATTACTGCCTTGTAGAATTAGAATAGTATGGTCAATAAAACCCCAAAACTTCTTGAGTAATTTAAAAAATAAACCCACCATCTTATATTTAAAAACTCTCAATATAAAACCACCCATTTAATAAAAACTAAAATATTAAGAAAATTTCCTGAATTAAAAATAAACATAAAATTTTAATTTAATCAAAATTTCAAACAACAAATTTAATTAAAAAAACAAGATAAGACCAATTCGTCGATTTATTAAACAAAACCATAGCCACACCTCTAAGGTTAAACACCAATCAACTATTTATTC